>DURL01000133.1 GCA_012837345.1 Bacteroidales bacterium
AAAATATTATTCCGTTTTTTATAAGTTATTCAGTGCCCCACTTTTTATTGGGTGTAGGCCCCATCTCAAATATGAGTTCACCGCCCGCAGTAATGAGTTCATGGGTGATAAATGCGTGATGATAGGAGTCCCCATTTAATTTTGCCGATTGAATGAAGATGTTCTTTTCATTCAGATTTCGGGCCTTGATCGTAAACCTCCTTCCGGGATACACTTTAGGATCAAGATTTATAGTTACTTTCTCAAAGATAGGTGCTGTGAGATGGTATCTGGGATTACCCGGACAGACCTGGTATAGCCCCATGGCGCTCATGGCATACCATGCAGCCATGCATCCATAATCGTCATCCATCTCAGGCAGGTAACCATCCGGTGTGTTTTTATAGATCTTCCCAGTTATTGGCTCAGGGAAGAAGTCGTGTGTTCCGTAATGCTGTACGACAGGCTCGGTGAGCAGTTTTCTCACCCATTTTTGTGTCAACCAGGGAGCCCCAGCGTCATTGAATAGAAACGGGGCCTGCAAATCAATCTGATTGCCGGCAGTGTATAAATCATGATCGAAGAAGTGGGTCAACTCACTGACAAATGCTTCTTTTCCTCCAAAAGCTCCGATCAAACCGGGCAGATCATGTAACACATTCCACCGCCAATGCCACTTACTTCCTTCATAAGTATATTTCTCCCGGTTTTCCTTGGGGTCATCGGGGAAATCGAGCCAAGTTCCATCTGCCAATCGTGCCCTGAAAAACCGGATATCCTGATCCCATGTGTTTTTCCAGTAATGAGATCGTTTCATGAAATAGTCATAATCGGATTGATTTCCCAACTCCGTGGCCAGTTGTGCCACGCACCAGTTGTCCCAGCTATATTCCCCTGTCTGGTCGGGCCGCGCCGGAATAAATCCGATCGTGTCGTATCGTGCAGGCATTTGAAGCAGGGCTTCCTTTCGAATATAGGGATAGACTTCTTCCAACTGTATTGGGAAAAGGTTCTTCATGAACGCATCTGTCATTACCATCAACATATGTTCGTGCCGGCATGAAAACGGCACGCTGCACCCATCTTTTCCACGAGCTTTGTAAAGTATACCGTGGGGTGGGTGGTCGTTTTCGGGAAAGGGTCCCCAATTGCCGGCCTGCACATACAGGTCGCGAAGAGAAGAAACGATCTCTTTATATACCGAGGGTTGAAACAAGCTGTAGAGCGGATATTTGGTGCGGAATGAATCCCAGAAAGCAAACCCACCATGATGCAGGTAACCTTCTGCCTTGTGCGTTTTACAATCCAGGCCGGGATATGTTCCGGAAACATCCGAATAAACCACAGGCAGGAAGCAGGTATGGTAAAGTGCCGTGTAGAAGATTGTTTTATCTTCTTCGTTCTTTCCTTTCACTTCAATATTGTTCAGCACCTCATTCCATGCGATAAAGGCGTTTTCCTTTATTTGATCGAAATCCCATCCGGGAGTATCTTTATCCAGATTTTGGTATGCAGCTTCCATGCCGGTGAAAGATATTCCCACCTTGACGAGTATTTCCTCCGAAGATTTTCCAAAATCACAAACAATACCGTTTCCGGCGCTGCCGGAAAATGAATTGCCCTGGGTTAATTCTTGCTCTTCCCAGGTCGATATTTGTTTGATGGGACTCTTTGATCTCAGGACAAAATAGTACCCGTTAACTGACCCTTCAATTGTATGATCATCCTTTTGTAGAGTCGTCATACCAAGTGATCTGTTGCCTGTATTAAGGAATATCTTCACATCACTTCCTTCTGGAAAAGTATAGCGGTGCATGCCGACATTTTGTGTAGCCGTAAATTCAGCTTTGATATCATCCTGCATCAACGCTACTGAGTAATATCCAGCCTGGGCTATTTCCGTTGTTTTATCGATCTCCAGTACAGGATTGACAAAGAACGTATCGGTTTTCTCCCCGGTAAAAGGCACAATGGAAATAATCCCTGCGCGATCAAAAATCCCTACTCCTCCTGAGCTTGACTGGCGAAGATGACTGAAGCCTCTTATATGACGATCGGAATAGTCATAGCCCGAGTGAGCGAGGTCACCGTGAGCGGTCAGGCTGCCGGGGTAGGTGTCGGGGCATAATTCTACTTTCCCGAAGGGGACCAACGCTGCCGGAGGCCAGTGACCGTGATCACCCTGGGTGGATATAAACGGATTCACATATGCTGCGGGTTGTTTGGGTGTTGAGCATGAAATTCCAATTCCCACACACAATATTGTGATGTAATTCATCATTCTCATGTTACTCATATTTTACGATAGACGTCATTCACCTATAACTTCGATGGATATAT
>DURL01000134.1 GCA_012837345.1 Bacteroidales bacterium
CACGCACCGTCAAAAAACTGCTCGATAGTGGCTTTCTGGGTGAAATCGTGGACTATGAATCCCATTTCGACCGATACCGCACCGATCCACGCCCCAACGGTGCCTGGCGCGAGCAACCGCTACCCGGTTCGGGTATCTTCTACGATCTGGGATCACATCTGATCGACCAGGCGCTCTGGTTCTTCGGCATGCCGGAGGCGGTGACTGCCGAGATCGACATGCAGCGTGAATGGGCCAAAGCGGATGATCATTTCGATGTGCGTCTACACTACCCATCGTTCACAGCGACACTGAAATCAGGCATGATCTGTCGCATACCGGGACCGACCTATATGCTACATGGCACCAACGGATCGTTTGTGAAGTATGGACTGGATGTGCAGGAGGCGACTCTGGACGGTGGAGCCATCCCCCGGGGGAAAGATTGGGGACGTGAGCCGGAGAGTATCTGGGGTACAATCAACGCCGAATACAGGGGGTTGAAGATGCAGGGAAAGCTGGAGAGTGAGCCGGGTGATTACCGCGATTATTTCATCAACCTGCGCGATGCCATCAACGGAAAGTCTGAGCTGGCTGTCAAGCCTGAGGAGGCACGTAATGTGATGCGAATCATAGAGCTGGCCTTCCGGAGCAGCAGCGAGAAGAGAACGATCACAATCGAATAAGGGTGTATTCACCGAATGCTTAAACCACATCACCCCTCCACAGGGTGATGTGGCTTTTTATCTATAATAAGCGTCAATGCAGGTATCAGAGAAACAATTTTCCAAATATTTTCATACCCACTATCGGCCACTGTGTCTTCACGCGCTACATTTCTTGGGTAACACGGAAGAAGCAGAAGATGTGGTGCAGGAGATATTCATGAAACTATGGGACAAAAGAGAACAGCTGGCAACGATAAAATCGGTGAAAGCATATTTATACAAAGCTGTCCGTAACAATTGCCTGACACGCATTCGCGATGCGAAGCCTACCACATCACTTGAAATGGTAGCACCCGATCAACTCCTGTCGGACGAAGAGGTAGAGGAACGTAGCGAAATGGAAGCTCGCATCTGGAAAATGATCGATGAACTCCCGGAACGCCGGCGCCATATCTTCCTGATGGCGAAACGCGATGGGTTGAGCTACAAAGAGATCGCTGCACAAACCGGATTAACTGTAAAGACCATTGAGAACCATGTCTTCCGCGCCATGCAGTCGTTACGTGCCAATGATTTCAACGCCTACATCTTCTTTTTTGCCTGATTACTTCTTCACGGTGATTTATTTTCTTATTGGGTGAGTGTTTTTTATTTTTCTGCGTCTCATATACAGAAAGCATTAGTAAACGGCATATGCAAAAAAACAGAAATGACATCGATGATTCTGTCCGGTTTGTGGCTCAGCACTACCAACAAGGGGTGTTCGACACTGCTAATGGGTGGAAAAAACTGACGCATACACTTCCGGGATTCAGGAAAGGGCATTATCTGACACTTGTGGCCCGCGTGGCAGCTGTTGCCCTGTTGCTATTGGTGTCGGGAATAGGCATATGGATGTCAGTGAATCGACCGCGACAACTGGTGGCTGAGTCTGGAAATTATGCGTTCACTCTTCCCGACCGCAGTGAAGTTGTGATGCAAGAGGGTGCGGAGTTGACCTACGACCGACGTTTCGGACAACAGGACCGTCGTGTCGCCATGCTGGGTGACATACGTTTCATCGTCACGCGCGACGAGACAAAACCATTTATCGTCACCACACCTACAGCCAGCATCACAGTGCTGGGAACAGTGTTCGATGTGTCGGAAAATGAGGAAGGGACAACACTCTCTGTGATCTCAGGCAGAGTCCTCTTCACTCCCGTATCGCCTGCCGTACAGCTCCTTTGTAGTGCGGGCATGCGCATACATTATAAGGCGAAAGGAGAAGAGATCAACGTTTTCTCGGACGATGCATCCATCTTCTACAGTGCCAAGCGAAATGAACTCTCCATCCACAACGCCACCATCGAACAGCTACTACAACTCTTATCACAATATTACAACATACAGCTGGAGGCACCAGAAGAAGAGTTGCCGTTACACCTTACCGCCTCTTTCTCAGGAAAAAGTATCATCGAGATCCTGAATATCATCAATATAACGTTGGATACCCATATACAAATCGTGCACTGATTCTATTATTTTCAATGAAACGCTACATTCTCTTTTTCCTGCTGTTCGTTTGCCTCCATGCGGAGGCATCCGGACAGCAAAAAATTTCCATCCGCGCAGAGCGGATGACGGTCACGCAACTGATCAGACAGGTTGAAGCCCAAACTGATTATCGCTTTTCCTACAATCCGGAATTGCTGAAAACGATTCCTCCCGTATCACTACGAGTAGAAGATGAAACCATTGAGAAGGTGCTGGATCTTTTTTTTGAGAAGACCGAGATACAATTTATCATTCGTGACAAGTTCATCATACTGAAAAAAAGACCAAAAGAAATCACCATCAGCGGGTTTATTTACGACAAGGAGTCACATGAAACCCTTATCTCCGCCAACATCTTTGATCAGATCTCCTTTCAGGGAGCCGTCAGCAACAATTTCGGGTTTTACAGCCTCACCCTTCCTCCGGGCAGGATTGTGCTTCGCCCAAGCTATGTGGGTTACTCCTCAGATAACTACCCCTTTACTGTAACTACAGATACAGTGATCCATTTCTATCTGCAACCCTCTTCCCTACTGAAAGAGATTGTGGTGGAGGGTGATCTGGAGAACCAGACACATCATGCGGAAACAGGCAAGATAAGCTTCAATGCCCAGACGCTGAAAGCTGTTCCCGCATTGATGGGTGAAAGCGACCTGATCAAGGCACTGCAACAAATGCCCGGCGTTGCAGTGGGTACAGACGCTATGGCCGGACTCTATGTCCGTGGCGGCAATGCCGATGAAAACCTCTACCTTGTGGATGGAAATCCGCTTTACCATGTACACCATCTGTTGGGACTATTCTCAACTTTCAATCCCGAGGCGGTGAAAACGATGGACTTCTACAAGGGCAGCTTTCCGGCCCGCTACGGCGGCCGTCTCTCATCGGTGGTTGATGTAAGGATGAATGACGGTGACATGAAAAAAATGTCAGGCACTGCTTCCATCGGACTCATCTCCTCCCGTTTGAATCTGCAGGGCCCCATCGTCAAAGACAAGACATCCTATTCGGTTTCACTCCGCCGCACCTATCTCGACCTGATTGCCCGTCCGTCCATCTATTTTTTAAACAGGAGAGACAAAAGGAATAATCCGGAGAACTACACCAAGATCGATTTTGCCTACTATTTTTATGATTTCAATGCTAAGATCAATCATAAGTTCTCAGACAGAAGCCGACTCTTCCTGAGTTTGTATAACGGAAAAGATAAACTGTTCTACCACAACAAAGCTAGATATGGAGGTGGATCTCAATATCCCGGAGTCGCGGGAATAGCTGAGGAACAGGGAGCAGTGGTTCATCAGGTAAACGGTTACAGCACTGAAGCAGGAAACATGGATATCGGCTGGGGAACGGGTATGGCCTCTCTCAACTGGGCCTATGCGGTGAACAGCAAACTGTTCTCCAGTGCCACACTGGTTTATAACCGCTTCCGTTCCGACATATCAATGCTTGCCGAGAACGAAGCGTTCTTCTCAATCACCCGCCCTGAGACAGGTAATGAGGAGTTGATACAAACCTCTCAATTTTACAATCCCCTCTACAGATCAGGTATTGAGGATATGGGTTACCGTCTCGATTTTGATTATGCATACAACAACAGCCACCTGATCCGTTTCGGGACAGCCTTCCTGCACCACAACTTCCGACCTGAAGAGAGCCGTATCTTTCGCAGAGAGGACGATGGAGAAAGAAAAAGAAACGACACCATCACCTATGCCGATGAACAAATAAGGGTGAAAGAGATCTCACTCTATGCCGAAGATGACATCGCCTTCGGCAAACGACTGAAGGTGAATGCCGGAATGCATCTCTCAGGCTTCTTCGTGCAGGGTAAATCCTACCTGAGCCTGCAACCCCGTCTCTCAGCTCGCTATCTCCTGTCGGATGATCTCTCACTGAAAGCCTCCTATGGGAGGATGAGCCAGTATGTACACCTGCTGCAGAGCAGCTACCTCAGTTCTCCCAACGATTTATGGGTTCCGATCACCAAAAATGTGAAGCCCCTCTCCTCTTACCAGTACTCGTTGGGCCTCTACGGCCGCTATCGTGGATTTGACCTGTCGGCAGAGACCTACTACAAGCAATCGTCGAACCAGGTTGAGTATAAAGATGGAGCCAGCATCCTTACAGGTAACAGCAGGTGGGAGGATCGCATTGCACAGGGTGTAGGCACCTCTTACGGTGTGGAGCTGATGGCAAGAAAAAGCATCGGTAACAGCTCGGGATGGATCGGCTACACGCTCTCCTGGGCAGACCGACAGTTCCCCGGGGGAGAGATCAACAATGGGGCGCGATATCCGGCGAAATATGACAACCGTCATAAAATCAATGCCGTTTTCATGCACAAGTTCAACCGCAAGTTTGACCTGAACCTCTCATGGGTCTATGCAACAGGCAACTGGACTACCCTACCGGAGGAGGAGTATATCAACATGCATGGGGTGAAGGAACCCTACATCCATCAACGGAACAACTACAAGATGCCCAACTACCAGCGACTCGACCTGAGCTTCAACTATTATCGCCATAAGAAAAACGGCAGGATGGGTATCTGGAACATCAGCATCTACAACGCATATGTGCATCACAATTCATTTTTATTATTGCCCTCCGAAGGAGAGAGCCCTGACCCTCATAGCACAGGCGGATACACAGCGAATAGTTACCCCACATACAAGAGTTTTTCTCTGTTCCCCATCATCCCATCCTTCTCTTA
Organism: Bacteroidales bacterium; assembly: GCA_012837345.1. Lineage (GTDB taxonomy): Bacteria > Bacteroidota > Bacteroidia > Bacteroidales > Dysgonomonadaceae > Proteiniphilum. The sequence goes on from DURL01000134.1 coordinate 4,903, forward strand.
CACTTACAAATTCTAAACAAATGAAGCGTTCACGAAACAGATACCAGCCAATTTTGCTGATGTTCATGCTACTCTTTTGTTCCGCATGTGAGAAAGAGATCAGGCTGGACATGGGTCATTACATGCCGAAGATCGTGATGAACGGTATCATCTCTCCCGATTCACTTATTGAGATAAGAGTCAGCAAGAGCTTCCTCTATACCGATACCCTTACCGAAAAGAGTCGTCTGAGAGATGCAACCCTGACATTGTTCATCAACGGGATAGAACAGGAAAATATGGCGTTGATCGGCTATGAAACGAGCAGCGATTTCGACCGGCTGGGGCACCCCTATAAAGCATTGATGGGACTGTATCGCTCAACCGTGCGCCCCGGCACAGGAGACCGGATACGCATAGAAGCATCAGCCGAGGGATTCAACACCGCCTGGGCGGAAACCACCATTCCTGTTCCTCCACAGATTAACCGGATCGATACAGCTACCTTTTTCACCTCACAGAGGATCATGGAGGGGAACAGTGACGGATATTATCCCGGTTATGGACAGGGTTCTCTCTACGCTGATAGTATGGTTGTTGAGGAGCAATACCGTAACATGCGCATCAGGGTGGCAATCACCACCCAACCATCGAACGCATCGCAATATTTTATGCTCCGCGTTAGGAGCGTAAACGACTGGATGGAAGATCTTCCCAGTCTGAACGGTTATTTCTTCAATCTCTATACAAACGATGATCCTATTTTTGAAGAGAGTTACCGTAACAGCCTCCTGGAAGACCTTATCACAGAGGGCCCTTCCTATGAGGGGGGTAAACATTTCGACTCAGCCATTTTTTCAGACAAACTGTTCCGGAACAATAGCTACACCCTCGACTTCTCAATTACCGACTACTACCCGATCTATACCACCTATGAAGAAACAGGGGAAGTGTCGGAATGGGGATATCCCATCTACATCCCGATAAAAACGGAAGTGCTGAGTCCGCCCATAGAAGTGCAGTTCATGCTCATTTCCCCTGAACTATACCCCTATTACAGACAAGGGAAGTATGATCCGAACAGCGATGAAGAGTCGATTGAGCTGATTTCAGAACCGGAGATGACCTACAGCAACGTACACAACGGCATCGGCGTTGTGGGTGCCGTATCAACCGCAACGTCACAA
>DURL01000135.1 GCA_012837345.1 Bacteroidales bacterium
CCCGGAGCAGAACATGGCATTCCACGACAACTACCTCTCCATCGACTACGACCTCTCCAAGGTACTCTTCATCGCAACTGCCAACAACCTTAACAGCATTCCACAACCGCTGCTCGATCGCATGGAGCTGATCAACGTGGGGGGATACATCACCGAGGAGAAGATTGAAATCGCCCACCGTCACCTCGTGCCCAAGGAGCTGTTGAACCACGGCATCGCAAAGGGAGCGTTCAACATCCCCAAGCCCACCTTGCAACGCATCATCGAAAACTACACCCGCGAGTCGGGCGTACGTGAGCTGAACAAGAAGATCGCCAAGATCATGCGTCGTGTGGCACGTCGTGTGGCGGCCGAGGAGCCCTACCCCCGCTCGCTGAAAGTGCAGGAGCTGCGTGAATACCTGGGTGTGGAGGAATATAGTCGCGACCGATACCAGGGCAATGAATACGCCGGTGTGGTCACCGGCCTTGCCTGGACCGCCGTAGGAGGTGAGATCCTTTTCGTGGAGAGCTCCCTCAGCCGCGGCAAAGGTGCCAAGCTGACCCTCACCGGCAACCTGGGTGATGTGATGAAGGAGTCGGCCATGCTGGCCATGGAGTACATCCACTCCCATGCGGAGGAGCTGCAGATCGATCCGGAGCTGTTTGACAACTGGAACACCCACATCCATGTACCGGAAGGAGCCATCCCCAAGGACGGACCGTCGGCGGGTATCACCATGATCACCTCGCTGGCATCGGTCTACACACAACGTAAGATACGCGCCAACCTGGCGATGACCGGCGAGATCACCCTGCGGGGTAAGGTGCTGCCGGTGGGCGGCATCCGTGAAAAGATCCTGGCAGCCAAGCGTGCCGGCATCAGCGACATCATCCTATGCAAGGAGAACCAAAAAGCGATCGAGGAGATCAAAGCTGACTACCTGAGGGGACTCACCTTTCACTATGTAAGTGATGTGAAGGAGGTGCTTGAGGTAGCTCTGTTACCCGAGAAAGTGGCCAATGCGAAGGATCTGACAGTCGCTAAATAAGAAACAGCTTGTAGGTAAAGTAAATCAGGTAGAACAGCAGGAAGAGGAGACCCTGCGTCCGCCTGAGGCGGGAGCTCCGTTTCATGAAGAGCAAGAGCAGCACGCCGATGCCCAGGTTGAAGAGACCATCCACATAGTTGATGTCAGTGGTATGCAGGGGAGCTATCAGGCCGGTAACACCCAGGATCAGGAATATATTGAAGATATTGGATCCCACCACGTTGCCGATAGCGATGTCGGAGCGCTTCTTGAGTGCTGCCACCACCGAGGTGGCCAGTTCCGGCATGCTGGTGCCGGCCGCCACAATGGTGAGACCGATCAGTGCCTCCGACATACCCAGCCAGCCGGCGATGATCACCGCGTTCACCACCAGCAGGTCGGAACCGTAGACCAGCGCGGCCAGTCCCACACCAATAAAGAAGATGTCGAGCAGCCAGTGCTTGCTCATCTTGATCTCATCCTCCTCATCCCCTTTCTGTGCAGGCTTCTCTTTCCGCGAAGTGATCAGCATATAGGTGATATAAGTGATCAGGATCAGCACGAAGATCAGCGCCTCCCAGCGTGAGATGGTAAAATCGAGGAAGAAGAGAAAGAAGAGCAGGGAGGAGAGAATCATCACCGGCACGTCGAGCTTGAGCAGTTGTCGCTTCACCGCCAGCGGGTAGATCAGGGCAGAGATGCCCAGGATGATCCCCACATTGAAAAAGTTGGATCCCAGCACATTCCCCACTGACAAGGCACCCTGACCGTTGAGGGCAGCCTTCACGCTCACCAGCAGCTCCGGCGCACTGGTACCCACCGAGACGATGGTAAGCCCGATGACCAGGGGACTGATGCCAATCCGTTTCGCCAGCGAGGCAGCCCCCGACACCAGACCTTCGGCGCCGAAATAAAGAATCACGAGTGAGAGCAACAACCAGACAATTTCCATATTTTTCTATTTCTATAACCTATTTCTGCACAATCAAATTTTCAGGTGCAAAGATACCGCATTTGTCGGAAATGAAAAAACCTCTTTCATTGGGGAAAGAGGTTTTCAACAATTTATCGTTGTCTGTCAATTATTCTGAGTAGTAGCGGAAATCCTTCAGCATCTCCTGCAATCTTTTGCGTGCGAAGAAGATTCTGCTTTTCACCGTGCCGATGGGCAGTTCCAGGTGACGGGCGATCTCCTC
>DURL01000136.1 GCA_012837345.1 Bacteroidales bacterium
AGCCGTCGCCCTTCATCAGGGTCTCCACCTCGGGAGCGGTGACCAGGTTGAAGTCGCCGTAAACGGTGTGTTTGAGGCAGGAGGCCGCCACCGCGAAATCGAGTGCCTGCTGGTCGTCACCTTTGTATGTGAGCAAGCCGTAGATCAGACCTCCCATGAAAGAGTCACCGCCACCCACGCGGTCCACGATATGGGTGATGTCGTAACGGCGCGACTGGTAGAGTGTGTCGGAGTAGAGACAGCCACCCCAGGTGTTATGGTTGGCATTGATGGATCCGCGCAGGGTGATGATTACCTTTTTGGCACGGGGAAACCGTTGCATCAGTTGTTTGCATACCGATTCAAACTCGGCGGCATCCACCTCGCCTCCGGTATGTTCCACCTCAAACCCTTCCGGTTTGATGCCGAAAACCTTCTCTGCATCTTCCTCGTTGCCCAGGATCACATCGCATCCCTCTACCAGCGCCGGCATGATCTCCGAGGCTTTCTTGCCGTACTTCCAGAGGTTCTTGCGGTAGTTGAGGTCGCACGAGACGGTGACACCCATTTCATTGGCAGTTTGAATTGCTTCGAGGCAGGCATCGGCCGCCCCTTGAGACAGTGCAGGAGTGATACCGGTCCAGTGGAACCAGGTAGCATCCTTCAGTATCTCCCGCCAGTTGAACATCCCTTTTTCCACCGAGGCGATGGAGGAGTGTGCCCTGTCGTAGACCACCTTTGAGGGTCGTGCCACCGCACCCGTCTCGAGGAAGTAGATCCCCACCCGTTCACCGCCGCGCAGGATCTCACGGGTGCCGACATTGTATTTTCTCAGGTCGGAGATACACCAGTCGGCGATCTCATTTTGTGGGAGACGGGTCACGAACTCCACCGGAATGCCGTAGTTGGCCAGTGAAACCGCCACATTGGCTTCGCCGCCGCCAAAGGTGGCACCCAGGCTGTTCGATTGGATGAAACGCTGGTATCCCGGTGTGGCCAGACGCAGCATGATCTCGCCAAAAGTAACTACTTTCTGCATTTTATTGAATATCAATTGTTAGAGGTTGATCGATTTTCTCTTTCTCTGCTTTCAGGAATGTCACCCACTCTTCGAAGTTGTCGAAGCCGGCTTTGCTCCATCCTCCCCCCACGTAGGAGGTGTAGGATGAACCTGGTGTGATGCTGTTCAGTCCGGCATAGTGACCGTCGAAAAGTTGAACAGATTCATAACCAGCCGGCTGGATGACTGCGGTATAAATCGTGCCGTTTGCTTCGTTGCCGGGTGTTTCATAGGCAATGATGCCACCGGTGTCACCGAAGGTAACAGGTGGTACTGTCTCGTCGATAACGATCCCTGTAGCCACGGTCAGCTCCTCTTGTTCTGATTCGAAGAGGTGGGTCACCTTGTTGAAAAGGCTGTAGGCATCGAGTGAGATGATACGTGATTCAGTTATCTCCTTATCCCCTGCCATGTAGGGGGCGTACGTGAGTTTAAAAGTCAGTCTCAATGGTCCCTTGTCGATGATCTCGGCGGCGACGAAATTGTCGCCCAGGCAGAGGGTGTCATTGTGGACAGGAGCGGTCATCCCCAGGCCCAGTGTCCTGCCTACCTTGTAGAAGTCGAGTCCCTCGCCGTGGTCCTCATGGTAGGAGGCCACGCCCGCCAGGTCGTCGCGATACCATTTGTCGATGACCAGCTCTTCGGTACGTTTCGTCCAGAAATCCATGCCGTTGCTGATCTCTCCCGTAGCTTTCAGTGCAGGACCATAAACCCGGAAGGCGGAGCGGTTGTTCTCCCAGGTGAAGTCATCTTTCCGCTCAGGAACCAGTCGTCCGTAGACAAGGGGCTCGAAAGAATCAGGCTCACCCTCGGTGATACGGAGTGATTGTGCTTCACCTGCTTTCAGTGATACCGGAAAGATGATTGATTGGGTGTCGTTGCCGTTGG
>DURL01000137.1 GCA_012837345.1 Bacteroidales bacterium
AAGAGGACTCTGAAGACAAGGTCTACCTCTATTCCAGCCTGGATTTTGAAAAGGTGCTCAACAGGGAGGAGATAGTGTTGGAGGGGCAACAGTTTTTCCTGCTCTCCTACAACCAGAAGCTGGTGACGGTAGATATCAACCGCATCCTGCTGGACTACGAGCGGACCAAGGTCTACTGGCTCAATTACGTGAACCGCTCACGGGAATATTATCAGTACAACGACATGATCAAGCGCAGCCTGCTGGTGCTCAAGCTGCTCTCCTACCAGAGCTCCGGGGCGATGCTGGCGGCAGCCACCACCAGCCTACCGGAGAGCATCGGTGAGACCCGCAACTGGGATTACCGCTTCTGCTGGCTGCGCGATGCCTCCATGTCGATCGACACGCTGCTCTTCATGAAACAGCGTACCGCCGCAGAACGCTTCATCGGCTTCGTGAAGAAGATCCTCAAGTCGTCGCGTGATGAGCCGATACAGATCATGTACGGCATCCGCGGCGAGCAGACGCTCACCGAGGAGACACTCGATCACCTGAGCGGTTACGAGAACTCACGCCCGGTGCGGATCGGCAACGCGGCTTACCACCAGGTACAGAACGACTCCATCGGCTACCTGATGGATGTGATCTACAAGTACTACCTCTACTTCCCCGGCACACTCGACGAGGTGGAGGAGATCTGGGAGATCATCAAGAACATGGTGCGCTCGGTGAAGGCAGCCTGGCACAAGCCGGACCGCAGCATATGGGAGTTCCGTACGCGGGAGATGCATTTCGTCTTCTCCAAGGTGATGAGCTGGGTGGCGTTCGACAGGGCTTCCCTGATCGCGGAGTTGCTGCATAAGGAGAGCTACGCCAGAAAGTGGCGCGATGAAGCAGAATCCATCCGCACGGAGGTCTATGAGAAGGGGTGGAACGAGGAGCTGCAATGCTTCACGCAGGCTTATGGCAACAGGGACTACGACTCGTCGCTCCTGCTGATGCAGTTTTATGATTTCATCGCTCCGGATGATGAGCGTTATGTGAAGACGGTGAAGGCGATCAAGGAGAACCTCTACCACGAGGGGCTGATGTACCGTTATAAGGCGGAGGATGACTTTGGGGTGCCCACCTCCTCCTTCACCATCTGCACCTTCTGGCTGATCGAGGCGCTCTTCATGATCGGTGAGCGGGAGGAGGCGAGGGAGATCTTCGAGAAGATGATCTCCTATTCGAACCATGTGGGACTTTATAGTGAGGATCTCGACTTCCGCACCAAGCGTCAGCTGGGCAACTTCCCGCAGGCCTACTCGCACCTGGCGCTGATCAACACGGCGGTGCTCTTCTCTGAGGAGAAGGAGCTCTCCAAGTTTATACGTCCTTAAACAGGGTGAGAGGGGGCACGCTGTTCAGAAGCCTACCGGATTGCCGGAGGGGCAGATGAGGGTGTGCAGGCGGTTATCTTTGCAAAGGATCCGGGGTAGTGGGTGTTGATGAAATCGATCATTTTCTCACGCACGGCCACCCGCAGGTCCCAGTTTTGGGAGGAGTCGGCACTGCTCACCAGCACCCGCAGCTCCTTGAACCACTCCTTGCTGTCGGTCACCTGTATGTTCTGCACCCTGCCATCCCAGTTGGGATCATCCTTCACGATGCGGGCCAGCTCCTCACGCAGCGGCTCCACCGGCAGGTCGTATGAGACATAGAGCATTGCGCTGCCCAGTATCTGTGAGGTGCGGCGCGTCCAGTTCTGTATCGGGTTGTTGAGGAAGTAATCGATCGGTACGATCAGCCTCCGCTCATCCCATATCCTCACCACGGCGTAGGTGATGTGTATCTCTTCCACGCGACCCCACTCTCCCTCGATCACCACCACGTCATCCAGCCTGACGGGCTGCGTGAAGGCAATCTGAATGCCAGAGAAGATCTGACCGAAGCTGCGCTGGGCGGCGAAGCCGATGATGATACCGGCCACACCGGCCGATGCCAGCAGGCTCATGCCGAGCTGTCTCACCTGCTCGATGGTCATCAAGGCAATGGCGATGAAGAGGAAGATGATGGTGACCACCATGATCCGTTCGATCATGTTCATCTGGGTGAGTCGTTTGCGCGCTTCCAGGTTGTTGGGGTTCTCGATGTCGAACTTCTTCTGCCAGTGGTGAAAAACTGCCCTGACCACCTGTACCAGTATCCAGCCGACGATGAGGATCAACATGATCTGGCTGATCTTGCGCAGCACGTTGTAGACCTGCTCCTCTTCGCTGAGCAGTCCGCTGAAGAGATTGAGCAGCAGGGCGAAGATTAGCCAGATGCCCGGAAGGGTGAAGAGCCGCACGATGAAGTCGTCCAGCATGCTTTTGCTTTTCCGTACCCGCTTGCGCCACAGTTTGATAACCTGCCGGTAGATCAGTGTCAGGATTCCAAACAGTGCCAGGAAGAGGATCGCAATGAGAGGATACCGGAGAGGGCTCTCCGGTGAAAGAAATTGATCGATAAATGCCATTTTGCTTGTTCTGCTTTATTGTTGTATCAGTTTGGAGAGGAACGGGATCACCGACGATTGCAGGGGGATGCGGTACTTCGCCGCCGGGGAGAAGCTGCCCACCTTGATGCTGATGCCGTCAGGCGGCAGGGCGCGGAACATATCCTCATCGGTGGTGTCGTCACCAATCGCCAGCACGAAGTCGTAGGCATCTTTCTCAAGACGACGAATCACTTCACTCCCCTTGTTGTAATCGGGTGGCTTGATCTCCACAATCTTGTTGCCCGGCACAATCTGCAGGTTGAGACGCGCACAGGGACCAATCAGTGCATTGACCAGCTGTTGTGCACGCAGTTCGGCCAGCCAGACATCCACATTGCGATAGTGCCATACGAGGGCTGCATTCTTCTGCTCCAGGTGCGAGCGGGGTGTCTTGTCGATGGTGTGTTGAATGATGTCGAGGATCTCTTCATCCCACACGATCTCCTCCATGATGTTGCGGTGCCACACACCGTCATCCTTGTAGAAGATGCCATGTTCAGCGGCAAAGTCGAGGGGAAGCCCCGCGAACCACTTGTCCAGGATCTGATGGTTGCGGCCGCTGTTGATCACCACCTTGTTGCGCTTGTCGGCACTCATTCGTGTGATCAGCTCCAGAAGCTGTTCGGAGGGGACGGCATCTTCCGGTTTCCGGACGAAGGGGGAGAGGGTGCCGTCGTAGTCGAGCAGGATCAGTCGTGAAGCAGCCTCATCGTAGGCGCTCTTGATCTGGGTGAGCTGCCGCTTGCCCACCACCTTCTGCAGGATCTCCCTGTTCTGTCCCTTGATGCTCCGCAGCTCTTTCACGAAATCGTTGGCCCAGCGCTTCACGGTGCGTGAGGCGATCCGTTTCTGCATCGCGGTCATACGCTCCCTTTTCTCCTCAACCGGCATGGTGAGCGCCTGCAGGATCGCCTTCTCTATCTCATCCTTGTCGTTGGGGTTGATGATCAGGGCATCCTGCAGCTCGATCGCTGCACCGGCCATCTCGCTGAGGATGAGCACGCCCGGTTGATCCCGCTTGGCGGCCAGATACTCTTTGGCTACCAGGTTCATCCCATCGCGCAACGGCGTCACCAGTGCGATGTCGGCGATATCATACATGGCGATCAGCTCTTCGAACGAGAAGCTGCGGTAAAAATAGAAAATGGGGCTCCACCCCAGTCTGGCATACCTGCCGTTGATCTCGCCGATGGCCTGGTCTATCTTCGCTTTCAGCTCAGCATACATCTCCACGTTGTCGCGTGAGGGAACCACGATCATGGCCAGGGATACCTGCTCGTGGTATTCAGGGTTGTTTTCCAGGAACTGGGCGTAACCGTCGAGACGGTGCAGGATCCCCTTGCTGTAATCGAGACGGTCCACCGAAAGGATCACCTGCTTGTCGGCCAGCTTCTCCCTGAGCATGGCCGATTTCTCCCTTACCGCGGGCAACGCGGGCGCCTCGTGGTACTGTTCGTAGTTGATTCCCATGGGGAAGGCATCCACATGTACGATTCGTTCTTTGAGGGTGATCTCGTCGAGGTTGCAGTTCAGGTTGAGCACGCGGTAGATGGCGCTGATGAAGTGACGCATGTAGTCGTGCGTGTGAAAACCGATCAGGTCGGCTCCCAGCAGTCCTTCCAGCACCTCCTCCCGCTCGGGTAGTACCCTGAAGAGCTCATAGGAGGGGAAGGGTATATGGTGAAAGTAACCGATACTGGTGGCCGGCTTACTGTCGCGGATCATCTTGGGCAGTAACATCAGCTGGTAATCCTGCACCCAGACAATATCGTCATTTTCAATGAAGGGGAGTGCTTCACGGCTGAATAGAGCATTCACCTCACGATACGCGTTCCAATAATCGGCTTTGTATTCTATAAAGGAAAAGAAGTAGTGACAGAGCGGCCAGATGGTGCTGTTGCTGTACCCCTCGTAGTAGTTGCTGATCTGTTCGTCACTCAGAAAGACCGGATGAAAGTTAAGCTCGTGAAGCTTTTGGGTAATCTGTTCTCTCTCTGTTTCATCGTCAGTGTGGATGCCGGGCCACCCCACCCAATATTTCTCCGCCTCGGTCTCCAGCGATCCGAGACCGGTAGCCAGGCCGCCTTCGCTTCGTTCAATCGAGAAGCCGGTGTCTGTACGCTCTATCTTTACCGGTAGTCTGTTGGCAATGATGATAATCTTCATATTACTTATATAACAGTCACATGCCGGTAAAGATCACAAATTAATATATTTTATATTTTGCTTTGAGGAATGGGGCATGCCGAGTGAACAAAATGAGCGCATCTTTTGTTGTTTCCGCTTTTTTATCGTAATTTCGTGGATCGAAGCCTTCTAGATTAGCATATTATTAAGTTAATTTATATATATTTAGCAGAATTATCATTATGGTAAAACAGAAAAAATTTTTAACCTGCGACGGGAATCAGGCTGCTGCGCATATCGCCTATATGTTCAGCGAGGTGGCTGCGATCTACCCGATCACACCCTCCTCCACCATGGCGGAGTATGTGGATGAGTGGGCAGCTGCCGGGAGGAAGAACATCTTCGGGCAACCTGTCCTGGTGCAGGAGATGCAATCGGAAGCGGGAGCTGCCGGTGCCATGCACGGATCGTTGCAGGCCGGTGCTCTCACCTCTACCTTTACCGCTTCACAGGGATTGCTGCTGATGCTGCCCAACATGTACAAGATGGCGGGGGAGCTTCTCCCTGGCGTCTTTCATGTATCAGCAAGAGCATTGGCATCGCATGCCCTCTCCATCTTTGGTGATCATCAGGATGTGATGGCCGCGCGTCCCACCGGCTTCGCCCTCTTCGCTACCGGTTCGGTACAGGAGGTGATGGACCTGGCCGCGGTAGCGCACCTGGCAGCGATCGAGAGTCGTATTCCCTTCCTGCATTTCTTCGACGGATTCCGCACTTCACACGAGATCCAGAAGATTGAAGCATTGACGAACGACGACCTGGCACCGCTGGTCAACCAGAAAGCACTCAAAGGATTCCGCGACAGGGCTCTCTCTCCCGATGCCCCCGTAGCACGCGGAACCGCCCAGAACGACGATATTTATTTCCAGGCACGCGAAGCCTCCAACCCGTTCTATGACAATGTGCCGGACGTGGTGGAGAAGTATCTGGAGCAACTGGCTGTTGTCACCGGACGCAAGTATGGATTGTTCGACTACTATGGTGATCCGGAGGCGGAACGGGTGGTGATTGCCATGGGATCGGTTACCGAAACCATCCGTGAGGTGGTGGATCACCTCACCGCCAAAGGAGAGAAGGTGGGAGTCGTCGCCGTGCACCTCTATCGTCCCTTCAAGGCATCCGCCTTCCTCTCGGCAGTACCCGCGACAGCGAAAAGGATTGCGGTGCTCGACCGTACCAAGGAGCCGGGTGCTACCGGCCAGCCGCTTTACCTGGATGTGAAGGACTGCTACTTCGGCAAGGAACATGCACCCGAGGTGGTGGGCGGTATCTACGGACTCTCGTCGAAGGATACCTCTCCCTCACAGATCCTCTCGGTATTCGAGAATCTCTCGATGAACCTGCCGAAGAATGATTTCACCATCGGCATCGTGGATGATGTCACTTTCAAGTCGCTCCCCATGAAAGAGGAGGTTGCGATGGATGAGACCACCTACGAGGCTAAGTTTTACGGGTTGGGTTCTGATGGTACCGTAGGTGCCAACAAGAACTCGATCAAGATCATTGGTGACAACACCGACAAATATGTGCAGGCCTATTTTGCCTACGACTCCAAGAAGTCGGGCGGTTTCACCTGCTCACACCTCCGCTTCGGCGACAATGCTATCCGTTCCACCTACCTGGTGAACACCCCCAATTTCGTAGCCTGCCATGTGCCGGCTTACCTGCATCTCTATGATGTGACCAAGGGGTTGAAGAAGAACGGCACCTTCCTGCTCAACTCGGTATGGCCCAAAGAGGAGGTGGCCAGCCATCTGCCCGACCATGTGAAGCGCTACTTCGCGTTGAACAACATTCGGTTCTACATCATCAACGCAACGGTGATAGCGAATGAGATTGGCCTGGGTAACCGTACCAATACCATCCTGCAATCGGCATTCTTCAAGATCTCGAACGTGATCCCCTACGACCAGGCGGTGGAGCAGATGAAGAAATTCATCGTGAAGTCGTACGGCAAGAAGGGTGAAGAGGTGGTGAAGATGAACTTTGCCGCCGTGGATCGCGGTGGTGATGTGGAAGAGGTAGAGGTGATGCCCGAATGGGCAACACTGGGTGTTGCAGAGGCAACAACAGACGATGCACCTGCCTTTATCAACCAGGTGGTACGTACCGTGAACGC
>DURL01000016.1 GCA_012837345.1 Bacteroidales bacterium
CCCAGGATTGGGTGATTTGGATGCTATTGAGTCGGGTTGGTCAGCCCGGCCCCGATTTGACTGGAATGATAGTCAAACCTTGCTGTTGAGTTCAACGCTATTGTGATGACATTTGGGCATCTTATCCTGGGTCGATCATCAAATCTTGCTTCGTATGAATGGTCAAGACTTTATCGAAGTATTCATATACGTCTTTCCCTTGAATTGAATAGCCAATGAAGCAACTCGCATCAACGGAATAGATTTCCGATACATTCCGACTCGACGGAGTCAAAGACCTTAAACGATACTTAGTCGTTATGGATGAACGGGGGCTGATATCTACAAAATGTTGATAGTTTACTCCCTCACCAAAAACAGCAGGATACTCTGAGATTTTCTTACCTGCTTTATCTTTAAGAAGAAATACAACATAACTTCCGGAAGTTCCACCTCCAAAATTATTGCGTATTCGCATCGGTTTATCCGCATTGTTTACCAAATGAAGTAAAATCATGTCTTCGTATGGCGAATAATCGGCACTTATGTCGAAGTCGGATTGGGCCGTTAACCCTGCGGGCAATAACGCCAATATGGCCAATAGTAAATACTTTGTTTTCATAAGTCGGTAGCGTATTCCATTCATTAAATATAACCGAATAGTTTTAGCCGTTGATAAAAAAATATCTTAGGTGTGGTCAGCATGAAATGTTGCACTGAATTACTTGTACTCAAAAGTGAAACGTAACTGAGATGACCTGAGATCATTTTTACAAAGAAACAAATATAACTAATAAAAACAATATCCTCAATTATTTAAATGATATGTGAAATATAAGCTCAAAGTGAATAAGAGTTTGTATTTTCTTGCTGGAAACAAAAAGCAGGAGAAAAACTATTTCGCCTTTCTCCTACCCTAATCACCATCGGAGGGTGGTTTGTATTGATCGATCCGATTACATATCTGTGATAAGCTGATACTTCGGTACCAATGCCTTCATGATGGTCCACCCCAGCAGATAAGCAAAGGCACAGAAAACAAAGATGATGAAGTACCCGGAATCAATACCCTGGAAACCGAAAATCTTCATGTTGGTGTTTTTGGTGAAATCAAACAGTAGACCGGAGCCCTGGTTGATAAAGTAACCGCCTATACCTCCTGCCATGCCGCCGATACCGGTGATGGTGCCCACGGCATGTTTCGGGAACATATCACTCACGGTGGTGAAGATATTGGCCGACCAGGACTGATGTGCTGCTGCTGCGATACCGATGATGATCACCGGGAGCCACACCGAAACACTTCCCAATGGTTGGGCAAAGAGGATGAGCAGGGGGAAGAAGGCGAAGAGCAGCATCGCCCGCATACGTCCCTGATAGGGGTCCAGCTTTTTCTTTTTCATGAAGTAGGCAGGGAAGAACCCGGCGGCGAAGACTGAGATCATCGAGATGGCATAGACCAGGAAGACATGCGGTGCGCTCTCGGTAGAGTCAAGGCCATATACCGAACTGAGATAGGCAGGAACCCAGAAGAGCAGAAACCACCAGACACCGTCGGTGAGGAACTTACCCACAGCGAACGACCATGTCTGTTTGTATTTGAAAGCTTTCTTGAAGGAGACCTTCTTACCTGCATTTGCATCAGCTTTCACCCTGCCCTCGGAGGCATCGTTTTCATCGTCCTGATTGATATAGGCCAGTTCGAGCGCATTCACCTTCTTGTTTTGTTCCGGCTTGTGGTAAATAAATACCCAGAAGCCCATCCAGATGAAGCCAAGGGCTCCGATTACGATAAAAGCCATCTCCCAGCCCCACGCCTTGGCGATGAAGGGGATGGTGAGGGGGGCCAGCAGGGCACCGATTTGTGCGCCGGAGTTGAAGATACTGGTGGCATAGGCCCTGTCTTTCTTTGGGAAGTATTCAGCAGTAGCTTTAATGGCGGCGGGGAAGTTGCCAGCCTCACCGATAGCCAGCACCAGTCGCGCAAACACGAAGAGCGTGACACTCACGGAGACCACCAGCGATACATCTCCCACTGTAGAGATCGCTTCAAGTGCGCTATGGAAGCTCGTAGTCCATACGTCGGCGGTGATGCCTGCGGTTAAGAGTCCGCAGAAGGCGTGCAGCACTGCGCCAACCGACCACACACCGATCGCCCAGAGAAATCCCTTCTTGGTATCCAGCCAGTCTACAAGCTTGCCGGCGAAGAGCATGGAGACAGCATAGAAGAGTGAGAAGAGTCCCGTGATCAGGCCGTAGTCAGTGTTGGTCCAGTGAAACTCAGGTGCGATAAAGTCGGCCCAGGTAAGTGACAGTACCTGCCTGTCGAGGTAGTTCACTGTGGTGGCCATAAATAGCATCACCACGATGGTCCAGCGATGATTGGTCATCTTTCCTGTTTGTAGATTACTCATGATTGTTTTCTGATAATAAATGAATGAATGATTATCTGTTGTTCCGGATGATGGCCAGCCCCTCACGGCACAGCTCTGATATTTTTTCCCATTCGCCTGCTTTGATCACCTCTTTTGGGAA
>DURL01000138.1 GCA_012837345.1 Bacteroidales bacterium
AGTAACCTGCGTCTTAATACCCAATTATGCAGGGATACAGTTTGACACACTGACCGGAAGGAATGATGGCAAGGGTTACAATTTCATCGTAGTCGTTGCTCTCTATGATTCAGATAGTCAGAATGAGGATGTCAGTGAGCGGATTGAACTTGAGAACCTGGTTTTACAAATGGAGCTTGATAAGTTAAATAAAGGCATACATCCCAAACACGGTGAAAAGCTGACGGGTATCAAAATAAAGGAGTGGGGTGCTGGTGGCAGTTTTAATTATATGGATGAATGGGACGGAAAGAAAATGGTGCGTCATTCCAGTTATTACAAGGGCCGGGTAGGGGATGTCTATTTCACCCTGGAAGCTGATGGCGACGATATTTCGGTTCCTGAGAAAGTGGCAGACAAGTTGGCTTCATTGGTGGGGAGCAGCCTGACCTACCAATCGCTTAAAAGCAGGATAATTAAATAAACAAATGGAAATGAATGAATTGACAATGCATAAGGAAATTAATTAATAAACTGGTAATCATGAAGACAATCGTATCTGTTTTGTGCTTGCTCCTATTCGTTGGGAGTTGTTCAGGAAACAAGAAAGGAAGTGAATCAAAGGTAAAGGAATTATCATTGAACGAGTTGCAGGCTGAGGCAGGAAAAAAAAGATATCCCCTTGAACAGGGAATCATTCACTCCACCTCTGAGGCAATGGGTGTGGAGATGAACGTTGTCACCTATTTTGACAAGTGGGGCGAATGGGAGGCAATTGAAACAACCGTACCCATGGAGATCATGGGGGAGGACTATTCCTCACACATGCTGGAGATCATTAAAGGTGACGACCACTGGAAAATCGATCTGGATAAGAAGAGCGGTGAGCATTTTACCCGTACAAGGGCAATCAATCCAATGGGAGTCGATGTGGAAACATTAACGGATGAGTTGTTGGGAAAGATGAACCTGGAGGAGCTGGGAGAGGTGGAACACCTTGGCTATAAATGTCAAAAGATGCGAATGAAGAGTGACAAGGGTACCCATGTGGACTATGTGATGTGGGGCAATGTCATGATGCAGATGGAGGGCGAGGCGATGGGTATAGCCACTACCTCCTGGGTTACTTCGATAGAGGAGGTGGCTCCGCCGCGGGAAAAGTTTGAAATACCCGGTGATGTCCAGTTCACCGAAGTGTGATAGATAATATGGATAGAGATGTTACACCAGCTTCTGCTCGAGTGCCATGCGGACCAGCAGGGCTGTATTTCTGGCACCCATCTTGATCAGGAGGTTCTTGCGGTAGCTGTTGATGGTCTCTACACCCAGATACATTTTCTCGGCAATCTCCGGGTTGGTGTATCCATCCACGATATGGCGAAGCAATTCCTTCTCCCGTGGGGTAAGCCACACGGGGTTGTGGGTGCGGCTGCGCATCAACAGATCGATCTCCTCGCAGAGAAACGTTTCGTTATCCATCACCATCTCCACACTCATGAGAATCTCTTCGGGCATGGCGTTTTTCACCACGTAACCCGAGGCTCCGTTCTCGAACATCTGGCGGACAATGGCATACTCATTGAAACTGGATAAAACCACAATCCTGATCTCCGGGTATTGCGTCTTGATCTCCTTGCAAAGATCGATACCGCTCACATCGGGCAAACTGATATCAAGTAAAATGACATCCGGTATCTTCTTTGATAAAATGGACCGGCATTCCATGCCGGTATAAGCAGTACCGGCTACCTGAATGATCTCCGAGTTGTCGAAGA
>DURL01000139.1 GCA_012837345.1 Bacteroidales bacterium
AGTATTTTGTTCCCACGGGACAAACGGCTCTTTATGCCGGAGACAAGCTGCTGGTGATCTCCGACGACGAGGAAGCTTTGCGCGAGACCTATACCAATATGGGGATCTATGATTTTACCTACCAACGCAACAGGTAGTTGCGGCAGGAAAGGATATTTGAAATCAGGTGATTTGAAATAATAGAAATAACGATTCAGTGATGAAAAGAGCAGGCATATTTTCAATGGTTATTGTGCTGACAGCAGCCATGCTGCTCACGGTGTCATGCAACTCCTGTCAGTCGGGGAAGAAGAGCGCTGTAGTGGAGGTTTACCAACCGCAGTCACCTGCGTTCATTGCCGACAGCGCCTATCGCTATGTGGAGGCACAGGTGGCCTTCGGACCCCGTGTGCCCGGTACCGCGGCACATGAAGCATGTGGCGACTATCTTGCTGAGAAGCTGTCATCATTCGGGGCAGTGGTGACCGAACAACGAGCTAAGGTGACCCATTATGACGGGAGGGAGCTCCCCATCCGGAATATCATTGGCAGCTATGCCCCGGAGCAGGAGAAGAGGGTGCTGCTTTTCGCACACTGGGACTCACGCCCCTTTGCCGATGAGGAGAACGATCCGATGCGCCGGCAACATCCCATCGCCGGTGCGGATGATGGTGCCAGTGGGGTGGGGGTGCTGCTCGAGATTGCCCGTCAGCTGCAGCAACAACCGCTGGAGATGGGTGTCGACATCATCTTCTTCGACCTGGAGGATTGGGGACAACCTTCGTTCGAACAACAACAGGCAACCGGTGACTGGTGGTGCATGGGTTCACGCTACTGGGCGGAGCAACCGCATGTGGAGGGGTACCGCGCCGAATATGGGATCCTGCTCGACATGGTGGGATCGGCCAGTGCCTCCTTCCTGAAGGAGGGTTACTCACTGCAGTATGCTCCCGCCATGGTGGAGCGTGTTTGGAGCACCGCCCGCAAGATTGGCTACGGCAGCTTCTTTCCCCTGCAACAGGGTGGGTACATCACCGACGACCATGTTCCGGTGAATGAGATGAAAAGGGCTCCCAGCATCAACATCATCAACCTGAAAAGAGATACCCGCACCGGCTTCGGCCCTCACTGGCATACGCTGAACGACGATATGCGCAACATTGACCCCAACACGCTGAAGGCTGTCGGTCAGACGGTGCTGGAGGTGCTTTACACCGAGAAGTAAAATGTATTTCCCGGGAGTAGAGTGGATAAGATAAATTTTAGATTATGCAGACAATAGATAAGACAGAACAGGAGATTATTGATGAGTTCAGTATCTACGATGACTGGATGGACAAATATGCGGTGATCATCGAGCAGGGAAATGCCCTGGCACCGCTGAATGAGCAGTATAAAACACCCTCCAACATCATTGAGGGGTGCCAGAGCCGTGTATGGCTGCAGAGCGACTACCGTGACGGGAGACTCTGGTTTCAGGCGGAGAGCGACGCCATCATCGTGAAAGGGCTGCTGGCCCTGGTGCTGCGTGTCTTCAATGGTCGGACACCCGATGAGATCATTGGCAGTGAGCTGCGTTTCCTGAAAGAGATCGGACTCACCGAACATCTGTCGCCCACCCGTTCCAACGGACTGCTCTCCGTGATCAAGCAGATCCGTTTCTACGCCATCGCCTACAAGGCCAAGGCGGAGCAGCAACAGCAGGGCTGAATTAGCCTTAGTCGCCGTTGCGGCTCATCTCTTCCGATCGATGACGGGCGGCATCGAGCACCCCTTCAAAATGCTTCCCTATTTCATGGGTCCTGAAGTATTCCAGTCCCGCCTGAGTGGTGCCCCCTTTGCTTGTGATGTTGCGAATCAGCTCCTCGATGCTGTGTGCCTGCTGGTTCTCGGTGAAGTAGCGTGTGGTACCCCGCGTGAGTTCGAGCAACAGCTCATCGAGCAACGCTCCCGGCAGGCTGAACTCCTGCATCTTCTGCTTAAAGATCTGAATGAACGAGAGAATAAAAGCGGGCCCGCTGCCGAAGACGGAGGTGAAGAGGTCGAAGCCGCTCTCCTCCAGCTCCACCGCCTTCCCCAGCTTCCCCAGCAGGGTGAAGATCCCGGTTGCTTTCTCATCGCCCGGCCGGTTGGTGCAGAAGGCGGTCACCGACATGCGGTAGGCCATGGCCAGGTTGGGCATGATGCGCACGATGAGCTGCTCCGCTCCCAGGTGCCTTTCAATCCAGGCGATGCTTTTGCCTGCCACCGGTGAGACGATGGTCTTACCCGTGAGGTCACACTCCTTCAGTTGCTGAAGGATGCCCGCCAGGTCCTGCGGCTTCACTGCCAGCCAAAGCACATCTGAACGATCAACCAGTTGTTCCAGCTTTTCATGGAAAGGAATGGCCATCTCTTTGTCGCTGCGTGCAAAATAGGCGAATGTCATCCCCTCCTCTTCCTTCAATCCTTCGTAAATGGCCCGGGCCAGGTTGCCGAAGCCGATAAATCCATGTTTCATCGTTGATCTTTTTTGTTGTTGCGGCAGCTCTGTTGCCGGTCAGCTCTTACCGGCCTTTCTCCTGAAGCGCGTGCAGGGAATCTCTCCGTTCATGGCCCTGATGATGTAGTTGGCCCGTTGTCCGTTCACGATCCACATCTCCACTCCCTTTTGCATGCAGATCTCTGCCGCGTGAACCTTGGAGGACATGCCGCCTGTGCCGAGGGTGGACTCTTTCTCTTCTATATAGCTGCGGATGCTCTCCAGATCGGTCACCTCGCTGATGAGCCGTGCATCGGCATGCAGGTGGGGGTTACGGTCGAAGATGCCGTCAATGTCGGAGACCAGCAGCAGCAGGTCGGCACTGGTGATCACCGCCACCAGTGCCGAGAGCTTGTCGTTGTCCCCCAGCAGGATCTCCTCGATGGAGACGGTGTCGTTCTCGTTCACGATGGGAATGTAGCCTGCCTGCCAGAGCCGTTTGATGGTGTTGCGGGTGTTCTCGTTAGCCACCGGGTTCTCGAAGTCACGGTAGGTGAGCAGGATCTGTGCGATGTTGAGGCCGAAGGTGGAGAAGATGGTGTCGTAGAGCTCCATCAGCTTGGTCTGTCCGATGGCGGCCATCGCCTGCTTCGAGTCGACGTTCCGTTGATAGCCGTTGATCTCCACGAACTGGCGGGCGGTGGCGATGGCACCCGAGGAGACTATCACCACCTCGTAGCTTTCCCTGAGTACCAATATCTGTCTTGCCAGGCTTTCAATCACCGCGAAGGAGATGCGGTTGGTGCCGGCTGTCAGGGTGGATGTGCCAATCTTGATGATCAGTTTCTTTTTCATCTGTTTGATAACCCGTTAAATCTATATGGTTTCTGTTGCTGTTTCAGTTATTCTCTTGTCTGGCCCTCCCCGTGGATGAACCATTTGTTGGTGACCAGCTCCTGTGCCCCCAGGGGACCGCGGAAATGAAGCTTTTGCGTGCTGATGGCAATCTCGCCGCCCACACCAAACTGACCACCGTCGGTGAAACGGGAGGAGGCATTGTGGTAGACCGCTGCACAGTCCGCCTCCTGCATGAAACGATCCGCTCTCTCCCGGTTG
>DURL01000140.1 GCA_012837345.1 Bacteroidales bacterium
ATCTGCCAATCTGCTAATCTGCCAATCTGCTAATCTACTAATCTGCTAATCTGCTAATCTGCTAATCTGCTAATCTGCCAATCTGCTAATCAGCTAATCTGCCAATCTGCTAATCTGCCAATCTGCCAATCTGCCAATCTGCTAATCTGCTAATCAGCTAATCAGCTAATCAGCTAATCAACAAATCAACTATACTCTCCCCAATGTCTGATCTCGATCTCCTCCACCGTGATGCGGCAGAACGCCTTGATGAAGGCACTGGCCAGTCGCGCGTTGGTGATGAGCGGGATGTTGTAGTCGATGGCGCCGCGCCGGATGCGGTAACCGTTGGTCAGCTCCCGCTCCGTCAGGTTCTTCGGGATGTTGATCACCAGGTCGAACCGTTTCTCCGCGATCAGGTCGTTCACCTTCAGCTCCGCCTCCTCATCGTCAGGCCAGGCCACAAAGGTGCTCTCCACGCCATTCTCCGCGAGGAACCTCTGTGTGCCGCCCGTGGCGAAGAGGGCATAGCCCTTTTGTTGCAGGAGGCGGCAGGCATCCAACAGGTCTACCTTCGAGCGGGTACCGCCGGAGGAGACCATGATGTTCTTTTGGGGGATGCGGTAGCCGACAGCCAGCATGGAGGTGAGCAGTGCATCGTCGAAGTTGGTGCCGATCGCCCCCACCTCACCGGTGGAGGCCATGTCCACCCCCAGCACCGGATCCGCTTTCTGCAGACGGGTGAATGAGAACTGTGAGGCTTTGATCCCGACGTAATCGAGGTCGAAAGCCGATTTCTCGGGCTTCGCCACAGGGATCTCAAGCATCACTTTCGTTGCGAGCTCTATAAAGTTTATTTTCAATACTTTCGAGACAAACGGGAACGACCTGGATGCCCTCAGGTTGCATTCAATCACCTTGAGCTCGTTCTCTTTTGCCAGAAACTGGATGTTGAAAGGACCGGAGATATTGAGTGCCTTCGCGATCTCGCGGGTGATCTGTTTGATACGGCGGATGGTCTGTACGTAGATCTTCTGCGCCGGGAACTGGATGGTGGCATCGCCGGAGTGGACACCGGCGAACTCCACATGCTCGGAGATGGCATAGACCACCAGCTCCCCGTTTTGCGCCACCGCATCCATCTCGATCTCCTTGGCCTCCTCCACAAACTCGGAGACCACCACCGGGTATCTGGCCGACACCTCGGTGGCCAGTGTCAGGAACCGCTCCAGCTCATCCTTGTTGGAGCAGACGTTCATCGCCGCCCCGGAGAGCACATAGGAGGGACGCACCAGCAGGGGGAAGCCCACCTCATCCACAAAGCGGTGGATCTCGGCGAGCGTGGTGAGCTCCTGCCAGCGGGGCTGGTCGATGCCCAGCCGGTCGAGCATGGAGGAGAACTTGTGGCGGTCCTCCGCATTGTCGATGCTTTTGGCCGATGTGCCGAGCAGCCTCACGCCGGCGTTGTCGAGCTTCACCGCCAGGTTGTTGGGGATCTGTCCCCCCACCGAGACGATGACGCCGTGGGGGTTCTCCAGCTCGATGATGTCCATCACCCGCTCGTAGGAGAGCTCGTCGAAGTAGAGCCGGTCGCACATGTCATAGTCGGTGGAGACCGTCTCCGGGTTGTAGTTGATCATCACCGAGCGGTAGCCCTCGCTGCGCACCGTGTTGAGAGCGTTCACCGAGCACCAGTCGAACTCCACCGAGGAGCCGATGCGGTAGGCACCGGAGCCCAGCACGATCACCGAGCGGTGGTCGCCCAGGTAGTGGACATCATTCTCGCTGCCGTTATAGGTGAGGTAGAGGTAGTTGGTCTGCGCGGGGTACTCCGCCGC
The DNA here is from genome assembly GCA_012837345.1 of Bacteroidales bacterium. Taxonomy (GTDB): domain Bacteria; phylum Bacteroidota; class Bacteroidia; order Bacteroidales; family Dysgonomonadaceae; genus Proteiniphilum. The sequence continues at coordinate 1,818 of DURL01000140.1, forward strand.
CAGGGTATCGATCTGCTTGACCACGGGGAGCAGTCCCCGTTTTTTGCGGTAGCTGCGGATTGTGAGAGGTGCCTCGTCGCTGATCTGCTCTTTCCAGAGGGCGCGTGCCACCTGGTAGTCGGAGAAGCCCTGCTGCTTGGCGAGCTGCAACAGCGCATCGAACCCGTTGTTGTGAGCCGCATCGAAGTCGATCGCTGCCGGCTCATATGCTTCGAGCGATTCCGCCGTTTCTATTATCTGATGGAGTTTGCGCAGGAACCACTTGTCGATCTTCGTCAGCGCGTGGATCTGATCCACGCTGTATCCCTTGCGGAACGCTTTGCTGATGACGAAGATGCGCTGGTCGGTAGGCTCATGCAACGCCTTGTCGATGTCGTCGATCTTCAGCTCCTTGTTCTCCACGAAGCCGTGCATGCCCAGGCCGATCATGCGGAGCCCCTTCTGGATCGCCTCCTCGAAGGTGCGGCCGATGGCCATGATCTCGCCCACCGACTTCATCGAGGAGCCGATCTCCTTGGAGACGCCGCTGAACTTGCCCAGGTCCCAGCGGGGTATCTTCACCACGATGTAGTCGAGTGCCGGCTCGAAGAAGGCGCTGGTGGAGCGGGTGACCGAGTTCTTCAGGTCGAACAGGCCGTAGCCCAGTCCCAGCTTGGCAGCCACGAACGCCAGCGGGTAGCCGGTCGCCTTCGAGGCGAGGGCCGACGAGCGGCTCAGGCGGGCGTTCACCTCGATGACGCGGTAATCCTCCGACTCGGGGTCGAAGGCATACTGCACGTTACACTCACCCACGATGCCGATATGGCGGATGATGCGGATGGCGAGCTCCCGCAGCTTGTGGTACTCGCTGTTGGTGAGCGTCTGCGAGGGAGCCACCACGATGCTCTCGCCGGTATGGATGCCCAGCGGGTCGAAGTTCTCCATGTTGCAGACGGTGATGCAGTTGTCGTAACGGTCGCGCACCACCTCATACTCGATCTCCTTCCACCCCTTGAGCGACTTCTCGATGAGCAGCTGGTCGGAGTAGTTGAATGCCTTGGTGGCGAGGGCACGCAGCTCCTCCTCGTTGTTGCAGAAGCCGGAACCCAGCCCCCCGAGGGCGTAGGCGGCCCGCACGATGATGGGGTAGCCCAGTCTGTCGGCGGCCTGCAGGGCATCCTCCATGGTGGCGGCGGCAAAGCTCTTGATGCTCTTCACCCCTATCTGATCGAGCTTCTTCACAAAGAGATCGCGGTCCTCGGTATCCATGATCGCCTGCACCGGCGTGCCCAGCACCGCAACGTTATATTTCTCGAAGACACCCGCCTTGTAGAGCTCCACGCCGCAGTTGAGAGCGGTCTGGCCACCGAAGGCGAGCAGGATGCCGTCGGGTTGCTCGCGGGCGATCACCTTCTCCACGAAGAGGGGTGTCACCGGCAGGAAGTAGATCCTGTCGGCCGACCCCTCGGAGGTCTGCACCGTGGCGATGTTGGGGTTGATGAGGATGGTCTCCACACCCTCCTCGCGCAACGCTTTGAGCGCCTGTGAGCCGGAGTAGTCGAACTCACCCGCCTCACCGATCTTGAGGGCTCCCGAGCCGAGGATCAACGCTTTCTTCACCTGCATCCGCCCGGCAGGAGCTGTCATGTCAGGGTTTGTGATTGTTTTGTCGTGGGGTTGTATGCTGTTGTTCATCTTGTTCCTCTCTTTTTAAAGCATCTGTACGAAATCCTCGAAGAAGAAACGGGTGTCGGTAGGTCCCCCGGTCGCCTCGGGATGAAACTGCACCGAGAAGAAGGGTTTACTCTTGTGCCGTATCCCCTCGTTGGTGCCGTCGTTCATGTTCACAAAGTAGGGCTCCCACTCGTGGCTCAGCAGTGACTCATCCACGGCGTAGCCATGGTTCTGCGAGGTGATGAAGCACTGGTTGCTGCCCACCTTGCGTACCGGCTGGTTGTGGCTGCGGTGTCCATACTTCAGCTTGTAGGTGTCGGCGCCGGCCGCCTTGGCCAGCAGCTGGTTGCCCATGCAGATGCCAAAGATCGGCTTCTCCTGCCGCATCGCCTCACGGATATGTGCCACCGTGGGTACACAATGAGCGGGGTTGCCCGGTCCGTTGGAGATGAAGAGACCGTCGTAAGCGAGGGTGCTGAAGTCATAGTCCCACGGCACGCGTATCAGCCGTACCTGCTGCTTGAGCAGCTCACGGATGATGTTGAGCTTCACGCCGCAGTCGACCAGCACCACTGTTTTCTCTCCTGCGCCATATTCGATCACCTCCCTGCAGCTCACCTTCGCCACCAGGTTCTCCTCTTCCGGGTTGTAGAACGCCACCTCATCCTCCCGGTCATAGACGATCTTGCCCAGCATGGAGCCCTTCTCGCGAAGCACCTTGGTGAGCATGCGGGTGTCGATGCCGCTGATGCCGGGGATGCCCTCCGCCCGGAGCCAGTCGCCCAGGCTCTCCACGCTGTTCCAGTGTGAGTGCTCCTCGCAGTAATCCTGCACGATGAGACCGCTGACATGGATGCGGTGGGACTCAAAAAAATCGGAAATTCCGTCTGTTTCGCTCTTGGCGGTAACTCCGTAATTTCCGATGATGGGATATGTGAGTGTTAAAATCTGTCCTTCGTAGGAGGGGTCTGTCAGGCTCTCGGGGTAACCGACCATTGCGGTGTTGAAAACGACTTCTCCCGATGTGGCCTTTTCAGCTCCAAACGATTGTCCATGGAAAACCATCCCGTTTTCAAGGATCAATCGCACCGGCTTGTATCTGTGCATAGTGCCAATAATATTATGTTGAATTGAACCCTTCTGATATCGGGATACAAAGATAGCAAAAAAA
>DURL01000141.1 GCA_012837345.1 Bacteroidales bacterium
CGACCCAGCTCGCTCATCATGGAGCAGATGTTGATGATCTTGCCGTGTCCTTTTTTAATCATATGGGGGATCACCGCCTTGGAGACGATGAAGGGACCATTCAGATCGATGTCGATCACCTGACGGAACTCGGCAGCGCTCATCTCATGCATCGGAACACGCTTGATGATGCCGGCATTGTTCACCAGGATGTCGATCACCCCTACCTCTCTGGTCACCTGTGCCACTAAGTCGTTCACCTGATCTTCGTTGGTCACGTCGCATACAAATCCGCGTGCATCAATATTCAACTCCCTGTACTTCTTGATCCCTCTCTCCATCGATTCTTTCCCAGAGCTATTGAATATTATGCGTGCTCCTGCTTCGGCCAGGGCGGTTGCTATAGAGAATCCAATACCATGTGCTGCACCGGTTACCAGAGCGACTTTACCTTCCAATGAAAAATTGACCATTGTTTGTCTTTATTTTAAGTCTGTAATCTTGTAAAAATCCTGATCGCCATAATCCAGGTTTTCGCCACCCATGCCCCAGATAAAGGTGTAGTTGCAGGTAGCGGCGCCGGCGTGAATTGACCATTCAGGGGAGAGCACAGCCTGATCGCCCTTCATCCAGATGTGACGGGTCTCCTCTGCTTCACCCATGAAGTGGCAGACAGCCTGATCTTCGGGCACCTCAAAGTAGAAGTAGGCCTCCATCCTGCGGGAGTGAACATGTGCCGGCATGGTGTTCCAGACGCTGCCGGTCGCCAGCTCGGTCATACCCATCTGCAGCTGGCAGGTGGGCAGCACCTGGTTGACAATCATCTTGTTGATGTTACGGTGGTTCGATCCCTCCAGGGAGCCCATCTCAGCTACCACGGCATCGGCCTTGGTAACCTTCTTATCGGGGTAGTTACGATGAGCATTGGTGGAGTTGAAGTAGAACTTGGCCGGTTTCGAGGCGTCATCGCTCTCGAAATAGACCTCCCGTTCGCCGGAACCGAGGTAGAGAGCCTCCTTATAGTCGAGTGTGAAAACGGTATCTCCCACTTTCACCTTTCCTTTTCCTCCCACGTTGAAGATCCCGAGCTCACGTCGGCAGAGGAAACTGGGCTGTTTGAGCGGGTCGATTGCCTCCAGGTGAAGTGATTCGTTGACCGGCATGGCACCACCCACGATCATGCGGTCGTACATGGAGTATACCATGTTCACCTCATCGGAAGCAAAAAGCTTGTCGATCAGAAAGTCACGTCGCAGACGCTGCGTGTCGTAGGACCTGGCATCCTCCGGATGTGCTGCATAGCGCAATTCATAATTTGTTTTCATATAGCCTTAATTTGTTGATATTCAATAGAGATGCGGATTTTAATACGGGGTGGCAGTTCAAGCATCACTCCCGGTTATATCACGATGATCTTATACGGGTAACCCCGTTATAGAAAGACAGTTCGACGCATAACTGTCTACGGATCAAATTTACTAAATATTTCATACAGTTCAAAATAAAATGGGATAATTCAGACCCCTTAACCCTGCATGAATTGGGATGCTGAGGTTCGGTTTTATCCATGACGACGCCCTCCTCTGCATTTGTCCATATTCAAAGATACAGGATTAGGATAAAACAAAAAACCTGTTTACCTTTATTGCTTGATTCATTGAGCATTTGGGTGATAAGGTAGCGCCATCACTGATTCTTTGTGAATTGCTATGAGGAGGCTTCCATAAGTCGTTCTCAGGTTTACTCTCATTTTTCTCAGAATATGCATGCACACAACCTGACAAATCTGAATATCTTACTACTGATTGGTATCCTGACGTGCTCATGTGACAGTCATACGCCTGACAGGATCGACAGGGCGGCTCTCGTGAAGCGAAACAACCCCGGGGTCACCGGTTTTGATGCACTGGCATCTCTCTCCGTCGGCAATGGCAACTTCGCCGTGACGGTAGATGCCACGGGGTTACAGAGCTTCCCGGAGATCTACACTGAGGGGGTGCCTCTCGGTACGCAGTCGCAATGGGGGTGGCACAGCTTCCCCAACCCGGAGCGGTATGCCTTCGAAGAGACGCTGGAGGTTTATAACTTCAGGGGGTGGGAGGAGTCTTACGCCGTGCAGTTCAACGAACCGGGCAGAAGCCGTGATGCCGCCAATTACTTCAGGGTCAACCCGCACCGGCTACATCTCGGTTACATCGGTCTGGAGCTGACCGACAGTGAGGATAACAAGCTGCTGCCAGAACAGATCACCCACCTGAACCAGGAGCTGGATCTATGGCAGGGGATTATCCGAAGCCGATTTATGACAGGCACTGATTCAGTGGTTGTGCAGACAGCCGTACATCCTGAAAAGGATCAGCTGGCTGTGATGCTTCACTCACCTCTGATTGGCAAGGGGAGGATGCAGGTGAACCTGCGTTTTCCCTATCCCACGGGAGCGCATTCCGACGAGGGCAGCGACTGGAGTTCACCGGAGAAGCATCTGACCGAAATCATCGCTCAGGATCAACACACCTGCCTGCTGAGAAGAACAGTCGACTCAACGGTCTATTACATCAATCTGCAGTATGAGGGTGAGGCATCCCTCACCAGGAAAGAGGCACATTACTTCGTGCTCACACCAGGCAGCGACTCGTTTTCATTTACCTGTACTTTTACAGAGAAGTTGCCGGAAGCCGATACTGTAACTGTGCAGGAGTCGTTTGACGCTTCGTCCGCCTACTGGACTGCTTTCTGGCAGAACGGAGGTGCGGTCGATTTCTCGAAGTGCACCGATGAGCGGGCGGCAGAGCTGGAACGCCGCGTGGTGTTGTCGCAATACCTGATGGCTATCCAGTCGGCAGGCATCTATCCGCCGCAGGAGACCGGGTTGACCTACAACAGCTGGTATGGGAAGTTCCACCTCGAGATGCACTGGTGGCATGCCGTTCACTTTGCCTTGTGGAACAGAACGGAGCTGCTGGAGAGAAGCATGGACTGGTATGCCGCTGCCTTCCCGAAGGCTAAAGAGATTGCAGAGCGGCAGCAGTTTGAAGGTGGCCGCTGGATGAAGATGACTGATCCCTCGGCGCAGGAAGCACCTTCCGATGTGGGTTCCTTCCTGATCTGGCAGCAACCCCATTTCATCTACATGGCGGAGTTGATTTATCGAAACAATCCTTCTCAGGAGGTACTGGATAAATATGGATTCCTGGTGGAAGAGACCGCCCGCTTTATGGCATCATTTGCCACCTACGATGAAAAGACGGATCGATATCTGCTGAAGGGTGTCATCCCGGCACAGGAGACATTGCGCGCAGCAGAGACGATCAATCCGCCGTTTGAACTCTCCTACTGGCATTATGCGATGTCGGTAGCCCAGCAGTGGAGAGAGCGCCTGGGACAACAGCGGGATATGCAGTGGGATGAGCTGATCGACAAGCTCTCGCCACTGACGTACAATTCCGACGGCCTCTACCTGGCATCGGAGGATGCCACCGACACCTACATCGATGTCCGTTTCACCTCCGATCATCCGGCAGTGCTGGGTGCACTGGGTATGATGCCCGAATCGAAGCTGGTGCGCCGCGAAACCATGCATCATACGCTGGATTGGATCTGGGACAACTGGAACTGGGACAAAACATGGGGATGGGACTACCCGATGACTGCCATGAGTGCTGCCCGCCTGGGTGACCCGGAGAAAGCTGTGGGTGCCTTGCTGATGGACAAAAGGACCAATACCTATCTGGTGAACGGTCACAACTTCCAGGATAAGCGGCTGCGTGTCTATCTGCCCGGAAACGGGGGGTTGCTCACCGCCGTGGCCATGATGTGCGCCGGCTGGGACGGCAACGAGGAAGACACCCCCGGATTCCCTAAAGATGGAAGATGGAACGTGCAGTGGGAGGATCTGGCTCCCATGCCCTGATCAGCAACTGCTCACCTGGAAGGATAGAGCGGAGAGAGCCATTGGTCGGGTCCCTCCGCTTTGCTTTGGGCTGCCCAGCGGATCCCCCTTTTCATGATCTCCAGCGCTTCAGCCACCTCGAAATCTTTTGCCACGTGGCCCAGCGAGGAGTAGAAGACTCTTCCCTTGCCGTATGATTTCTTCCAGACCACCGGCATCACGGCACCCTCGATCCAGTTGTTGTGCTCCCCGCTGAAGGTGGTGGTGGCCAGCACCTTCACGTTGGGATCCACATGCATAAAGTACTGCTCCGATTGCATGGAGAAGTTGTTCAGACCTGCCGTCACCGGATCCTGCTGATCGATGATGTTTACATCGTAAGTGATGATGTTGCCCGGGTGTGCCACCCACTGGCCCCCCACCATGTACTGAAACTCCACGTTGCTGCGGAATGAGTCGCCGGTGCCGCCATGCCATCCAGCCAGGCCGGTGCCGTTGCGCACCGCATTGAGCAGTGCTTTCTCCTGCGCGGGGGTGATCTCACCCTGTGTGAAATGCTGGATAACCAGATCCACGCGCTCCATCAACGCCGAATCGCTGTAGCAGTTGAGGTTGTCATAGACAAAGACCTCGGCGCCTTCCG
>DURL01000142.1 GCA_012837345.1 Bacteroidales bacterium
CCCACGTACCACCCGCTTTGAAGTGTGGAAAGCTGGAACTGAGCAGACACCTGTGATACCGTGCCGGAAATGACTGCAGTGTCATAGCCGAATAGGAATCCTCCCAGGGCGGCCACCACCGACAGGAAAGAGACATAAAGGATGTTGTTCGTTTTCTGCATTGTGCTGTTTGCTTAAAGATTGAAATATTCCCTGTAGCGGTTGTAGAGGTGTCCTGCCTGGATGTAGGCCGACTGGGGGCTCATAAAGTGAGAGAACTCGAAGGTGATCGCCTTCACGTAGTTGGCTCGCCTGGCTGCCTCCAGCTTTAGGCGAAGCTTGTCGAACTTGATGGGGAGGAACTTGATCGGCATGTCCCGGTCAAATGTCTCGGCATTGGTCCAGCACTCCATGCCATAGCGGTCAGCCAGTTTCTTGTTCACTTCGAAAAAGGCATCCAATTCGTTGTAGTCGATGTGTCCATCCTGAAAGGCGACGGCATCAACCACCTCGTGGATGCCGGCAAAGATCTCGTCCCACTCCTTCTCGTGCTGCTGCACCGACACAGCCTCCTCTTTCGAAAGGGAGGAGCCACTTGCAGCAACCGCTTTCTTACCATCTATCCATGGGGAGATGAAAGTGGGTAGTCCGCCCGATACCTCTTTACACTGCTTGCCCATGGCGTGAAAGGCACCGATAGCACCTTTGGTGGCGCGGCTGATCTCACCGCTGACATACCAGCCCCCGAAGCTCTTATACTTCTCTCCGTAGTTCTTCCATACCTCATCGATCACATACCGGTTGTCCTCGATCTCGTGGCTCATGTCGCCGGTGGCCCAGTAGTGACCGGAGTCGTAGAGACCGAAGTAAAACTTCATGCCATGCTTCTCGGCAAGGCGCAGGAAGAGGTCGACCAGGTCCACCGAGGGCATGTAGCATCCTTTCTCGAGCAGGTAGCTGGAGGGGTAAGTAATAAATTTCTTGTAACCTGACCGGATCATGATAACCGTGTCGATGCCGATCGCTTTCATGTATTGAAAATCGAGATCCCATTCCGCTTCTCCCCAGTTCTGGTGGGGGATGTCATGAGAGATCTCATCGAGGAAGGCACCGGTGATCTGCAGTCCCTTATTCTTGGGCACGATCAGCGTGCTCTTCAGTGACTCATCTTTCCGCACTGAACCTGGCAAGTTTAGGGTGTCATCCTGGCGGTGGTTACCGGTGCAGGCAGCCAAACCAGATGTGATGGCAATAGATGCGCCCGCGAATGCTGTCTTTTTGATAAAATCACGACGGTTGTTCTTTTCTGTATGCATGTCGGTGGAGGTTATGATAATTTTTGTTGTACAATACTCAAATAATAAACTCAGCGTTCGATGGTTTCAATGTAGACGTTACCAAATGGATCTTTCGCTGTGATGGTGATTTTCGAATCGTGCTTCATGGGGGTGGCACGGAAAAGATGATCCGTCAGCTCCGGACCGATCCAGCTGAACTCCAGTTTTTCCTTGTCGCTGTAAGCCTTCTCCACTTCCGGATCGAGCCCCTCGAAACGGGTCATCGTTCCCATGTCGACACCATCTTCCTGCCATTCCACCTGCCAGTTCTTGTCCCAGTTCCAGATATTGGCTACTACATCATTGCCATACCCGCTGGTGGTGTTGGGTGCATAAACCCGCATCTGGTGGTCACGTTCCCTTCCCACACTCTTGAAGTACCAGCTCACCTCTGAGCCGTCGATCTCGTAGACACCATACCCCACAGGGGTGCCATCCAGGCAGTAGTCCCCCTGCCACCAGGCCCCCGAGACCGCACCCGTGTTGTGCTCGTATAGGTTCTCGGAGTGGATGATGTTGCGGTTATAGTGCATGTGGCCCGTGAAAAGATGCACCTTGTAGGGCTTGAGCATCTCGAACAGCGAGGCGATGTTGATGGTTTGCGCGCTGATGGTGCGTGAATTGTACTGGAAAGGTTTCACCTCTTCATCCAGTCGCGCCGGGATATGCATCAAAAGCATGAGCGTGGATCCTTCCGGCACCTGTGCCAGATCCTGTTCAAGCCATACAAAAGTCTTTTCGTCGATGTATCCCATATAGAAATAATCCCTGCCCACATAGAAGACATTGTTCAGTACCACATAGTGTATCTTCCCCCGATTGAAGGAATAATGGTCGGGTCCAAAGTTTTTCTCGTAGCGTTTCATGGAGGTCTCGGTGCTGCGCCCGCCATACTGAAGATCATGGTTGCCCGGCAGGCGGTAGAAGGGAATGCCGGCGCGACCAAGTTGCTCGATGTAGAGGGGATAGAGCTCCGGCTTGTCACCCACCAGGTCACCACAGTCGATACCGAGGATATCTCTGTCGGGGTACGATTCTTTTAACTGTAACATGTCATCCACAACCCCTGCATAACGCAAAAAGGTCTCTTTCTTATGGAATTGTGGGTCCGCGGTCACCAGCAGTAGTTGACGGGTGTCGTCCAGTGGGTTTTTCCTTAAAGCGAAATCATAGCACTCTCTTCCCTTTTCTATCGGGATGTAAAAGAGGGGTACCTGCATCTCCTCTGCCGGGAGGTAACCTGCCGGCGTGGAGATGTAGATAAACCTGGCATCCTGGTGAGGAGTAAACCTGTAGGATCCGTCACTGCCGGTGATGACACACTGGTAACCGTCGGTCACCACCACGTTGGGTAACCCTCCCTCATCGGAAGTCACCTTCCCCTCCACTGCAGCGTGAGCATCTCCCGTTGAGAGACATGAGGAGAAAAGGAGCAGGAGTGCGCCAAGCAGAGCGGAGAGCGTGCTCCTTCGTGCGATTAAACGGTTGTAATACATCTCTTTCATTATTAAATAATAATAGTAAACGAATATGAAAATTGAAAGCTATTATAGTCAAGAATAATAATCATTAGATTCAAATTGATCTTGAACAATTAATGATATTGTAAAAGTGGAGAAGAAGTGGTCGATGATCTTAATTTTAAAAATGTCATATTATTTCTGAATATAATCGAGTATGTTTTTTTCAAATATCAAATTGAATAGAGTGATTGACTTAATGGATAAGTGAAAATATCATCACGCATTTTGATTGTTATTCAATTGGTGTTAAAATTGCTGCCCAACCACCGCCGTTAGCCATTTTAATATCTAATATGTCATCTTTGGATACTACTTTCTCTTCAATTTTGAAATCAGAACCATACTTATTAGCATTCACACCATCTTTTAGTATTTCTACTCTATATTTAGCATCACTGATAAAATCCAGTTTTATTGATAATTCTCGTTGATCCCAATTTGTCAATGAGGCAATAAACCATTTATTCTCATTTCGTCGAGCAATAGTGAGGTACTTACCGGCTTTAGCTTCTATCGCTCTTGTTTCATCCCATATTGTTGGTATCTTTGCGATGAATGATGTGAAATCAGGAGTTTTGTAATAATTGGAGGGACTGTCGGCAAACATTTGTAGGGGACTTTCAAAAGTAATAAACAAAGCGCCTTGATGTGCTCTGGTTCCCTGACTCATAGGATGAATAAAGTTCATGTGAAAATCATTCTTGGTGGCATTTATCGTTGCGCCAGGAGTATAGTCCATTGGCCCAGCTACCATGCGTGTGAAGGGTAATATCAGATCATGATCGGGGGAAATATCATGTGACGATTTATTATGCTCTAGTCCATACACGCCTTCATAAGTCATCACGTTAGGATATTTTCTATGTAACCCTGATGGCTTAAATGAACCATGAAAATCCACCAATAATTGTTTCTCGAAAGCAATTTTACCCACCTCCTCATAAAAATTAACCATATCTTGATCATTACGCTGCATGAAATCTATCTTCACACCCTTTATACCCCATTCTTTATATTGGTTCAATATGCCTTCAATATCTTCTGCTAGCGGATTCCAAAGAGCCCATAAAACAATTCCTACGTTTCTCTTGCGACCATATTCAACCAATTCATGAATATTGATATCTTTATGTGGTTCTCGAATATTCCAAGTATTCTTTGACCACCCTTCGTCAAGCAAGATATATTCCAAGCCATATTTTTCAGCAAAGTCGATATAATATTTGTAGGTTTGAGTATTTACACCTGCTTCAAAATCTACATCAAAGATATTCAATGTGCTCCACCAGTCCCAGGAAATCCGACCTGGTTTTATCCAGTTTTTGTCGCCATCAACACTTGGTTCAGATAATTGGTAGACAAGGTTGTTTTCCAGTAAGGATCTGTCATCGGGTTCAATTATTAACAATCTCCAAGGAAAAGTTCTTTTCCCTGAGGTCTTAGCTAAATAATTGGTATTCTGGATTATTTCTTCATCGCGATCAGACCCCTCTTTTAATCTTTTTTCTAAAATAACGGGAGGAAATACACCGTTTAGAAGTTGCCCTGCAGTCCCGGAGAGAAAAAGATTGGGATAATCAAATAGATCGGCCTCTGTAATTACAATTTTTGGACTTGTTCGTGAAGAGATATAGATCGGGAGGAAGGCATACTCCTGATTTGGTATAGAGGATAACGGACGGAATTCGAAATGTCCCTCGCAGTGTGTGATAAAGTTTGGACTTGTCTCTTTAGGCCAATAAGTACTATAATCATCAGCCAAATTAAATTCAACTCTCTCCTCCTCCACTTGAATTATTGAGGAAGGAATAGTCGTTTCGAATCTATATGCAGCACCATTATTGTAGACCCTAAATGTTACAACGTAGTCATCTTCGAATAAAAGGCGCATTTCGTTGTAGTTATCATGCACATTTCTGAATTTTGTGGGGATAACTGCCTCAAAAGTATCATTTACTGTTTTTTTTTCAACTTTTCGAACTGAGGTGTTGATTCCAAACAATACATTCCTTTCTTTAATGGTCATCGAGATTCTACTCGGTTTTAGAATAATTTCCTCATTATAGGACACGCTCCATTTCAGCTCTTTGCCGTCTGAAACAGCAACTTCAATTTTTTTATCAGGCGAGGATAGCTTGTAGTTTTTAGCTTGAACAAGCTGGATTGACAGGATACAGAGAAGCAATAAGAAAGTTGATTTACTCATATTCAGTAAGATTTGTTTTTAAGGATTATTTATACACGCGTTCTATTCCTTCCTTAATTGCATTCCACTGGTTGTTGTTGATCACGTGTGAAATTTCAAATATCATTAAGCCGTCTGTGTTTTTAAGACATAAGTAAACACCATCTGAGACAGCAGAAGGTTTATTTCCATAAGCATATGTGCCAATTGAGCCATAAACTTTACAGTCGTCCATGATGTATTCAGTGTAGGAGGTCACGAAATTTTCAACAGTCCAGTCCGAACCTGGGTTTTCAACTTTCCAAATGTTCTCCGCATAGGCTCCTAATGAGAAAACATCTATTTGATCTGCAAAACCTGTTTTGTTATAGTTACTAGTATAAACACTACTGACAGAGGGTTTGAATTTTTTGCTTGCCCAGTTTTGACCAACGCCATATCGCGAACTCCAGTGTGCTGATGCCCAAAAATGAAGTTCAAGTTTTGGATTGACAGTTTTTACTTTTGTGCGAATATTCGTAATTAGATTTGTAATAGTCATTGTTCTAAACTCGATCCAATTCTTATAGAGTGGCCCAATAGCACCTGTTGAAGTGATAATGTCATTTTTATTAGCAACCGTCAGACCACTGTAACTTTCAAATGCGCTAATAGTTGCATCTCCAAAACCATAGTTTCCACCGTACCAGCGACAATAATCTAGGCAAATACCTTTTAACTTTGGGTATTTAGTTGCAATTTCTTCAATTATTGAAACTACAAATGTTTGTACTTCAGGTAGACTTGGGTTTAGCATAGCGGCATCAACATTTGTTTGATCCCGCATATCAACAATATTGTACGGATTGTTATCAGACATTTCCATCTGGGTTTTTCCATCCCATTTGTTATCATCATAAATCAATCCCTCTTTTGTCTTTGTGTAACCATACCCCATAACAGAGAGGCTCGCAATTACGCTCATATCCAGACGTTCAGCCTCTTCTATCCAAAAGGCAAGATAATCCCAGTCACGGTCAACAGTTATGTCACCCCATTTCCTTAACTGTGGTAGAATATCACTATCGTACAATGCATATCCTATGCCTGGCTTTACGTCTACATATATTTCATTAAAACCTGTAGCCTTCATCTTTTCCATGTATGTGGTGATATTTTTTTTATCTGCAAACCGGCTTAAATTTGCATGAGCATCAATCCACATCTGTATGGGTTTTATTGGTACATCTGGTTTTTCAATCTCAATTGGTATTTCATGCTTGTTGTTATCATTATTTTTGGAGTCATCTTTAGTACAGGCCGATAGAGAGCCTATAATTAAAAGTATTGAAATCAAATAAGTCTTCATAATTTTCTAGTGGGTATGTTGTAGTTGTAATTATTTTGATGTGAAATTGATATTAATCCACTTTATTAAATGCTTCGGCACGATCAATCCCTCTCTTAATGTCTTCCCAAAGATTGTAATTAATCACTTGTACAATATCGAAAACCATTAAACCAGCACTTTGTGTAAGGCAAACGTAGACTGCATCCTCCATGTTTTCTTTATTGTTTTCCCCATAAATTGTTCCGTATATAGTGCAGTCATCACCTATAAGCTTATAGGCCCTGTCTATTGCATACTCAATAGATTCATTGTTGTCCAAACCATATACATCATAAAGATAAGAGCCAAGCATAAATACGTCTAGTTGATCTGCAAAACCCGTATTCTTGTATGTTTTAGATGCCCATTCGGGGAAAGATTGTGATGGATCATAATGATGTTTACTTGCCCAATTCTGTCCATTTTGATAAATAGAGTGAATCCATGATGCAGCCCAGTAATTTAACTTTACCGTTGGTTTTATCGATTTTATGGTCTTACCAATTTCAGAGATTAAATCTGTTATAATAGACGAGCGAAA
>DURL01000143.1 GCA_012837345.1 Bacteroidales bacterium
CCGATCCAGTTGATGCTGCTGCCGTCGGCAAAAGTATCGGTGGCAGCCCATCCGTTCGCCACATACTCCCTGTTGAAGAGGTTGTTCACGAACAGCTGCAGGTTGAACGTGCCTACGGGTGATTTTTGGAAAGTATATCCCGCGGAGAGGTTGCTCACAAAATAGGCGTCGATGGCCTTTGCATCGTCGGAGGTATTGTCCATAAACTGCTTGCTTACATACTTATTCATCAGGTTCAGATAGAGAGCCGAGGTAGGCTGCCAGGTCACACCCATTGCGCTGACCAGACTGGGTGAGAAAGAAATATCGGTGGTTCCGTATGCCCTGGACAGCTGTCCCTCCCATCCCCAGTTATCCTGATTGTCATAGTGGTCGAACCAGGCAGTATAGTCCCGTATCTTATTGCGGCTGAAGGTGGCGTTGGCATCCAGGCGCAGCTTGTTCTTCCACAGTGGCAGTGCCGCCTCCAGTTCGAGACCGGCGCGGTAGCTCTCCTTCACATTCTCCATCAGCTTATAACCGATATCTGTCAGCTTACCGGTCTGCACCATCTGGTTGTGATAATCCATATAATAGAGGTTTGCACCCAGGTGGACTCCTCCATCACCCTGATACCGGTAGCCCAGCTCATAGTCGATCATCCTCTCCGGCTGAATGGGGTTCACCGATTCGCCCTTGATCCCGTCCTTCAGGTCGGCACGCAACGGCTCCCTTTGCCCCACAGCTGCCGATGCGTATAGTCGGCTCCTGCTATTCAGTTGAAGGTTGATGCCTGCTTTGGGATTAAAGAAATCATAGGTAAACTTACCGGTAAGATCCATCAGGTCGTCGTCGGTGCCACTGAACCTGTAGTTTATCTGTCTGAATTGCAGATCCCCAAAAAGAGAGATCTTTTCGTTCAACTGGTAATCGGCTTTAGTGAAAAGGTTCACTTCCGCCTTTCTTCCCACATTGCGATACCACTCATGGTTTTCAGCGACGGTCTGGTTGAATTTCACCCATGGCAGGCGCCCGTAGTGATCCCCGTCGTAATAGCTGTACATCCCGCCGAATATTATTGTTAACCGCTCTCTCGTATAACTGAACCCCAGGTTGGCCACGTAGAAATCGTTCTCCATCAGTTTGCGGCGTATAAAATCACTCTTCTCGTAGGTCACTCCCTCCAGTGTCTGAGCAGGTAGCCCGAAATCGGAGAAATCATTATCCTCCCGGTAATTTTCGTAATAACCATATCCATAGTTATAACTAAGACCCCCGTTCAGCACCAGATCGCGGTTCAGTTCCCTGGTGAGGGTGAGTTGCACAATGTCGGAATAATAATTATCTGTCTCATTGTCGTAATAAAGGCGGTTGCCGGCTTCATCGGTATACTCTCCCGCAGGGTTGTAGCGGCGCCCATATACCGAATCCTGCATCTGTTCATCAGATACTCCTTCCCAGGTGATCCCGGTGTGCTGCACACCCTTCAGGTAGCTCAGTCGTATCAGCTGGTGGGGGGTGTAGTGTGACATTGCAGCATAGAAATTGGTGTGATCGACACTTCCATTGCGTACATATCCATTACCCAGCACACGCGAAAAGCGGGCATCGAATGAAAGACCGTTTCCCATGATTCCCGTACCTGCCGCGATGTTCGACAGAAAGGTGCCATAGCTCCCTACTGCTGTGGATGCTTCTCCATAAGCTTCGGAACGCGCCCCGTTGGTCTGCAGCGAGATGCTGGCACCAAAGGCAGCCGACCCGTTGGTAGAGGTTCCCACGCCACGTTGAATCTGTATGTTTTGCAGCGAATTGGATAGATCAGGCAGGTTCACCCAGTACACCTCCTGACTTTCCGGGTTGTTTAATGGCATCCCGTTCAGGGTTACATTGATGCGGGTAGCATCGGTGCCGCGAATTCGAAAGAAGGTGTTACCCACACCCAACCCGTCTTCCGTGAATGAGACCAGTGAGGGTGTGTTTTGCAGAATGGCGGGAATATTACGAGCCGCATTTTGTTTCTTGATATCCGCTGAGCTGATGTTGGTGTAGGAGACCGGAGTCTGTGCTCCTGCCCGTGTGCCGGAGACGACCACCTCCTCAAGTTGTACGTGATCGAGGCTGTCGGGTAAAACACCCTGGGTGGGTGTGATAGCTGAATGTGCCGCAGTGTGAAAACCAGTTGCTGACAGGAAAGTCAGCAGAAACAATAAGAAAACCTTTTTCATTTTCAGTAATATTTGCGATGTCCATTGCAGACAGCATGCTGCTGTAGCGTTGTGCATCCGGTTAGTGAAATAAAAAAGGGGATTTATGAAAGATATATACCATTAAAAGTGCTACAGAATGTGGGCACTTTTCTTCCCTCCGCCGGCATTATCCGGATCAGGTAATTTGGGTATGATCTCAGCCCGTTCTGTTGGGGCACCCCTGTTGAAGGAACAAAGATAGCTACTTTTGGATAATAAACAAGCAGCGGTTTCAATTTAACCTTTAGCGCATTTGCATCTGTACGCCAGGTTTATTGTTTTTCGGCTGCCGTAGCGATGTTGTGTAAAAAAATGCAGCGGGATTCAACTTATATGCTGATTTATTTGTAATTTCGTTCAGGTTAAACGGTGCG
>DURL01000144.1 GCA_012837345.1 Bacteroidales bacterium
ACTGCCGTGGTGGCACTGATGGCCGACTCCAGGTCGCCCGGCTCCAGTTGGATCATGTTCATCCGCTGGGCGTGGTAGACCCACACCCCCGCAAAGAAATCGGCTTGCAACTCCAGCTTCACATTCAGCCGGTTGTATTCGGTCTCGCTGATACGACCACGGTACTGGTTCATCTGGTCGATGATCCCCAGCAGCTTCTGCACATGGTGACCCACCTCATGGGCGGTGACGTAGGCCATCGCCAGGTCGCCCTTGGCACCGAACTCCGATTTAAGCTGGTGGAAGAAGTCCAGGTCGATGTACATCTTCTGGTCTGCCGGACAGTAGAAGGGACCTACCGACTCCGTCGCTCCCCCACATTCCGATACCGTGGCATCGGTGAAGGTGACCAAGGTGGGGCGGTTGTAATTCTCATTCAACTGTGTCCGGAAGATTTCCGCCCACACATCGTTGGCACTGTTGAAGACACCCAGGGTGAAGACCTTCAGATCCTCGTTCTCGTTCGCACGGGAGGGATCCACCATCTCAGTCGATTCCCCGGGTGCGATACTGCTGACCATATCAATTGCCTGAAAAGGGTTCTGGCCCAGCAGCAGGGCGATGATCGCAATCACGATCGCCCCCAGTCCCCCCACAGCTGCGTTTCGTTTTCCATGTCCCCTGCCCCTGCGATCCTCGTAGTTGGCTTCGCTGTCGTTTCGGTTAATCCATTTCATACTGGTTGAGGTTATTTGGTTTTGTCAATCCATTCTTCTACCAGGGGTAGATCGTAACCCATCTCCCTGGCTTTGTTGAAATCAGCCCTGGCAGCCACCTTGTCGAACTGATCCAGGCGGACGCGGCCCCGCAGGAAGTAGAAGTAGGGGTTGTCACGCTGCGATGGTTCCGCGGTGCGTAAATCGGCCGACGCACGGAAAGTCTGCCCTGTGTGGACGTAACATTCTGCCCGGTTCAGCAGGATGCTGGGATCGGGATTGGGTTCTGACTCTATCAGTCCGGTATAGATCTTTTCTGCTGCCTCCCAGTTGTCCTCCAGCTTGAAGAGCAGTGCCTTGCTTAAATGCGTGAAAAAGTGATCGGGATCAAGTTCATTCGCCTTCACGAAATCAGCCTCTCCTTTGAGCCTGTTGTCCTGCTCCAGATAGAGTACTCCTCTCCTGTAATAGGCTTCCACATCCTCAGGGTAGCGTTCAATCAGAGAGCTGTAATCCTCAATCGCCTCGTCGTAGCGACCCATCTCGCTCAGCAGCGAGGCCCTGCGGTGCAGCACCACCTCCGGTATCGGGTTGTTGGCCAGTGCAGCCGTAAAGGAGACATAGGCATCATCGGTATGTCCCAGCTGTCGCTGAATGATTCCCAGGTTGAGGAGCAAAACCGGATTGTTCTCATTCACCGGATCGAGCGACATGGCACGCTGTAACGATATCGCTGCACTGTCAAGCCGGTCTGCCTCGATGTGGCGTGCGGCATTGTCTACCCAGGCCTGGTAGTCCTGTCCTGTAATAGAAAAGGTAAGCAGAAGAAAGAGAATTGTAAGCGAATAATATTTTCTCATAAAGGGGTTGAAGTGACGTTATCTGGGCAAATGTAAACAAAAAAATGGTATCTTTGTTTGTATCACTATAAAATCAAAACAACATTCTACATGCCCAACGAAATCTTATTCGCACAGGCGGAAACCGCCACAACAGAGTCAGTAACCCCAATCGTTGAACAATCTCCCACCGCAGCCCAACTGATCAAAACAGGCCAATTCGAAGAATTGCTTGATCAGTTTCTTACCGGCAGCATCGATTTTCTCGGAAAGGTACTGATTGCTCTCCTGATCTTCTATCTGGGAAGATGGATCATCAAACAAATCGACAAGCTTTTTGTCAGAAAAATACTCAATAAAAGAGTGGAAGACAGTGCCCTGCGCAGCTTCCTACTGACGCTCTTCAACTTCGC
>DURL01000145.1 GCA_012837345.1 Bacteroidales bacterium
AAGAACAATTGTGTATGAGACAACTCATTCTTCTTTCAGGGCGGTTGATAGGAAAAACAAGGAGAACGATATGTTCTCCTTGTTTTTTCAAATGTTTGACTATGGTTTAATAACCGGGGTTCTGATAGGCAGCCTTTTCTTCTTCACTCATGGTCATCCCGTCGATCTGTCCCTGTGGAATGGGACGCAGGTAGTGATGTTTTTCGATGGTACGGGTGTATACCACCGGCGTATGGTCACCAGCAGCCGAACCACAAATGGTATAGGTTGCTGCCAGTTCCGCCCATTTCTGGGTTCGGACCAGGTCATACCAGCGATGTCCTTCACCGAACAGTTCGCGACTTCGTTCAGCCAGAATGTAGTTGATGTCGATGGTGGCAGGAGTGGCAGCGGTCATAGCAGCACTACGATCATCCACCAATTCATAGTTACCATTGTTTTTCCAGCGCCATTTTCCGGCGCGTGCACGGAGTACGTTGACCAGCTGACGGGCTGTCATCGATCCGGTGGCACCCTTCACGGCTGCCTCGGCAGCGATCAGGTAGAACTCGGAGAACTTGGCAATGTTCCAGGGACGGGTGATGGCTCCGTTGGGCTGTCCCAGGCCGGTACCGTTGTCGGTGCGGTAGGTGCCCAGCTTCCAAAGACCGGGGTAATAGATACGGCTGATGCCGCTGGGTGCGATCACCCAGTCGGCCCTTCCGGGCAGTGTGCCGCCACCCACGTTGCTGGGTCCTGCACCGGTGGGATAGGTGACTGCAATTTCAGGTTCCTCTTCCAGGAAGGTCAATACCGGTTCACCGTTTTTAACTGGCAGTCCGTTGGCGTTGAAGAGCGTTTCCTCAGAGAGTCCCGCTTCCTTCCAGTTGCCGTAATAAACACTGGCAAAGGTCCCATCGAAGCGGCTGTCGTTCGCTTTGTCGTCGAATGTTTCGGTATAGGCCTCGATGGTGGGTGCCATACGTGTCCAGGGACGACCTCCCCATTGAATGGCATGACGATTCACCGAGGATATGTTGTAATTGCTTCCATCGGCTGAACTGCGGATATTGCCATAGTTGCTGGTGACATACCACACAGCGTAATTTTCCGGAGCGGAACCGTTGGAATAGGAGAGACTGGCCTGATTGTAGTACTCATCTTCCATATGGTCGGAATAGAGTACGATCTCCTTGTTTCGGTCGTTGCTGCCCAGGTGCACATCATAATAATGATCGAGCAGACCAAAGGGGCCGGGGTTGTTGATTCCTTCCAGTGCGACGTTGTAGGCTTCCTGGTAATACCAGGCGGCATCATGCCCGTCGGGGTCGGTGCGGGGTGTCTCGGGGTAGGTGGGGATGTTGTTCGGGTTCTCCAGCCACCAGGCATAGGTGAGGTAAGCCTTAGCCAGGAAGAGACGGGCGGCGCTCTTGGTGACACCACCGGTTACACGACCGGTCTCCGGCAGGTTGGCTACCGCCGTTTTCAAATCCGGAAAGACCGCCTTGGTGTAGACCTCCGGTACGGTGTTGCGTACAGAGGTGCGTGAGGGAGAGGTGTTGAACATCAGTTCTCCCGATCCCAGGTCAAGGGGCACTCCGCCGAAGGTCTGTACCAGCAGGAAATAGTCGTAAGCTCTCCAGAAACGTGCTTCGGAGATCATTGCCTCGGAGAGACCCACGTCTGCTGCGTTCTCGATGATGCCGCTGGCGGTGTTGATGTTGGAGTATACTGCACCCCAGAGGACATCGGAGCGGCTGCTGGAAGGATTCAATGATCCCACCCCCGACATGTCGGTATCCTTGAAGTTGTTGTCGGCACTCTGCGCATAGGTGTACTCATCGGTGCCATTTTGTGCGGCTGCGTAGAAATACTGACCCAGGAAGTAGCGTGTGTGCGAATAGAGCGAGGTGAGTCCGTACTGGATACCCTGTTCTGTCTTGAAGAATCCTGGCTCATAGATGGCGCGGGGGTTCTCCTCCAGGATATCGTTGGAACAACCGAAAGTGATGAATGCCACTACGATCATTCCCAATATATGCTTAAACTTTAAATTTTTCATATCCATTTTTGTCATTTAGATAATTTTGCATGATTGTTAGAATGTCAGGTTGATTCCAACCAGGAAGTTGCGTGTCTGGGGTGTGTTGGTTCCCACCGTCAGCATAGTGGTTGCGTTGTAGGGCAGACTGTCGGTGACCGCAGCATTCTGATTGCCATAGGAGTTGGTTACCGGATCCAGTCCCGATTCCTTGTGATAGGGGGAGAAGAGTACGAAAGCATTCTGGACGGTGACGTAGAGACGTGCATTTGTGATACCGGAATGACGGAACCAGTCGGCCTCCGAATCAAAGTTATACCCCAGTGTAATCTGACCCACCTTGAAGTAGGAAGCATCAAAATAACCGAGCGTGCTGCCATATTTCGGGTTGTCCCCACTCTGAAGGCCGCCTGGCTTCGGGTACTTGGCATCGGTGTTATCGGGTGTCCAGTAGTCCACCTTCACATTTCCGCGGCGGCCGGAGAGCATGTTCAAATAACCGTTGGCGGCATGCAATGAGCTCACCAGGATACCCCCGTGTTGGTAGGTGCCGATCACGTTGAGGTCCCAGTTGTTGTAGGCCACCCGTGTATTGAACCCTCCCTGCCAGTCGGGATCTGCACTCATAATTTGTCGGTCGTCTGCCCCAATCTGACGTACCGGTTCTCCGTTTGCATTGTATTCACCTGCATATTTTACTTTGATCATTCCCACGTTTCCACCCGGTTCCAAGATGTCGAGGTAAGGATCTCCCTCCTGCCAGAGACCGATTTTTTCAAAATCGAAAATGGAGTTGATGGGGTAGCCTTCAAACCAGGAGTTGATGATGTCACGCTCAGGCTCTTTATTGCCTTCATTATCCTTTCCCGAAACCAGTTCGACGATCTTATTGCGGTTGGCGTAGAAGTTAAGACCTGCATCCCAGCTCCAGCCATTCTTGTCATCGATGATGGTGCCGGAGAGTGCCAGTTCAAATCCTTTGTTCTGTGATTTGCCGATATTGGCCCAGTAGCTGCCCACACCTGCGGTGGAAGGTAGGTTTACCTTCATCAACAGGTCGTTGGTGTTGACAATGTAGTAGTCGGCAGAACCACGCAGACGGTTGTTCAATAATGAGAAGTCAACACCGATATTATAGGTGCTTGAGAATTCCCATCCCAGTTCAGTGTTGGGTACTTCCGATACATAGGCACCGGTGGTGGTAGTGCTCCCGAAGTTGTAAGGCCGCAGTGAGAGACGTCCCAGTGTGGCGTAGGGTGAGATGGCCTGGTTGGAGGTTTGCCCCCATCCGAGACGAAGCTTCAGGTTGTTCACCACATCCACATTCTCCATGAAGTGCTCACGCGCGATATTCCAACCGGCAGAGATTGAGGGGTAGGTATGCCATTTGTAACCCGGTGAGAGACGGGAAGAACCGTCGGAACGCAATGCCACGGAGAGCATGTAACGACTGTCATAGTCATACATGAAACGTCCCATCCAGGATTTGAGTCCCCACTCTTCAAAGTGCTGGTTGTTGGGGTCATAGGTCACATCATCCTTCGATGCCTGTCCCAGGTTCCAGTACTGAAAGTGGTCGGAGGGGATATTAAGTGCACTGACCAGTGAACGGTCGTAATGGGTTGCTTCCTCTGAATAGAGTCCCGTGAAATTGATGTGGTGCTTGTCGAAATACTTGTCGTAGGTGACGATGTTCTCCACCACCCACTGGTAGGTAAGTGATTTCTCAAGTGAACCGGTGGAAGCTGCGGTAGGAGTATCGCTGAAAACACCCATGCCCTGGTATTGTCCTCTGTTAAATCCTCTGAGATTCAGACCCAGGTTGATACGGTAGCTCAATCCTTCGATTCCGGGTATTTTCACCTCACCGTAGAGTGAGTTGTAGGATCCGTAACCCTTGCGGTTGTCGGCATAGCTATCCCCCAGATCCAGTCTCCTTTCACGGGTATTGGTCCAGTAGTTGTCGGCAATTGAATGCACGATCGGTTTGAGTGTGCCATCTTCGGCAAATGGGTCGATCAACGGAGAGGTAGCCAATACATTGTACATGCCAATGTTTGCACCGTTGGTTACATTGTAGTTGTTGTTGGTGGTAAGTCCGAAGCGTAGATACTTACCGATGCTCTGATCGATGTTGGCCCGCAGACTGATGCGGTTATAGTCCTGACCCGGCATCAGTGAGGTATCTTCATAGTAACCGGCACCAAAAGTGTAGCTGCCACCTGATGTGCCACCGGAAACACCAATGTCATGGCTCATTACCATGCCCGATTCGAACATCAGATCCTGCCAGTCGGTGTTGACACCCTCCACTTCATCCGATCCCATGGTGGGACGGCTGTTGCCTCCACCCAGGTCTTCCATGTAGATGCCGGCAGCATGCCGCATCTCATACAGTTCATCGCCGCTCATCATAGGATAGCGATTGAATAGTGTCTTTGCACCATAGTAGCCATTGTAGCTGACCCTTGCTTTTTGACCGGCCATGCCCTTGAAGGTGGTGATCATGATCACACCGTTGGCACCTCTAGAGCCATAGATAGCGGTAGAGGAGGCATCCTTCAGGATATCAATGCTCTTGATGTCGTTGGGGTTGATGTCAGCCAGCGTGCCGGCGAAGGGGATACCATCGAGCACCACCAGCGGGTCATTGTCGGCATTCAGCGAGCGGGTACCACGGATGCGAATCTGCATGTCGGCTCCCGGTTGGGAGCTGCTTTGTTGCATCTGTACACCGGGCAGACGTCCCTGGAGGGCTGTGGTCACGTTACCGGTCGGGATATCCCTCAGCACATCCCCCTGCATGGAGGATACTGACCCGGTGACTGCTTCGCGGCGCATGGTGCCGTAACCCACTACCACCACCTCATCCAGCAGTTCAGTGTCTTCTTCCAGCACCACCTGCAGGCTGTTTCTGCCATTGAGGGCAATTACCTGGGGACTCATTCCTACGTAGGTAATCTCCAGGATAGCATCCGGTGGTACATTCAACAGGGTGAAATTCCCCTCTACATCGGTCACCGTTCCCAGGGTGGTACCCTGTACCTGAACGGTTACACCAATCAGTGGTTCTCCTTCTACATCAGCCACCGTGCCCCTGAGGGTCACGTTCTGAGCAGACAGAACAAGAGAAAATGTGCTCAACAGTGTGAGACAGATTCCTCTCAGTAAAATTGAAATCTTTCTTTTCATTCTCTGATTTGTTTAGATGAATTAATTAATTAAAATAAAGAAGTGTTATTCTTTCAGGCGCATCGTAATTCTCTATTGATATCCAGATTCTTTTAGAATCAATGATCACTGTGTGGACGTGCACAGAGTGATTAATTAAAAAGATATCCGTTTTTCAGTTATTAAAAATTGTTGTTTCTCATTCATTTACATAAATATCTGCTTCACATGATAACTAATCGACCAGCGCTGCCTATTTGATAATTTGCGAACCCGTGTGGACGTACACACGTTACGGTAAAAAAAGATGTATATACAATTCAATAGCAATATATCTTTAATTGTCAATGAATTGCAGGATAAAAGGGTTTGCAACAAATCTCATTTCAAGGAACGACGTGGCAAAGATATATGATAAATTAGCAAAATAGAGCAGGAAAAATGTTAAAAAATGCATAGAAAATAGGAATGAAAGATATAGATGGAATATATGAAATAGCTTATCTGTCAATCAAACAGACGTTAAGCGTTTCTGATTGTCTCACTTTTCTCAGAAATGGTTCAAATGGTGAAAGACATCATTGAAGATTGTTCACCATTGAATCCAATGTTTATAATTCACTTCAGAGTAGGGATGTGTTTCAACTGTTGTTCCTACAGTCTCAAGGTAGAGTAGGAATCTATCCAGAAATGCCTCCACTTCAGGTCGTTGCAGATCCGGCAGGATGCAGTGATCATGGTCTGCCACGATGGAGAAGCCGAATCGGTCTGCGATTCCGAATGTTTCCCAGACCCGTTTAGCGGCTTTGCAGGAGACGTATCCCGATTCATCAGCCAACCATTCATAGTCGGGGTTTCCCAGGATAAGCAGGGCACGCGGGGCGATCATCGCCATCAACTCATGATGGTCGAACGGCAGTTTTCCTACAGCATCAGAGAATTGGAACATCTCCTTCATAAACCAGACGTGGCTGGTTCTGGCGAGTGTCTCCACCTCACCCAGTGTTTCGGAGACCCTCCAGGCTGCCGCACCGCCGCCACCCGACTCCTGTGCGATGGTCAGGGCGATCCGCTCATCGAATGCAGCGGCATAGAGCGCCATTTTCCCGGCAAAGGAGCAGCCGGTGATGGCCAGCCGGCGCAGGTTGATGGGCAGTTGATCCTGTACCAGCTCCAATCCGTCGATCAGACGGCTCACTCCCCAGGACCAGGCACTGTAAGCACCCATGTGGATCAGATCAGGATAGAGCTGGTTGATTGGTTCTTCTCCTCTTATTTGTTGCCAGGCCATCACCTCCGTGAAGTTGAAGCTGATCTGTGCAATGTCGCGGGAGGCGAAGAGATCGGGCGGCAGACTGCCGGAGCCTCTACCGATGCCGATTACAGCGGGAAAGGGTCCCTCTCCTTCCGGCAGAATCACACTTGAGGTGAGGGTCAGCGTCTTCCCATTCACTGTGATATGCACTGTCAGCGTATCGTTATAGTATTCGGCAGCGATCGAATCGGGCCGTTCCGGTTTTCTGCCGATCTCATAGTGTTGGATCTCAGCACCTATCTCCATGCGTCTGCGACCCCAGTCCTCGAAGCGGGTCGATCGGCCGCTACCATCGGACCAGGTAAAAGGGTCGGGCAGCGTTTCAATCAGGGGCAGCTCCTCAAACGGGGGCAGATAGACTGCCTCAGGGGAAACTGAATTTTCCACATCATAGACCAGGGGTATCTCCTGGGCTTTTACTTGACAGAAAGAGAGGGAAGCGATCCATAGCATCGCGACCACATATTTGTCCTTATTCCTTTTCATTTCTCTTTTTTATTGTGCATGATATTGAATCCAAAAGTCACCCACTGTTTAAACCAGTCACTGATCTAATGAAGGCAGCTATAACTGAAGTGTCACTTTCTTGCCGTTGTAATCGACCACCCTGTCGAACTGCTCCACCTGCTCCATACCGTTCGCTTTGTCTCTTCCGACACGCACGATCCGGAACCTTCTCTCTTTCAGTATGCCCGGAAATGAACCATCGCGGCAACCAATAGTGAGCACCTTCCTGGCATCGTTCCAGCCAAAGGTGATGGTGGAATAGATGCCTTTCTCGTAGTTGTAGTTGTCGTTTTCATCCTCATACAGGGTGAACTCGCCATCCGCACCCTCGTATATCCGTATCTCCAGGTTGTCCCATGGCTTCTCGGTGGCATATTGCACCTCTGGCCCTATGGGGAGAATGGTTCCAGCTTTGATGTACAGAGGAATGAGATCGATGCTTGTCTCTTTTGTGATCTCCTGTCCACCGTCCAATCGTTCGTTGGTCCAGAAATCATACCATGTTGAAGCGGCAGGGAGATAGAGGTTTGCGTTTTTTTTTGCAGTAAAATCGATTGTTGCGCTTTTCTCTGATCCTTTTCCATCTGATCGTATCCACCCGTCATTCATGCTGGCATCCCCTATTTTCTCGGGTGTATACTGTGCTTCTACAACCGGTGCAACCAGAATGGATTTACCAAACATAAACTGATGTTTTATATCCCACACATTTTTATCTTCTGCAAAGTCCATTATAAGAGGCCGCATAAAACTGGACTGTTTGTTGGTTACCTCCCAGGCAGTGGAATAGATGTAGGGCAACATTGCATAACGCAAACGAATGGTGCGCTCGATGGCGTCGTAGATGGGTTCTCCCTTTGCACCAAAATGATAAATCTCCCTCGACAGGTCGGTTCCGTGCGAACGCATCATCGGGTTAAAGGCACCGAACTGCAACCAGCGTACATACAATTCCTGGAAAAGGGGGTTTCTGGATGCCGATCCATCGTTCCACGATTTGTTATAGTCCCCCGCAAAAAAACCGCCGATATCGCTGTTCCAGTGAGGGATGCCGCACATTGAGAAGTTGAGTCCGGCAGGTATCTGATTGCGGAAGTTCTCCCACGATGTAAAGACATCGCCCGACCAAACGTTGGCGCCATAGCGCTGCTGACCGGCAAACCCCGACCGGGTGAGGATAAACACTCTCTTGTCGGAGGAGACAGCCCGCTGATTGTCATACACTCCACCCACGGTAACCAGCGGATAGGCGTTCCTCACCTTTCGGAACGAGCCCATGGCGGTAGGTGTATCCATATCTTCCGGCTTGAAGCTTAAATGATCCGGTTCGGTTGAGTCCATCCACCATCCGTCGATGCCCAGCTTGAATAAGCCACTGTGGAGATGATTCCAGTATATATCCCTTGCTTTGGGGTTGAAGGCATCATAGACGCGTACCCCTGATGGATAATCCATATTGGGTGGCCAACTGGTCAGACCCGATTCGGGCCATGTGCTGAAGTTGTAGAGCGCTCCAATCTGATCCAGCTCCCGGTATTGCTTTGTGGCAGGACCAAACGAAGACCAGATGGAGATGATCATGTGAGCATTCATCTGATGGATCTCATCGACCATTGCCTGGGGATTGGGAAACTCCTCATTCAGAAACTCCATCGCATTCCACAGGTAGTTGCTGCCCCAGTACTGCCAGTCCTGAATGATCCCGTCGAGTGGAACACCCAGTTCACGGTACTTTCTCACCACTTCCACCGTTTCCTGCTGACTTTTATAACGTTCCTTACTCTGCCAGAATCCATAGCTCCATAAGGGGAACATGGGTACCTGGCCGGTGAGGTCACGCATCTGCGCAATCACACCATCCGCATCACCCCCATACATGAAATAGTAGTCGATGCAATCACCCACCTCTGAACGAAAAGAGGTTTCGTCGGGATTGTCTTTGAAGGTGGTGGGTGAATAGTTGTCCCAGTAAAGCCCATAACCTTTCACCGACTGGAAAAATGTGACAAAATCCCAGGTGTTGTTCTGGACCATCTGCACCTCCTGGTTGCGCTGCGACATCTTCCCATTTTGAAGAATGCCGAGGCCGTAGATGGGCTCATCCCCATCAAGCAGAAATGACTGCTTCACACGATGGGTTTTAACTCCGGCATCGTCAACGTCAGTGAAATGGGCACCGCCCTCTTTCTCAGTCAGGAGTGCCTGTCCCTTTGCGTTTTTGAAAGTCACCTTGCCATTGTGCAAATGCAGTGTTACCTCCATGCTCCTGTTTTTTAGCACGAGCTCTTCCCCTTTCACTCTCGCGGTGAAATTGACCTGTTCCGGCCTCTTGACAACAGATAGACTCTCTTTGTTCAGCTGACTCCCTGCGGGTGATTTCACCACCCGCACGATGGATGGTGCAAAAAACTGAAGTTCAATATCCATCGCGTTCACCTGTGCGCTTACACCCTGTGCGGTTTTCTGATAAGATTGCGCAAAACCCTGGATTGAAAAAAACATTCCTACACAAAGAGTGGCAATAATTCCTTTTATCATGTTTGGTAGAATTTTTAGTGAAGTGCTGAAAATCTCCACCAGTCGAAACTGAACAGCTCTTTCTCACCTCTGAACACAAAATAGAGATCATGTATCCCGCTGACACTTTCTACAGGTG
>DURL01000146.1 GCA_012837345.1 Bacteroidales bacterium
CACCCGTGTAGTGTTGCCAGCACAGTTTGCCTCCTCCTATGAGGTGGTGAAGGTGGCCTTCCGTGACGGCTTCAGTGTCATCCCGGAAAATGTGGTGAGCAGCAGTCAGCTGACACCGACCCATGCGGAGTGCGATTTCGGACACTCCAGCCTCAACTATTACGCCGGCTACAAGAGCCTGCTCGCATACAATTGGTCGTTTGCATCGAAGAAAAAGGATATCACCCCTGAAATTTATTTCACGGAAGATGAAACAGGGAGAAGCCTGCTGCTGGAGGTGGACGGGACGAGTCAGGAGGTGACACTCCGCTCATCCCATTATCAGACCATCAGGACATCGGCAAAGGATGTGCAATGGGGGCCAATCTACCGAAAGCCGGGACACGGGGTATTTGGCTTCCTCGATGAGGAGCAGGCAGCACCGGTGAGCGCACGAGAGCTGGAGGAGAACTGGGAGCAGATTACCGCTTTCCGGTACGGTGAAAAGCTTAACCATCCCTTGGGGGAGCGGGAGAGCCTCCTCTTCCTGCAAGAGATCCGCTCCTCGCGTGATCAGCTCGCAGCGGTTGAGATCGGCAGCGGCAACGCGGTCTATATCCTGCTGAACGGACGTTACCTCACCGCCCATTTTTCACCCGGGCGGGTGAACCATCAGACTGAAACGGTGTTAATACCATTGCAAAAGGGGATGAACCAGCTGGTTATTAAGTATTACAACGGCTTTGAGAAGGAGTTGTGCTACAGCATCACCCCGCTGAGGGAGTGGCGTCGTTACTCACAGAAGCTGCCGACAATGCAGCTTACCCACCAGGAGCTGCACAGGCTCAGGCTGAGTGATAAAAACCCTCTGTCGAAGGTATCTCCCCTGAGAATGAACAACATTGAGATCAAACTCTACACAAAGACAAATTGAAATCACACGAAAATATGAAACCTCTCTTTATCCAATATCCATCGTGCGGCACCTGTCGCAAGGCAGCCAAATGGCTTGAAGCTAACCAGGTGGAGGTCATCTCCCGCCACATCGTGGAGGAACGTCCCACCAAAGAGGAGCTCACTGAGTGGGTTGGGCGAAGTGGACTGCCCATCAGTAAGTTTTTCAACACCTCCGGGCAGGTCTACAAATCGGAGAACCTGAAAGAGAAAGTGAGAACTGCCTCACGTGACGAGCTGCTCGACATCCTCGCATCCAACGGCATGGTAGTCAAGCGTCCCCTGCTGGTGACCACAGATTTCGTGCTGGTGGGTTTCAACGAGAAGGAGTGGAAAGAGAAGCTGGGTTAAGAAGATATTGGTAAAAAGAAAAGCGAATGAAGATTGCCCATTTGGAGTTCCCTGACAGGCCGGTGTTCCTGGCCCCGATGGAAGATGTGACCGATATCGGCTTCCGCCTGCTCTGTAAGCGGTTCGGAGTCGACATGGTCTATACCGAGTTTATCTCGAGCGATGCACTGATCCGTGATGTGAAGAAAACGAAGGCGAAGACTCTCTTCAGTGAGGAGGAGCGGCCCATCGGCATCCAGATCTACGGCAGCGACCCCGACGCGATGGTGGAGGCGGCGAAGATCTGCGAGGAGGCGGATCCGGATCTGATAGACATCAACTTCGGCTGTCCCGTAAAGAAGATCGCCGGGCGCGGTGCCGGCTCAGGGATGATGCGTACACCCGATATCATGCTCGAGATCACCGAAAAAGTGGTGAAGGCGGTGAAGAAGCCGGTGACGGTCAAGACCCGCCTGGGGTGGGACGACAACTCGAAGATCATCGTGGAGCTGGCCGAGCAGCTGCAGGAGTGCGGCATCGCGGCCCTTACGCTGCACGGTCGCACACGTGCACAGATGTATAAAGGGGAGGCGGACTGGAGCCTGATCGCTGCGGTGAAGAACAACCCACGCATGCGGATACCCATCATCGGCAATGGTGATGTGACCAGTGTGGAGGGGTGCCGTCAACGGTTCGATGAGACGGGTGTGGATGCGGTGATGATCGGCCGCGGCAGCATTGGCCAGCCTTGGTTCTTCGAGGAGGTGAAGCATTACCTGACCACCGGTGAGCATCTGCCCAAAAAATCATTCCACTGGTATCTCGATATCCTGAAGGAGCAGATTCAGCAGAGCGTGGAGCGTACCGATGAAATAAGGGGTATCCTGCACAACCGGCGTCACCTGGCTGCCAGCCCCATCTTCAAGGGGATCCCCGACTTCAAGGCGACCCGCATCGCGATGCTGAGAGCCAACACGCTGGAAGAACTCTTCGGCATCATGGACGGTATTCAGGAGAAATATGAGGTGTGAGTTCTTAAGTTGATAGTTCGCGATGTTAAACATTTGTCAATTATTGAAGTCTCAATAAGAAAGATAATAGGATTATGAAAAAGAGTCTATTGATAATCATTTTTTCGGGTGTCATCACAATGCTTTCGGCACAACAGCCATCGATCATTGAGGCAGTACTGGAGAACAGTGCAAAAGAGAAAGTGTGCACCATGCAGGAGCTTATTGGCTTTGATGATGAAAAAGCAGAGCAGCTCAGAGTGATAGAGACAGAGTATCTCTTGGAGGTGAACAAGGCTGAACATTGCTTTCTGTGCAATAGGCGTAAGCGAATTGAGAAATTGAAAGAGAAACGAGATACAGAACTTCAGGCAGTGCTCGATCGCGACCAGTATATCAAATATGATGCAATCGAGAATGACCGGATCAAGATGGTGCCGTTGCGAAGTGACAGTTAAAGATAAGGGATAGCTAACGAACCGGCTATCCCTTTTATCATTATTCAGGTTTTATTTTCAATCATGTAATCCCCTGAGTTTTTGAAAGTCCTCTGGTGTCAGTTTTGGATTGTCAATAATCAATGGATTCGACTGATGGAGAGGAGATGAAAGTTCTCTTTCAAGATCACTAATACTTCTGACAGATGAAGGTTGTTGAGGTTTATAACTCTCGTCACCGGTGATCAGGTACAATGCTTGTCCCAAAAGTACATCCTTGGTATCACCCAGTGGTGCCCAATAATTTATATAACCGAAACCCTCATTGAGCGAATAATCGGGAGCCAGATGTCCGGGATTTAAGAAATTTTCGTTATCCTTGTTTGAGTAGATAGCAACGATAGGTTGTATTGCCCAGTTTTTTAAACTGTTTTTTTCTGAGGATGAGAGTGACGACTCCTTGTAAAGCGCTCTGGCTCTTGTGTTTCCATTGTCATCAATAAACGGGTCATAGGCATGTATGGTCCAGGATCCTGTATATTTTCCGCCGGTATTGCTTCCGATATGCACCACATCCATATAGGAGTCAAGACAGAATGTGATCAGTTCAGAAGCAGAATATGAATTTCCGGTAGCTATGATATAAACTCTGTTTAAATCAAGATTCGCACCTAATGGATTTTGCTCAATAGTACTATCATAATCCCCAAGATAATTCTTTCTGTCATATTTATACTTTTCACCAGCTGACGCTTCATTGTACGACTTATCAAAAGTGGTGTTTAACAAATTGTTGAAATCCATCACCACAAAAGGCGATTTGGATTCAACTAACGATCGTGGCGCAATCAATGAGGCCAGATAGGTCGCTGCAGTAACAGCTCCACCCCCATTATATCGAAGGTCCAGCACTAAATCAGTTACGCCGGCCTGTTTGAAATTGCTGAATACCTCAAATAGCCGAGGGTTGTAATTGTCAAAGAAATCGGTATAAAAGAGGTAGCCAATTTTCTGGTTGTTGATGGTATATATGTTGTCGTAGAGTACCGGATCCTTTGCACTATTATCAGGGGTAATGGTGACCTCTTTCTCTTCAACAATATCATTATCGATCAGTCGGTAAAGGGTGAACTTTACCATGTTGTTCCCATAAAGCAGATTGACATCGTTACTGCTGATATAGGGTATCCCATTTCGCTCTTCTGTCTGGATATGTTGTCCGTTTAACTTCCCGATCAGATGAAGCCGTTCAATCCCCGCATTGTCGGCAGGAGTATCCTTGTGGACATATCTGACATACGCATAGACGATATCATCAATCATTGCAAATCCCAAGTCATAACCGAATGACAAAGATACACCTTCAAAGCCGGCCAACAATCCCTCTACATCATCGGTAATCCATGACCATCCGTGTTGGGTATCAGTGGAATTCAAAATCTTGTAGAAATAATCTTCCGGGTTGTCATCAGTGATAGCCGGTTTTTTGCTTACCACTTCATCAGCCCAGTAATAGAGAGTGGACATACCGTCGTAGATGAATTGAGAAACCGTGTTAACCTCTACTGGATCAGGAACAGGAGTATCTTTTGAATCACACGATGTGAATAGAAAAGTCAATAAAAAAAACAGAGGGAAAAGCAGAATATGATTTTTCATAAATTGAACCTATGAAATTGATAAGTAATTAATTGACTGCAATAATAAACAAGAATTGAATTGAGTGCTGAAAAAAATCAGAGATTTAACACCCCTTTGCCCTGCCGGATGATCACCGGCTCATTATCAGAACAATCGACCACGGTGGATGGTTCAATGCCACCGGTGCCGCCATCGATCACCAGGTCGGCGAAGCTTTCCCAC
>DURL01000147.1 GCA_012837345.1 Bacteroidales bacterium
AGAGAACGACTCGTGGGCCATCCGCTGGAATGCAACTCTCTTCCTGAACGATATCCTTTCACTCAACGCCGGTAAGTCGCTGGTGCAAAACATCGGTTTTGATGGCAGTGGACGTCACAGCGGGAGTGATGAGATCTACACGACTCATCTGCATATGACATCACTACGTACAGAGATAGAGGATATTGCGGAAAATATGGATGCCCGTAGAGCATTTGAGAAGTATTACGGTCGCACCAATTCTTTTCTGGCAAAAGCGACGCGAAGGATCAGACGTGTTTTTTAGAAATTGAAATCCTATGAAAATCCTGCTCATCAGCACATCAGATATCAGGGGTGGTGCCGCCATTGCAGCATACAGGCTGATGAATGCACTCAATGCCCAGGGTCAGCAGGCAAAGATGGTGGTCCGTGAAAAGCTGTCTGACAACGAGAATGTGATTCAGCTGGGTAGCGCCCTCCCAGATAGATGGAATTTCCTCTCTGAGAGAGCACACATCTTCGCTCAAAACCGATTCTCACGCAAGCACCTGTTTGATGTATCGACAGCCGAAAGTGGGTTGGCCATCACGAAACATCCTCTCTTCAGGGAGGCAGATCTGATCCATCTTCACTGGATCAACCAGGGAACACTCTCCCTGAAAGAGCTCGGCAGGATCCTGGCTTCCGGGAAAAAGGTGATATGGACCATGCATGACATGTGGTCCTTCACCGGAATCTGCCATCATGCTGCCGGCTGCAGCCATTATGAGAGTGGTTGTGGGCACTGTCCTTACCTGGCCAAACCCTCGGGGGAAGATCTCTCCTATCGGCGGTTTCTTACGAAACAGCAGAGGTATGCAGCTGGAGAAATAACCTTCGTGGCATGCAGCAACTGGCTGAAAAATCTGGCTGAGAAAAGTCCCCTCACCAGGGATCACAATCTGGTCTCCATTCCCAACCCCATCGATACAAATCAATACGCACCACAAGACAAACAGCAGATACGACGGATGTTCAACCTGCCGGAACATGCGAAGATTGTGCTTTTTGCTGCTGTCAATACATCCGATTCGCGCAAAGGGATGGATTACCTGGCTCAGGCCGACAGGATACTGGCCCGCCAATCGCACGACATCCTCTTTCTGATCGCCGGGGAGAGGGGAAGTGAACTGGGACAACACCTTTCACTACCAAGCAGGAGCATCGGTCTGGTGAACCCTGACCAAATGGCGCTGGTCTACAATGCCGCCGACCTGTTTGTCACCCCTTCGTTACAGGAAAACCTGCCCAACACCATCATGGAGGCGATGGCTTGTGGCACCCCCTGTGTGGGGTTCGATACGGGAGGGATCCCAGAGATGATCACGCACAAACAGAATGGATATGTAGCCCGATTTAAGGATGCCGATGATCTGTCGGCAGGGATCGAACAGATGTTGTTCAGCTGCGACCTGGCAAGATACTCCAGCGATGCTCGCAGCAAAGTGATCAGGGAATACAGTCAGGAAAAAATTGTCAATCGTTACCTTGAGATCTATGGAACAGGATAACAAATTCACGGATCAGTCACACTGGGATGACTGCTGGACCCATTACAGGTATGACCGCACACCCACGAAAGTAGCATTTCAACAGTTTACCAAGCGACTCACCGAGGGAAAGAGTCTGATTGAGATAGGTGGCTTCCCGGGCAAATTCTTTTCACCTTTCATCGCCATTTACGCTAGAAAATGAAACATCTATCTGTTATCACCGTCACCTGGAATGCTGCTGCCACACTGGAACGGACAATCAAGAGTGTCCGTGAACAGTCCTGGCCGTTCATCGAGCACCTGATCATCGACGGTGGATCGAAGGATGGCACCCTCGAGCTGATTGACAATCATGCCCACGAAAGGCTGCGTTGGGTGAGTGAACCGGATAAGGGTCTTTACGACGCGATGAACAAAGGGGTAGCGATGGCAACGGGCGACTATCTCTGCTTCCTGAACGCCGGAGACACCTTCTTTACGGCCGACAGCGTGGAGAAGATGATGAGCACCTTTGATGAGGCATCGGCACCCGATATCATCTACGGCGAGACCGCAATCGTGGACGATGCCGGTATCTTCCTCCATATGCGGCGGCTGAAAGCACCGGAAAATCTTGGGTGGAAGAGCTTCCGGCAGGGGATGGTGGTATGCCACCAGGCATTCATGGTGAAACGGGAGCTGTTCGAACCCTACGACCTGGCCTATCGCTTCTCATCCGACTTCGACTGGAGCATCCGCATGATGAAGAAGGCGAAAACGATCCACAACAGCCGGCTGACGCTGATCAACTACCTCAAAGAGGGCATGACAACCCGCAACAGAAAGGCATCACTGAAGGAACGTTACCGAATCATGGCACACCATTACGGTCAGCTCTCCACCTTCGCCCATCACCTCTGGTTCATTGTCAGGGCAGTTGTGAAATAGCTCAATATTAGATCGTTAGCAAGTTTGTAAGTTTGATGTACTGTTAAAAACTGACAGCTGAATGCTGAACGCTGAGTGCTGACAGCTGAGTGCTGATCGCTGAGTGCTGACAGCTAAAAACTAAAAAATATGTCCCGACGAAAACTGAAATTGGAAGAACTCAACCGCCTCAGCGTGGAGGAGTTCAGGACAGCAGAAAAGATACCGCTCACGGTGGTGCTGGACAATGTCCGGAGCCAGCACAACATCGGCTCGGTGTTCCGCACCTGCGATGCCTTCCGGGTGGAGGAGATCCTGCTTTGCGGCATCACCGCCACTCCTCCCAATGCGGAGATACACAAGACCGCCCTGGGAGCTGAAGATTCAGTGCAATGGCGCTATTTGGATGAGACGCTCACCGCTGTTCGACAACTGCAGGATAGTGGGTATACTGTCTATTCGGTGGAGCAGGCCGAGAAAAGCCTCTCACTGGAGACGATGGAGTTGCAAAGAGATAAGAAATATGCCGTGATCCTCGGTCACGAGGTGCACGGCGTGCAGCAGCCGGTGGTCGATGCCTGCGACGGCTGCATCGAGATCCCACAGTTCGGCACCAAACACTCACTGAATGTATCGGTCGCCGCCGGCATCGTGATTTGGGATTTCTTCCGGCAGCTCAGCCGCTAATCCGGCATCAGCAACTAAAAAATCATTCATTCTTCGCTCTCCTGCGCAACGGGATCACTCTTCCCAGCGTTTCAGACTCACAGTCTCGCCGTCGAACACGGCATAGGAGAAATAGCTGATCCAGTCGCCCAGGATAATCACATTCGACCGCTCTGCGATTGGCAGGTCGAGCAGTATGTGACGGTGTCCGAAGATGAAGTAGTTGATGTCGGGGTTTTCCTTCAATGTTTCTTTTGAAAATTGAACCAGATGCTCCCTCTCCTCTCCCAGGTACTCCTGCACCCCGCCATTGAGACGGCTGCTGTTGGACCAGGCGTGAGCCAGCGGGATGGTCAACCGCGGGTGCACAGCCGAGAAACAGCGACGCAGGAAGCGGCTGTGGAAGATCTTGCGCAAGAGGTGAAAGGAACGTGAGTCATCGCCCAGGCCGTCACCGTGAGCCAGGAAAAAACGCTTCCCATCAATATCGGTGATCAGCGGTTCAAAGTGGAGAATCAGTCCGCACTCCACTGAGAGATAGTCGGTGAGCCAGATGTCGTGATTACCGATGAAGAAGTGAATCTCTACTCCCGCATCGGTCAACTCGGAGAGCTTCCCCAGCAGGCGTGTGAATCCTTTCGGCACCACGTCCCGGTACTCGTACCAGTAATCGAAGATGTCACCGAGCAGGTAGATCACCCGTGCATCCTGCCGTACGCTCTCCAGCCATCGACAGAGCCGACGTTCGGTCTCCCGGCTGTCGGGATGCGACCGCGATCCCAGGTGGGCATCCGATAGAAAATAGATTTTGTTCTTCACGTGACTCAGTTTCCCAATTACCCGGTCACATCATCCCCAGCTCGAACAGGGCTTCCTCGCTCATCATTGATCGGTCCCATGGAGGATCGAAGGTGAGGTTGATGTCCACCTTGTTCACCTCCTCGATCGACTCCACCTTCATCTGCACATCCATCAGGATGAAATCGGCCGCCGGGCAGGCGGGAGAAGTAAAGGTCATTTCGACGGTAACGTTGTTGTAGTCATCTACATCCACATCGTAGATCATGCCCAGATCATATATGTTGACGGGGATCTCAGGGTCATATACCGTCTTGAGCATCACCACAATCTTATCCTGTATTTCTTGTAATTCTTCGTTCATATGCATTCACATTTCTGATTAAACCGTTTTACCGGCATATTGTTTAGCTGCCTCAGATGATTCCCTCATCAGCAAAGCTGTAATAGCTGTCGCCGCAGACGATGATGTGATCCAGCAGCATGATGTCCATCCATTGGGCAGCCTCCTTCAGCTTGCGGGTGATCTGTGTATCCTGGGGGCTGGCGGTGCAGTTGCCCGAAGGATGATTGTGCCCCAGCAGGATACCCGAAGCGTAATGTCCCAGCGCCTCCCGAAGGATCAGGCGGATGTCGACCACTGTGCCGGAGATACCACCACGACTCACCTGGAGGGTGCTCAACACCTTGTTGGAGCGGTCGGTGAGCAGTGCCCAGGTCTCCTCATGGTTCAGGTCGCAGAGAATTGGGTAGAAGTGCTCGTAGGCGTCACGAGAAGAGGTGATCTTCTGTCGCTCACTGGCTTCAGCTGATCGTCTGCGGCGCCCCAGCTCGAGGGCAGCGATCACGGAGACCGCCTTCGCTTCACCGATGCCTCGGTATTGCTGTACCAGGTCGGTGACACCCATCCGTCCCAGCCGGTTGAGGTCATTGCCGGCATCCAGCAGTATCCGCCTGCCCAGTTCCACGGCACTCTCCCTGTCATTGCCCGAGCCGATCAGTATGGCGATCAGTTCCGAGTCGGAGAGTGCGGTGACACCCTTGAGCAGCAACTTCTCCCGCGGCCGGTCCTCTTCAGCCCATTGCTTGATGCTTAACTTGCTCATGATACACCCTTTGAGAAGTCAGACTGGACAAAAATACAAAGAAAATTCAGGAAACAGCTACAAATCAGCTGATAAAAATTGATCCAGCAGCAAATTAACCGATCACATTCCTTCTTCCCGGGAAGAGTTTCGAAAGGAGCAGGAAGCAGAGAGCAGCCGCCGTGATGCCGAAGATATTGGGATCGAGCCCGTAGGGCAGCTTCACCGACAGCAGGGTGAGGGTCAGCGTGGTGGCCCCACCGGTGATCATGGCCCAGAAGGCGGCGGTGGCACTGCCTCTTTTGGTAAAGAATGCACCCAACACCGGTATGAAGAGACCACTCACCATGAAGGCGTAGGAGTGAAGCATCAGTTCCAGCACGTTCTCCATCCTTAAGGCGATGAGCAATCCCAACAGTCCGATCCCCAGGGTGATCAGTTGCGACTGGATCAGACGCCCTCGTTTGCTCTTGGGCAGCGGCCTGATCTTCTTCAGGATATCGCTTTCAATGTTGCCGGAAGCTGCCATGATGCAACTGTCGGCGGTAGACATCACCGCGGAGAAATAGGCCGCCATCATCAATCCCATCAAACCTACCGGCAGGATGGTGCGCAACAGCAACGGCAGCCCCATCTCGGCATCCATCATCTCACCGGGGGCAAAGCCCATGTAGGAGAACATGCCATTCTCGAACGCCACCCGGGCAAACAGTCCCAGAATCACCCCCATGAATGCCATGACAGGCCACTCGAAAGCACCGGCAATGTACCACGCTTTCTGTGCCTCCCTGGGCGTGCGGGTAGCATAGATCCGCTGATAGAGGGTCATCCCGACGAACCAGATGGGGATGATGGTCACCGCCCAGTTGAGGATGGTGGGCCAGCCAATGTTGTTGAGCTTCAGAAATTCGTCCGGCAGCGTAGCCCGGATCGCCTCCATCCCACCAATAGCATGGTAGCCCAGCGGGATGCCGATCAGAATCAGTCCCGCCAGCAGGATGATCCACTGCACCACATCGGTGTAGATCACCGCCTTGAGGCCACCCATGGCGGTGTAGGCGACGGCTATCACCCCCATGAAGATGAGCGCGGTGGTCATATCGAGCCCCTCAAAGGTGGCAGATGCCAGCTTGGCACCGGCCAGTAGCTGCGAACTGGTGAAGCCAATGTAACCTACAGCAGAGATGATGCCGGCCAGTAGTGCCACGCGGGGACTATAGAAATACTCAAACAGCTGTGGAAAGGTGTAAAGCTTTAATCTTTTTGAGAGCTTACCCGCTTTGGGGATCAGGAAGACTGCACTCAGCCAGGCACCGAGCAGCCCTGTGAAGAGCATCCAGGAACCGGAGAGACCCATCAGGAAACCCAGCCCCCCCAAGCCAATGGAGAAGCCACCCCCCACGTCGGTGGCCACCACCGAGAGGCCGATCACCGGACTGCTCATGGATCGTCCACCCACGTAATAGTCGTCGGCATTCTTGTTCTTTCTCAAAAAATAGATTCCAATGCCCAGCACGAAGAGCATATACACAATGAAAATCAGGATGTCGATAATATGCATAACAGTTTGGTTGGCTGCAATGAGAACATTGTGGAAAACAGAGGCAGCAGGGGTTAAAAAAGAGGTTATTGCTTATTCAGCAATGTAATAATGAGAGAGATCTATATGCAAATCTATACAAAAATGCAGAGAATGGCAAATAGTGATTCCCGCCGAAGCTTTTCAAGGCAGACATATATATACATTCTATATCTTGCGACTTTTCCATATATCATTTTTATATTTTTTAAGAAGCGACACATGAACAAAGAATAAAATAATGCTGTTTAACTGTCAGTTGGATCTGAACTATTACAATTTTAATGAATCAATTATGGAAAAATTTAAAAAACAGAAAGCGACCATATTCTCTCAGATGGCAGAGATCAAAATGTCGCACGACAAGATAAAAGTGATGCGGGATTCGATATAATCAATTAAAAATTCAATGCTATGACAACAAAAAAAACATCCGAAAAGAAAGTGGCAATTAAATATGAAGAGAGTTGTAGGGGTTTTTATCCAACGTAACCAGGATGATTATCGTATAGGTTGAATGAGTATAGAATCGCCAGATTGGGCTTATACAAAAACAGGGAATATCATTGTATGATACTCCCTGTTCTCTGTTTTATCAAATGACTTGTCAGTCTCTCACCCGTTCCACATATGAGCCGTCACGAGTATCGACCTTCACCTTCTCACCGGTGTTGATAAAGAGAGGAACACGCACCTCGGCACCTGTTTCTACCGTTGCCGGCTTCAGGGTGTTGGTGGCGGTATCCCCCTTGATGCCCGGCTCGGTATAAGTGATCTCAAGCACCACGTGAGTCGGCATCTGGGCAGTAAGAATTGTACCGCTCTCGGCATGGATCTGTACTTCCACCACATCTCCCTCCTTTAGGAAACGCACCCCTTCGATCTGCTCCTCCGGAATGGGGATCTGCTCGTAGGTCTCGGTGTTCATGAAGTTGTACCCCATGTCGTCGCGATAGAGGTACTGGAAGGAGCGACGTTCAATGCGCACTTCATCCACCTTGACGCCCGAGTTGAAGGTCTTGTCGAGAACGCGGCCGGTGGTCACGTTCTTCAGCTTGGTACGTACGAATGCGGCACCTTTGCCCGGTTTCACATGGAGAAACTCCACGATGAAGTAATACTGACCTTCGAGGTCGATGCACATGCCGTTTCTGAAATCAGCGGTTGTTGCCATAAATTGTATTTATCTGAGTAATATTTGGATTAGGCCGCAAAAGTAATGGTTTTATCCCAGAACGGCAAATAAAATAACAGGTCGGCTTATTTCCGGATTGACAAAGCGCTCAATTCATCAATGCACAAAGGCATTTGATGCATCCAGTACAATCTTGATCAGGAAAAAGAGTGTCAGCACATACATGGTGATACTCACATCTTTTACTTTTCCCGACAACAGCTTGACGATGGTGAAACTCAACATCCCGAAAATGATCCCGTTGGCAATGCTGTAGGTGAACGGCATGAAGATGATGGTGACAAAAGCCGGAAGCCCTTCACTTATTTCGTTGAAATCGATGTCAGCAACCGAGCTCATCATAAACAACCCGATGATAATCAGCGCCGGGGCTGTAGCTGCAGCCGGCACCATCAGGAAAATAGGAGCAAAGAAAAGGGCCAGTACGAACATCAGCGTGGTACTCACACTGGTGAGTCCCGTTCTTCCACCGGCAGCCACACCTGAAGCACTTTCCACGTAAGAAGTATTCGGGCTGGTTCCCAGAAGAGCTCCTACAAATGTGCCCAGTGCGTCGGCAAACAATGCTTTCTGCAATTGAGGGAAGCTCCCATCTTTCTCCGATTTGCCGATTTTGGATATCACCCCAATCAATGTCCCCATTGCATCAAAGATGTTGACCAT
This sequence comes from Bacteroidales bacterium, assembly GCA_012837345.1. Taxonomy (GTDB): domain Bacteria; phylum Bacteroidota; class Bacteroidia; order Bacteroidales; family Dysgonomonadaceae; genus Proteiniphilum. The sequence goes on from DURL01000147.1 coordinate 8,407, forward strand.
CAGGAAGGTAAACACGACAATCAACATATCGAAAGATAAAATACTGCTCCATTCAAATTTGAAGAAGATAGGCTCAACACTGGGTGGCAGGGTAATCCAACTGCCCTGGGGTAACTGGATCAGGCCCAGGAATCCGGCAAACAGCGTGGAGACAATGATGCCGATCAGGATGGCGCCATGCACTTTTTTAACCAGAAGCACTGCAATCACCACCAGGCCGAGTACGGCAATCCAGACATTGGGATCTGCCATATTGCCGAGTTGAACGAGCGTAAACTCGTTGGGTGTTACAATTCCTGCACTTTTCAATCCTATCAGCGTAATAAACAATCCGATACCGATAGGAATCGCATTTTTCAGTGCCACGGGAATATTGTCCACGATAATTTTCCGGATATTGAAGATGGTCAGCAACATAAAACAGAAACCCGAAAGCAAAACACCTGTCAGGGCAAACTGCCAGGAATGTCCCATTGCAATCACCACGCTGAAGGCGAAGAAATTGTTTAGCCCCATTCCCGGAGCCTGAGCGATCGGCACATTGGCAATGAGCGCCATAAAAAGGGTGCCGGCAATGGCAGCGATGGCAGTGGTCGTGAACAGCGCTCCCCTGTCCATCCCTGTCTCACCCAGAATTTGCGGGTTCACCGCCAAAATGTAAGACATGGTGAGGAAGGTGATGATCCCTGCCATGACCTCGGTACGTACCGTTGTTTTGTTTTGCTTTAGCTTGAATATCTTTTCCAGCATGATATTGGTTGATTAAGAATTAAAAATTCCATTTGGTAGCCAGCGTGGGGATGGCGTAGAACTTGTCGGCACCGGCGAAGTTGTAGCTCAGCTCCACCTCGGTTCCCAAAGCAAAGTTGGGCGTGAAATTGTACCAGAGCTGTGGCTCACTCAACAGGATAAGTTTTTTCCCTGATTCAGCACCTGTCCGGTCTTTGTTCTCTGACCAGAGATCCATAAAACCTCCCAGAGATAGCTTTCCTCCTGCCAGGGTAGCGTTCCAGGTAACGGTCCACTGCAAATCATTACTCACCTCCTGAAAAGCATTTAGCTTGTAAGCCACGTAGCTGCTCATAAAGAAGTTGCCCAGCTGGAAGGGATAACCAAAACCCGCCAGATAGGAGGAGGGGATGGAGAAGCCTACAGGGGTATCTTTCACCAATCCAAGTCCACCATTGTATTCCAGGTGGGGCATCAGCGGAAAATCACCGATTTTAAACTCACGGGCAATCTCTGCATATACCAACCCGATGTTCTTTTTGCTGTTGTTCAAATCGAAATCGACAAACATAAAAGTGCTTCCCCACTGGTCCGGCTTGAACATCTCAAAGGTAGCGGTCAGATAGTTGGACCCTGCAACCTCATCACCGTAAAGGG
>DURL01000148.1 GCA_012837345.1 Bacteroidales bacterium
CCCATCGGACTGGCCAACTGGGCAGGCGGAGGCGCTGTGGTCAACTTCGGCACCACCATCTGCATTGCCAACGAACACTATCCCGACCTGATCGACGCAGACCATGCCTTCAAGGTCTCCAGCTGGCTCTTCGGTTGTCATCCCTATCACAACTATTCGCTGGTGGCCACCCTGGGTGCCACGCGCCCCAAGGAGGTTTTTTACGGCAACAACAGGGCCGATTTCTCCTTCATCCCCGGTAACATGGCTCCCGGAATCCTGTTCCGGCAACCGGATCACTTCGAGAACTACGACGACTGGCCTTTCCTCTGGGGACAGAACGAAGGGACCATTGCAGGCAATACCGGTTACCTGATCTTTGGATCGGCCTTCAAGAACATGGTGAAGGAGAGGTGATCAACATATTTTTTAATCTGTCACTTCGGCAAAATCCTCCAGGTGCTCATCCACATACTGTGCGATGAGCAGGGTCTCCTCCTCCTCGATGTAGAAGAATTTCTCCTCCAGCTCGTCGAACTGTTCAAAGTCGACATACATCGCCATGAACTCCTCCTCGCTGGTCTCACGCTCCAACTCCTCACGGTGCGCATCGTAGATCTCCTTTGCCTTGTAGAGGATCTTCGACAATCCCTTGGCACCCATCTGCTTTAGCGCCTTAGCTACCGGGTTGTCGAAGAGATAACCGCCGTAACCGTTCTGGATCAACTGCACGAAGCCCCCCTCGTTCACCTCAGCCGTAAAAAAACGAAATGCCAGCAGCGTGTGCTGGTAGCCGTTCAACAGCTCCATGTTTTCCGCTGTCACATCGCCTCCCAGAGCCTCAAGATAGGCATCGGTGAACACCTTAAGAAACGCGTCCATCCCTTTCTCCGCCGCTGCTATGATGTGCTTCTCTTCAATCTGTATCATCCCTCTCACATTTAATCTGTTCGTGAAACAAATGTAGCGGTTTTTTCCCAAATCTGCCTTTCTGCTTGACTTTATTCAGGAGAAAATGGCTACATTTGCGATCAAAACCTTATTAACGTTTGAGAGAATGAAGATTAAACCTTTCCGGGGCGTACGCCCTCCCAAAACGATGGTGCGCGAGGTGGCCTCCCGTCCCTACGACGTGCTCAACTCAGAAGAGGCCCGCAAAGAGGCTGAAGGCAACGAGAAATCGCTCTACCACATCATCAAGCCGGAGATCGATTTCCCTGTCGGCAAGGATGAACATGACGCGGATGTATACCTGAAAGCGGCGGAGAACTACCGCATGTTCTGCGACAAGGGATGGCTCCTGCAGGATGAGAGAGAACTTTATTATGTCTATGCCCAGACAATGAACGGCAAAAGGCAATATGGACTGGTGGTGGGCGCCGCCGTAGAGGATTACATGAACGGGAAGATCAAGAAGCATGAGCTGACACGGCGCGACAAGGAGGAGGACCGGATGAAGCATGTGCGGGTGAACGATGCCAACATCGAACCGGTCTTCTTCGCTTACCCGGAAAACAGCGAGATCAACGCCATCGTGGAGCGGGTCTCCGCCACTGCGCCGGAATACGATTTTGTATCTGTGGATGGGGTGGGACACCACTTCTGGCTGGTGACGGAGGATGAGGATATCCGCCGCATCACGGAACTCTTCGCCGCCATGCCGGCCATGTACATCGCCGACGGTCACCACCGCTCTGCTGCCGCCGCGCTGGTGGGTGCCGAGAAGGCGAAAAACAATCCCCATCACAGGGGTGATGAGGAGTATAACTACTTCATGGCGGTCTGCTTCCCCGACAACCAGCTTACCATCATCGACTACAACCGGGTGGTGAAAGATCTCAACGGTCTCACACCGGAACAGTTCCTGGCAAAGCTGGAGAAGAACTTCACGGTGGAACCGACCGGATCTGAGATCGGGAAGCCGAAACAGCTGCACAACTGCACCATCTACCTCGATGGCCGTTCTTTCAGCGTCACCGCCAAACCGGGGACCTATAACGACAACGATCCCATCGGTCAGCTCGACGTCACCATCACCTCTAACCTGATCCTTGATGAGATACTCGGTATCACAGATCTGCGGAGCGACAAACGAATCGACTTCGTGGGGGGGATCCGTGGACTGGGTGAGCTCAAACAACGGGTCGACAGCGGCGAGATGGCACTGGCCATCGCCCTCTACCCGGTATCGATGCAACAGCTGATGGATATTGCCGACACCGGCAACATCATGCCGCCCAAGACCACCTGGTTTGAGCCGAAGCTGCGCTCAGGACTGGTGATCCACAACCTGCACTGATGGAACTCCTGCAGCTGATCCATCAGCATACGGAACAGCTCTACCCGGAGGTGGTGCGACACTACCGGCATCTGCACCAACACCCCGAACTCTCCTACCACGAGCAGGAGACGGCCGGGTATATCGCTGCCTTCCTGCAAAAGGAGGGGATCCCGTACCGGAGCAATGTGGGCGGCCATGGCATCGTGGCTGAGGTGAAGGGAGAGAAGGGGCTGTCGGACAACTGCATCGCTTTGCTGGCCGATATGGATGCACTGCCGGTGCAGGAGGAGAATGTGGTGCCTTACCGTTCGGTGAACGAGGGGGTGATGCATGCCTGCGGCCACGATGCACAGGCAGCGGCATTGATGGGGGCGGCCAGGATGATACACTTGCTGCGCCGCCATTTTGCCGGCACACTGCTCTTCGTTTTCCAGCCGGGGGAGGAGCAATCGCCCGGGGGCGCCAGCATGATGCTGCGCGATAACCTTTTTGGGGCGTTCAACCCCCGCATGATCGTCAAGCAGCATGCCTACATCGATCTGCCGGCAGGAAGTGTCGCCTTTCAGAGCGGCACGGTGATGGCCTCGGCCGACGAGGTGCACCTCACCGTGAAGGGACAGGGGGGCCATGGTGCTCTTCCGCATGAGCTGAACGACACCGTGCTGGCCGCCTCGCAGATCGTGGTGTCGATGCAGCAGCTGGCGAGCCGCAGAAGCAATCCCTTCCATCCCGTCGTGCTCTCTTTCGGTCGTTTCATCGCTGCCGGCGCCACCAACGTGATCCCGCCGGTGGTGACCCTCGCCGGCTCCCTCCGCTGTATGGATGAGACGGAGCGACGAAAGATGCTACAACTGATTCCCCGGATCGCCGCCGACACAGCCTCCGCCTATGGTTGTCATTGTGAAACCCATCTGCCGGAAGGATATCCCTGTGTGATCAGTGATGAGACCGTGACCCGGGAGGTGCGGGCCGCAGCCGTTGAGTGGCTGGGTGAAGAGCAGGTGGGTGAGTACCCCCGGCGGATGACTGCCGACGACTTTGGCTTTTTCACCCAACACTACCCCTGCTGTTATTATCGCTTCGGCGTATCCTCAAAAGAGAAACGAAGTGGGGCACTTCACTCCGGTTCCTTTCTGATCGACGAGGGGTCTTTACATACCGTCACCGGATTGTTCGCCTACATTGCTTTAAAATGCTTAAAAGTGGATTGAATTGATCCGTTTGATGTCTCAGGAACCAAACTTTTTGCTAATTTTGCACAAAACAACCTTTTTTGGTTACAGATTTAAACCGGCACTATGGCACAACATGAACTGGATGAGTTGGATGAGAAGATTCTCAGACTGATCATTGACAATGCACGCATACCTTTTCTGGAGGTGGCACGCGAATGCGGCGTGTCGGGTGCGGCAATACACCAGCGGGTACAAAAGCTTATCCACCTCGGTGTGATAAAAGGATCGGAGTTTGTAGTGGATGCAGAAAAGATTGGGTTCGAAACCTGCGCATACGTGGGTATCTTCCTCACCTCTCCCTCGACCTTCGATTATGTGGTGAAAGAGTTGGAGAAGATCCCGGAGGTAGTGGAGTGTTATTACACCACCGGCCAGTACGACCTGCTCATTAAGGTGTACGCGAAAAATAACAAAGACCTGCTGCGAATCATCCATTCAGAGTTACAGCCGCTGGGGCTCTCCCGCACCGAGACGCTGATCTGCTTCAAGGATGGCTTCCGCAAAAAACTGCCCGTCTCATTCGTCAAGCCGGATTAAATCATCCCATTAAGGTCTGTTTTCGATGAACCTCTATTTTCGGTTGCTGTTCAACTCTTTATCCGGTGACCGGGATCTCTTTTTGCCTCTCCGGAATCATCCGGGGGGTTACATCTGTTTGTTATCAGGCATTATCATTCAAATTAATATATACTCATGACTACTCGCAGAAACTTTCTCAAGAAATCAACACTCGCTTTTTCCGCTTTGGCTTTCAACCCCTCCTGGGCGGCAGCCTCCGTCAGCGCTGCCGGACAATCTAAGACCCATTACGTTTGCAAACGCCCCCTTGCCGGTGAAAGACGGTTTACATCCGTAGCTGTTGAACGAACCATCGCCGGAGTGAAAGCGAAAATCAAAGATCCCAAGCTGGCCTGGATGTTTGAAAACTGCTACCCCAATACACTCGACACCACCGTTTTCCATGGTGTGAAGAACGGTAAGCCCGACACCTTCGTCATCACCGGCGACATCAATGCCATGTGGCTGCGCGACTCAACGGCACAGGTGTGGCCTTACATGCCGCTGATGAAGTCAGATCCCGCACTGAAGAATATGATCGCGGGACTGGTGAACAGGCAGACAGCCTGTATCCTGATTGACCCTTACGCCAACGCTTTTAACAATGAACCTCACCCTGAAGGAGAGTGGATGAGCGACATCACCGATATGAAACCGATGCTCCATGAACGTAAGTGGGAGATCGACTCGCTATGCTATGCCGTGCGTCTGGGATATCACTACTGGAAGGAGACAGGGGATACATCGGTGTTCGATGCCGACTGGACCAAAGCGATGAACCTGGTGATTCAGACCTTCCGGGAGCAGCAGCGAAAAGAGGGACACGGACCCTATACCTTCCTCCGGAAAACAGAAAGACAGCTCGATACCGTCAACAATATGGGACTGGGTAATCCTGTGAACCCCGTGGGACTGATCGTATCTTCCTTCCGCCCCTCCGATGATGCCACTACCTTTGGCTTCCTCGTCCCTTCCAACTTCTTCGCCGTGGCCTCACTGAAGCAGATAGCCGAGATTGCAAAGAAGGTAACAAACGACAACTCTCTTGCTCACGACAGCCTCGCATTGGCGGATGAGGTGAGCGAAGCCTTACAGCGATACGCCGTGGTGGATCATCCTAAGTATGGCAAGGTCTATCCCTTTGAGGTGGATGGCTTCGGCAATGCTTATCTCATGGATGACGCCAACGTGCCCAGCCTGCTGGCCATGCCCTATCTCGGAACGGTATCCCCTGACGATCAGGTCTATCACAATACCCGCAAGCTGGTACTCAGCAGTGACAACCCCTACTTCTTCAAGGGTAGTGCCGGTGAAGGCATCGGCGGTCCTCACATTGGGTACGACATGATATGGCCCATGAGCATTATCATGCGGGCTCAGACCAGCACCAGCGACGAGGAGATCAGGCATTGTCTGCGGATGCTGCGTGACAGCGATGCCGATACCGGATTCATGCATGAATCCTTCCACAAGGATGACCCATCCAACTTCACCCGCAGCTGGTTCGCCTGGGTGAACACCCTCTTTGGTGAACTGATTGTCGATCTCGAGAGAAAAGGAAAAATAAATCTGGTCAATACGCTCTAACACCAACTGCAATAGTATGAATCGATATATGATAACATTTGGTCTGCTGCTGCTGATGAGCGTGGCAGCACCCGCTTCCGGACAGGCTTTTGACGAACCGGTGGATTACGTGAGTGTACTCATGGGGACACAGTCGGAATTTGCCCTCTCCAACGGTAACACCTATCCCGCGATAGCTCGTCCCTGGGGCATGAATTTCTGGACACCCCAGACCCGCAAGATGGGCGATGGATGGCAGTATGTCTACACCGACAACAAGCTCAACGGCTTCAAGCAGACACACCAGCCCAGTCCCTGGATGAACGACTACGGTCAGTTTGCCATCATGCCGATGACCGACAGGATGGTCTTCGACCAGGAGAAGCGCGCCAGCTGGTTCTCACGCAAGGCAGAGGTCGCCAGACCCCATTATTACAGTGCCTACCTGGCCGATTATGACATCACCACTGAGATCACACCCACCGAAAGGGCAGCCATCTTCCGCTTTACCTTCCCCGAAACAGACAGCGCCATCGTGCTCGTGGATGCCTTCGACAGAGGGTCAGCCGTGGAGATCATCCCTGCCAGGAACGCCATCATCGGATACACCACCCGCAATAGTGGGGGCGTCCCGGAGAACTTCAAAAACTATTTCGTGATGGTCTTCGATAAGCCTTTCACCCTTCATAAGGTGGTGAAAGAGGGTGAGATCATTGAGGATCTCCTCACGGCCGAGGCGGGACACACCGGTGCTTTCATCGGGTTCTCGACCAAAAGGCGGGAACAGGTGCTGGCACGGGTAGCCTCCTCATTCATCAGCTACGAACAGGCTTGGCAGAACCTGGAAGAGGTGAACGGGAAAACATTTCAGCAGGTGAAGCAGGAAGGGCGGAACGACTGGAACGAGGTGCTTGGCAAGATCGAAGTGGAAGGGGGTAACCTGGACCAGATCCGTACCTTTTACTCTACCCTTTATCGCTCTACGCTCTTCCCGCGCAAGTTTCATGAGATCGATGCCGAGGGCAATGTGATGCATTACAGTCCCTACAACGGGAAGGTGCTCCCCGGCTACATGTATACCGATACCGGCTTCTGGGATACCTTCCGCGCACTATTCCCATTGCTGAACCTGGTCTACCCCTCGGTCAACAGGGAGATACAGGAGGGACTGGTCAACACGTACAAGGAGAGCGGCTTCCTGCCTGAATGGGCCAGCCCCGGTCACCGTGGCATCATGATTGGCAACAACTCCGCATCGGTGGTGGCTGATGCCTATCTCAAGGGGCTTCGCGGGTATGACATTGAGACACTCTATGAGGCGATGTTGCATGGTACCGAGAACGTTCACCCGCGTGTATCCTCCACCGGTCGACTCGGACATGAATATTACAACACGCTGGGTTATGTGCCCTACGACGTGAAGATAAGAGAGAATGCTGCACGTACGCTGGAATATGCCTATGCCGACTGGACCATCTACAAGCTGGCAAAGGAGTTGAAAAGACCGCAGGCGGAGATCGACCTTTTTGCAAAGAGAAGCCAGAACTATCGCAACCTATACTCACCTGAGCACAAGCTCATGCGGGGCCGTAACAAGGATGGTTCGTTCCAGTCGCCATTCAGCCCCACAAAGTGGGGGGATGCCTTCACCGAGGGTAACAGCTGGCACTATACCTGGTCGGTGTTCCACGATCCACAGGGACTGATCGATCTGATGGGCGGGAACAAATCGTTCGTGCAGATGCTTGATTCGGTATTCGTGATGCCTCCTCTCTTCGACGACAGTTATTATGGTGGTGTGATCCACGAGATCCGTGAGATGCAGATCATGAACATGGGGCAGTATGCCCACGGGAACCAGCCCATCCAGCATATGATCTATCTCTACAACTACGCCGGTGAACCCTGGAAGGCCCAATACCGGGTGAGAGAGGTGATGGATAAACTTTACACACCACATCCCGACGGCTATTGCGGGGATGAGGATAACGGTCAGACCTCTGCCTGGTATGTCTTCTCCTCACTCGGTTTCTATCCGGTGTGCCCCGGCAGCGATCAGTATGTGATTGGTTCTCCGCTGTTCAAAAAGATGACCGTTCACCTGGAGAATGGCAATAAGATCGAGATCAACGCTCCCGACAACGGACACACAAAACGTTACATCTCATCGGTGAAGTTGAACGGAAAGAATCATACCAGGAATTACTTCACCCACGGAGACCTGATGAAAGGGGCGAAGATCGACTTCTCCATGACAGATAAGCCCAACAGGTCGAGAGGGATCCACAAGTCGGATGCTCCCTACTCCTTCTCTAATCACAAATAAGCAGGATTGGAGCATCAGGTGGCATATGAGAGTGCCGGTTGAGCAGATATCGTCTCTACCGGCACTTTTTTTATTTTCCCTCAGGTAGGGTTGCGCGCATTGCCGCCGGTTGTGTGACCGGGAGGAGGAACCCATTTCTGTCGAAGGGGATCACGATGTTGCTGAAGGGCATCGGATTATGCTCCCTGATCTTCACCTGGATCACCCCCTGTCGCAGCATCTCCAGCTCGTGGGCTGCCGCATGTGAGAGGTCGATGATCCGATTGCGTATATAGGGACCACGGTCGGTCACCTCTACAATGACTGATTTGTTGTTGTGGAGGTTGGTTACCTCCAGTAATGTGCCAAAAGGATAGGTGCGGTGTGCACAGGTGAGACTGTCCCTGTGATAGCGGGAACCATTTGACATACGCTGCCCATGTAAGCGACGGGCATAGTAGGATGCCTTGCCACGGACCGGCTCTTCAGGCTGAGTGTGCCCCCCTGCCGGGAGGAGAAACAGAAGAAGCAGCAATATGCAAATCGGCATTCGGTACATGCAGATGACTGTGTGTCAGTTTATCACTGCAAATAAACACAAAAAAAAGGAAAGTAGCGTAACTTTCCTTTTTTTTATTGTTGCGGAGGCAAGACTCGAACTTACGACCTTTGGGTTATGAGCCCAACGAGCTACCAACTGCTCCACTCCGCGATCTGTTTTCCCTTAATGGGATTGCAAAGATAGTATGATGTTTTGAGAAATCAAAATATTTCCCGATCTTTTTCATTTGTGCGGCAAATGAAGTACATTTGAAGCAAAAATACATGTTATGGCAGACAGTCTTGTAATTATCCCCACCTATAACGAAAAGGAGAACATCGAAAACATCATAAGAGCCGTTTTATCTCTGGAGAAACCGTTTCACATTCTGGTGATTGACGATGGGTCGCCTGACGGTACGGCAGCCATCGTGAAACGACTGATGAACGATTCGTTTGCCGGACGTCTCTTTTTGGAGGAACGGAAGGGAAAGCTGGGACTGGGTACTGCCTATATCCACGGGTTTAAATGGGCTTTACAGCGATCCTATGAGTACATCTTCGAGATGGATGCCGATTTCTCGCATAACCCGGAAGATCTGCCCCGCCTCTACGCTGCTTGTCATGAGCAGGGATTTGATGTGGCGGTCGGATCGCGCTACGCCACCGGTGTGAATGTGGTCAACTGGCCCATGGGACGTGTGCTGATGTCCTTCTTCGCATCGAAGTATGTCCGTTTCGTCACTTCCCTTCATGTGAAGGATACCACCGCCGGTTTTGTCTGCTATCGTCGTAAGGTGCTGGAGACCATCGATCTGGATCAGATACGCTTCAAGGGATACGCCTTCCAGATCGAGATGAAATACTCTGCGAAGGTGCTGGGATTCAGCATCACCGAGGTGTCGGTCATCTTCGTAAACCGGCAGCTGGGCACCTCCAAGATGAGCAGCAGCATCTTCGGAGAGGCTTTCTTCGGCGTGATCAACCTGCGCTGGCGAAAAGAACTGGGCCGCATAAGACCAAACAAACAACCTGCACGAACCAAACAACTGCAATCATGATCCTGATACAGAGAGCAACCATCATCAACGAGGGGGAGACCTTTACCGGCTCACTCCTGATAGAGGGAGAGCGCATCAGTCGCATCTACCGCGACGAGGTGCCGGAGCAGCTGCTGAAGAGCTGCCATGAGGTGATCGACGCCAGGGGACTCTATCTGATTCCCGGCGTGATCGACGACCAGGTGCACTTCCGCGAGCCGGGGCTGACGCACAAGGGAGACATCTTTTCCGAGAGCAGGGCTGCTGTGGCAGGAGGGGTCACCTCTTATATGGAGATGCCCAACACGATGCCGCAGACCATTACCAACGACGCGCTACGCCGTAAGCAGGAGCTGGCTGAGGGTCGTTCGGCGGCCAATTACTCTTTCTACCTGGGTGCCACCAACGACAATATTGGTGAGCTGTTGCAGGCCGACCCGCGCACCACTTGTGGGGTAAAGGTATTCATGGGTTCTTCCACCGGTAACATGCTGGTGGATGATCGTCGTTCCCTGCAACAGATCTTTGCCGAGGTGGGTATGCTGATCGCGACACACTGCGAAAGCGAGGAGCTGATCCGCGAGAACCGCGATCGGATGCAGAAGCTATATGGGGCGGAGATCCCGGTTGAAGTGCATCCATTGATCAGAAGCGCCGAGGCCTGCTATCGTTCAACGGCGACCGCCGTGGAACTGGCAGACCGTTACGGCAGCCATCTGCATGTGCTGCATCTCTCCACCGCCCGCGAGATGAGCCTCTTTACAGAGGGAGCAGCGGAGAAGAAACAGATCACCGCCGAGGTATGCGTGCATCATCTCTGGTTCAGCGATCAGGATTATGGTCGCCTCGGAACACGCATCAAGTGGAACCCGGCTGTGAAGGGTGTGGCTGACCGTGACGCACTGCGTCAGGCATTGCGTAGCGGACGCCTCGATGTGGTGGCCACCGACCATGCACCCCACCTGCTGAGTGAGAAGGAGGGTGGTGCACTCAAGGCGGCTTCAGGGGGGCCTCTGGTGCAACACTCACTGCCGGCGATGTGGGAGATGGCCCGTCAGGGTCTCTTCACGCATGAACTGGTGGTGGAACGGATGTGCCACGCACCGGCACGCCTCTTCCGCATTCAGGATAGGGGTTTCATCCGGGAGGGTTACTACGCGGATCTGGTCCTGATCGACCCCTCATCACCCCTTACCGTGACCCCGGAAAATATCCTGTACAAGTGTGGCTGGTCACCCTTCGAGGGAGAGGTTTTCGGAAGCAGCGTAAAGAAGACATTTGTCAACGGTGCCGTGGCCTACGATGAAGGTGGTGTGACGGAACAGCTGACGGGGCAACCCCTCACTTTCGTCCGTTGAGAGCCTGCTGCGGTTTGTCTTTTTTCCTTAACCGCTGAAATGAGGGTGGCTGTGGTTAATTTTTGTACTTTTGTGGCTCAAACATCAAAAACCTTTTTGTGTGAGATTTTTGTTCACTGTACAGGGAGAAGGAAGAGGGCACTATACACAGGCACTCTCCCTGGCTGCCATTCTGCGGAGACAGGGTCACGAAGTGGTGGCCGTGCTGGTAGGGAAGAGCGACAACAGGGAGATACCCTCCTTTTTCACCGAAAAGATCGGGGCTCCCGTCACCGCATTCCACAGCCCCAACTTCACCTCCTTCTATAAACAAAAGCGTCCCAACATTCTGATGAGTGTGGCGACCAACTTTTCCCGCCCTTTCATCTTCCGCAAAAGCCTTCAGCTCATACGACATATGATCGATGAGTACCGGCCCGACAGGGTGATCAATTTCTACGAGATGATCACCGGCATGGCTTACGGCATTTATCGTTTCGATAAAAAAATGGGTGTGGAGATGATCTGCGTGGCACATCAGTACATACTGCTTAATCCCAACTATAAAACCACCGCAGAGCAGGATGTGAGGTACTATTTCCTGCGGATGCTCTCGCGTATCACTTCCAACCGCGCTTCACGCATCCTGGCTCTCTCTCTTCGCGACATGCCCGGTGCACCGGAGAAGAAGATCGTCACTGTACCCCCCCTGTTACGACCCGAGGTGTTCTGCACAAAGCCCTCCAACGGGAACTATATCCATGGTTACATGCTCAATGCAGGCTATTACGACGAGATCGTCCGATGGCATGCCAGACATCCCGAGGTGCCACTTCATTTTTTCTGGGACAAGAACGATGCGGTGGAGGAGGTGCAGGTGGACGACCGGCTGACGCTCAGTCGCCTCAACGATGAGAAGTTCCTTCAGAGCATGGCGGGTAGCATGGCTTACGCCACTACTGCCGGCTTCGAGTCTCTCTGTGAGGCACTCTATTACCACAAGCCGATCCTGATGATCCCCGTGCATGTGGAGCAGGAGTTCAATGCGTATGATGCTTCCCTCTCCGGCGCCGGTGTTGCCGGCAAGCGGTTCGAACTGGACAGGCTGATCGATTTTATACCGCGTTATCAACCTGACGAAAGATTTCGGGACTGGGTGCACCAGGCCGAGGAACGTTTTGTGAAGGAGATCTGCTGACCCGGAGCCTTCAAAAAAAGCGGTTCACACCTTTAACCCCTTTTTAACCCTTTTAAAACCTTTTGGGAGCTCTCTTCCTTGTCTGCCATTAACGATGCAATCTATAACCCTACTGAATCGCGATAGAAGTCGAGTGCCTCGAAGAATAGCTTTTTATCGGTTGTCTGGTCGATCTGTACATTCCCTATCTCGGAGAGCAGGGTGAAGTTGATGACTCCGTCCCGGTTTTTCTTGTCGTGCAGTGCAATCTCATAGAGTTGCTCGTAGTCGTCGCAGCTGATCGGATAGGCGCCATACTGCTCACGGATGAAACGGACCGTTTTGAGTAGCTTCTCCTTTGGAAAGCGACAGATGCGATGCGAGAGGTATAGCTCAACAATCAGTCCCCACGCCACGGCATAACCGTGAGGTACCGGCTTCCCCGATCGAAGGGCATGGCTCTCGAAGGCATGGGCGGTGGTGTGACCCAGGTTCAGCGCTTTGCGGATATCCTGCTCAAAGGGATCCTTCTCCACGATCTGCCGTTTGATGCCCACGGAACGAAATACCAACTCATTCAGCTGTTCATAGTCGGGTGCTGCGAGCGGGAAGGTCAATAGCTTCTCCAGGTCGGCGACAGAGTGAATCAGTGCATGCTTGATCATCTCGGCATACCCTGAAAGGAGACCGGCAGGTGTAAGCGTGCGGAAGAAGACAGACGAGATGATCACAAAATCGGAGGGATAGAAAGAGCCAATCTCGTTCTTGTAGCCGCCAAAATTGACGCCGGTTTTGCCACCGACAGAAGCATCAACTGCTCCCAGCAACGTGGTGGGTATGTTGATGTAGCGGATGCCACGCTTGAAGGTGGCGGCAGCAAAGCCGCCCAGGTCAGTCACCATCCCGCCGCCGAGGTTCAGGAGGAGTGAGTGGCGCGTGGCACCTCCTGTTGTGAGCTGCTCCCACACGCTGGTGAGCGTGCCGATGGTCTTGTTGGTGTCATCGGCGGGGATCACGATCTCCTTACCCTCACCGATCTGGGGCACCTTGTCGAGCAGCGGCAGGCAGTGGTGGTGTGTGTTGGCATCGGTGAGGATGAACAGTTTGTCATGCCGGATATTCCGTATTGTCTTCTCTGTGTCGGCAGCCAACTGGCTGCTCTTGATAACCTTTTGCATCGTCTCTTGTTACGGTTGTGTTGTGATGGGTGTATCGGTTTGTATGGCCTGGTAGAGCTCCTCCTGGATCCGTTCACGGATGCTCAGCGTGGAGAAGCGATTGGGCGTCCGCGACGGGTTGACACGGTTGGAGAGGAAGATATAGATCATCTCGTTCACCGGGTCGATCCAGAAGCTGGTGCCGGTGAAACCGGTATGCCCGTACACCTCTACGGGTGTGACAGGGCTGGTGGGACTCCGCTTACTGTCGGTGGGGTCAGGCTTGTCGAAGCCCAGGCCACGACGGCTGACGCTGCTTTTCATCGTGGTGAATAGTCGCACCGTCTCCTCGCTGAGGAGCTGCTCACCACCGTAGCTGCCTCCGTTGAGCCACATCTGGCTGATCTTCGCCAGGTCGTTACTGTTGGAGAAAAGGCCGGCATTGCCGGAGATGCCGCCGAAGAGTGCCGCCCCTTCATCATGTACGTATCCACGCAGGTGCTGACGACGGAAGAAGGGGTCATCCTCGGTGGGAGCGATCAGCTTCGCGGGGTGCTGTTGCAGCGGACGGAAGGTGGTGGTGGTGGCGCCCAGCTTCCGGTAGAAGTTCTCCTTGACGAAGCGGTCGAGGTCGTTTCCGGTTGTGGCTTCCACAGCCTCCTTTAGCAACATGAAATTGAGGCAGCTGTATAGGTAGCGCCCCCTTCTTCGAAGAGGTGACCGGATCACGTCACGTAACAGCGTCTCCTTCATTTTGTCGCTGGCATAGAGCCCGTTGGCTACCGGAAGGTGAAAACGCTGCGACCGTTTTTGTGAGATCAGCTCCGGCAGAAAAGTGTAGTCGGTGCGTGCCCAGGCTCCCGCATAACGGACATGGTAGAGCGAGGAACGGCGACCGAATAGCACTCCTTCGTAACTGGTCGTGTCGATCGCACTTGTGTAGTAAGGGATAAAGGAGGTGATGCCTGATTCATGAAAAAGCAGTGAACGGATGGTAGCAGATGCTTTGTCACTGCCTTTTGTCTCCTTTACAAACTTGCTGATGGGATCCTCCAGTCGCATTCCGCCCTCATCGTATAGTTTCATCACTGCGGGCAGTGTGGCTGTCGCTTTGGTCACTGATGCCAGGTCGTAGATGGTCTCATCGGTCACCTCCTCATCATCTCCATGATCCAGCTTGCCGAAGGCTCTCTCGTAAATGACAACTCCCTCTTTTGCCACCAGTATCTGACAGCCGGGGTAGGCATTTTGCCGGATCCCCTCCAGCGCGATCTGCTCGATCCGATTCAAGCTCTCAGAGGCAATCCCTACCTCCTCGGGAAGCGAGTAGCCTAACCGCACCTTCCTGGTATCGATGCCTGCACCTTCAGTGTAGTCACCCACAGTCACCGGCAAACGCCCCGCCAGAGCGATCCCGCCAAAGAGAGCCTGTGCCGCACTAATCTGTGCTGCCTCCGTGGTGTCATAGGCCATAAGCAACGCTGCGAGATCTGCATCGATGGTGCGGATGGGAGACAACTGTGCAGGCGGGGTGAAGAGCACCAACGCCGTTTTTTTCCTGCTTGCCAACTGTTGCAGCTCCGCTACCTCACCGATGTGATCGCTGTGCAGGGAGAGGATCAGAAGGTCGTACCCCTGCAGCTCCTCCATTCGTGCCGCGGCGGCAGCCGATGAAGGAGTGAAGGTGGCCACATCGGCATATTTACGAAGGTAGTGCTGAAAGGGATTTCCCTTTCGTGCACCGATCGCTACCGATGCGATGCGCAACCGGTCGAGACCTTTGAACGGTACCAGATCCGCATCATTCTTGAGCAGGGTAATCGCTTTGTCGTAGATTCTTCGTTGCACCCACTCAGCCCGGGGGCTGTTCACGCGGCTGTGTACCCTGGCATGGTCAACCGCCGTTATCGTGTCCAACCCCAGGATATATTTATAGGCCAGAATCCTGCGTACCTTCTCCTCCAGCATCGCAGAGGGCAGGATGCCCTCTGCTGCCGCCTGCTTCACCGCGGCGTATGCTTTTGGCAGGTTGGCAGGCCCCAGCAGGATGTCATTGCCGGCCAGTAGTGCCTTTACGCTGGCATCCGGCTGATCGGAGACCCCCTTCATCGCCATGGCGTCGGTGAAGATGAGTCCTGTGAAGCCCATCTCCTTCCGCAGCAACTCGGTAACGATCGCAGGGGAGAGGGATGCCGGCAGACCCTTCGTGTGAAGTGCCGGCACATCGAGGTGGCCGGTCATCATGCCCGATAGGCCGGCATGGATGTATGCACGAAAGGGGTAGAGCTCCACGGTGTCGAGCCGCGCCGCATCATGAGTGATGAGTGGCAGGGTGTGATGTGAGTCCTCCGAGGTGTCACCATGACCGGGGAAGTGCTTGGCAACAGCCATCACGCCGTTCTCTTCCAATCCCCTGGCATAGGCGATTGCCTGTCGTGCCACCTTTTGCGGGTTCTCGCCGAAGGAACGGCTTCCGATGATGGGATTGGCAGGGTTGGTATGCACGTCGACAGAGGGGGCGAAATTGATATGGATGCCCATCTCGCGACATTGTCGTGCCACCTCTTCTCCATAGATCCGAATAGTCTCCTCCTCCTGGATGGCGCCCACCACCTGATTGTACGGATAACGGGGTGCATCGGTCAGTCGCATGCTCAACCCCCACTCGCCATCGAGAGCAATCAGAAGCGGCAGCGGTGAGAGGCTCTGCACGTAGTTGGTCATATTGGCCTGGTTACGCAGAGTACCCTTCGAGAAGAGTAGTCCCCCTATCTTCTGCTCTGCAATATAACCTGCGATTCTCTTCTTCCAGCCGCTGCCGCTCTCGGCGATGGGCATAAAGAGCTGACCAATCTGCTGGTCAGGGGTGAGGGTGGCGAAGACCGAGTCTACCCAACGGTTCATCGCCTCTTTGTCTGCCTGTTCATAGAGGGTCGCGGGTACCTGCGCTCCGGCCGTCAGCACGGTTACACCCAGGATAAAAAGCAGTACTCTTTTTCTCATTCTAACCTGTCTGTCTGTTCGAATTATTTTTTACTTTTCTCCATCGTCACATCGATACGACCCACGTAGACGCCCCTGCCCGGTGTCTGGTAGATCAGCACCTCCCGGTTGTCCATGTTTCTGCGGATATCGGGTTCCTTCATATAGGTGTGGCTATGCCCGCCGATGATGATATCGATGTTGCGCGATGCTTCTGCCAGTCGGGTATCGGGATTATACCCCAGGTGAGACAGTGCTACCACCAGGTCACAGCCGTGTTGCGTGCGTAGCCTGTATGCCAGCATATTGGCTGTGGTTACCGGGTCGAGGAAGCGCATGCCGTCATAATTGGATGTGGAGATCAACCCTTTCGGTTGTATGTTGACACCCAGCACGCCGATTTTCACACCTCCCCTCTTCAGGATGAGATAGGGCTTAATCTTGCCGGCGAGTGGAGTCTCGCTGAAGTCGTAGTTGCTAGCAACTATGGGGAACCGGGCTTTCGCCACCACCTGCCCGAGCACCTCCAGACCGTAGTCGAACTCATGGTTGCCGAGAGTCACCGCGTCGTACCCCATCAGGTTCATCGCCTCCACCTCAACCTCTCCTTTAAAGAGATTGAAATAGGGGGTGCCCTGCAGGAAATCACCCGCGTCGAAGAGCAGAAGGTGCTCATGATCCTTGCGCATCTGCTCGATGTAGTTGATGCGCCGCTCCACACCGCCCTTGTCGGCAGCGTAGCGGTCCCCGGCAGGCAGCGGCTCGATGCGGCTGTGGGTGTCGTTGGTATGTAGTATCACAAGCTGTTTCTGGGCAGTCACCGTGACGATCATCGTCAGTAGCAACAGCAGGGTGAGGGCTGGTTTCTTCATCTTGTTCACTCTTGGTTGGTTATGGTTATTCGTCCGTCGAGGGCAGAACGGATCGCGTTGCCCCGGCGGCTTTCCTCTTTCACATGGTCGATCATCACATCGCGTAGTGTCACGCCGGTGTTGTGTTGCGTGAGGGCATTGCGCATGGCAGTCATGTTGTCGTTCCCCTCGGCCAGGTAGTCGAGCGTCACAACGCGGTAGAGATGTGCCGGATCTATTGGCTCACCATCGAGAGTGATCTCTTTGACGTTGCGGTTATCGATGATCAACCGCACGTTGGAGGAGATGCCTGCCCCGCCGATGCGCGCATAGGCGTTGAACAGTTGCATCAGGTCGCTCCCCTTTATCTCCAGGAAGGTGATGGCGTTGTCGAACGAATAGATCTCATAGAGGTTGCCCACCGTGATCTCACCTTTGGGCATCGACGCGCGGTGTCCATGTACGTTCATCATTGCTACATCGGCACCTCCCTCCAGCTGCTCATCACCGTATGCTTTCATCACATCGGCGGTGAAGTTGGTCAGGAGGCTCTCGGGACGGCCATACATCATCGCCTGCTCGGAGGTGCCGATCACCTCGTTCATCTTCTCATCCAGTTCACTCTTGTAGGAGAGTACCAGGGAATGCATGGCTGCATGTTGCGGGGTGTCGAAGCTGCTGTTCATCTCGGTGATGGTGCCGCTCATCTCTGCAATCCGGTATTGCGGTTTGCAGGATAAAAGGATCATAGCCGCAAGGGCGATCCAGATTGTGTTCATTCTCATTCTGTTGGGTCTCATAGATGGGTTGGATATGCCAAAGCATATGTTACACAGTTCAAAAATAGGCTTTTTTCCCCAGTACATCAAGAAGGAAACAAAAAATATAGATTAATTGGTTATTTGTATGGTTGTTTCGTTGAGTTTTTCTATCTTTGCATCCGCTTTGCGCAATCTCTGTCGGTCAACATGCCGTTATATTGCGTTCACACAGGTTAATTATTAACATAAAGCTTATTATAGGATGGACTTACTTAAAGTAGCGGAAGCCTCTTTTGCCAAAGAAAAGAAGGAATTTCCCAATTTCAGGAGCGGAGACACCATCACGGTGGCCTATCGCATTGCCGAAGGCAACAAAGAGCGTATCCAGCTCTATCGTGGGGTCGTGATCAAGATCGCTGGCCATGGTGACGCCAAACGTTTCACCGTACGCAAGATGTCGGATAACATCGGTGTGGAACGTATCTTCCCGATGAACTCTCCCTTTATCGAGGAGATCACGCTCAACAGCCAGGGTAAGGTTCGCAGAACCAAGCTCTACTATCTGCGTAAACTGCGTGGCAAAGCTGCCCGTATCAAGAAGAGACTCTATTGATCATTCGCTGAATGAGAGATATCGCAACGCTCCGGTAGATTCCGGGGCGTTTTTCTTTTCAGCCCCCCGGAATTTGTTATTTTTGTAACGGTAAGCTTTACGTTGTAAGCAATAAGCGAAGAGATGTTGCATAAAACAGAAGGCATTGTCCTGTCCACCTTTCCCTATAGCGACACCTATTCCATCACGCAGCTCTTCACGCGTGGTTTTGGGAGGGTCTCCTACCTGTTGCCGCGCTCCAGAGGGAGAAAATCGAAATTTACCCCCTCCCTCTTCACCCCGCTAACGATCCTTTGGCTGGAGGTGGAACACAAGCCGCTGCGCGACCTGCAGCGTATCAGGGATGCCGTGCGTCAGTTTCCGCTCTACGACATCAACAGCCACATGACCAAGATCTCATTGACCTTCTTCCTGTCGGAGCTGCTCACCCGGCTGCTGCATGAGTCGGATCACAACGAGCTGCTCTTCGACTATCTGAAAAATTCGGTGGAGACACTGGAGGCGACCGAAAAGGGGGTGGCCAACTTCCATCTTGCCTTTATGTTGGGATTGACTCGCTTTATGGGCATCTACCCCAATATGGAGGGTGCGGGCCGCAACCACTTTTTCGATCTGATGAATGGGGAGTTTACCCGCCATGTGCCCCTGCATACACACTATCTGAACAGAGAACAGAGTGCGTACCTGTTCCTGCTGCAACGGATGCACTACGGCAACATGCATCTCTTCCGCCTGTCGCGCAGCCAACGCAACCTGATTGTGGACTCCCTGCTGGAGTATTTCCGGCTGCACACCTACGACTTTCCCCCACTCAAATCACTCGACGTCCTGCGGGAGCTGGGATGAAAAGCAAGCTCACAGGCTGGTGGTTACTGTAGTGTGCAGATGGCCGAAGAAGCTATTCCTTTACTGAACGTTGCTC
>DURL01000149.1 GCA_012837345.1 Bacteroidales bacterium
GATGACGATGCACCGGCAGGACCGTGCCCGGCTCCAGGGCGTTGAGTAGGCGCTGGGCTTTGGCATCGAGGCTGTCGTGCAGGTTGAAGTTGATGCGCAGGCGGGGGCTGGTTTGGGCCTGGGCGGTGATGGAGTTGAGGAGCTGGGTGTTGATGTGGAGGGGCTGGTTCATAGCGTATCAAAGCTTTAAACTAATTTGCAGATGTTGTTTCGGATGGATTCAAACTCGCTGCATGCAATGGATAAAACCGCCACATAAAAAGCACATAAAACAGCGTCAGCAGTCCAAAAACAATGCCCATATAAAGATAAGAGGTGTTTTCGAATAGCAATAAGCCCGCACTAATGATGATCTGCAGACAAGTGTACAAAGTGGCCACCATCACATGGGGTATATTCAGTTCGTTGGCCATGATTTGGTAGAGGTGTTTGCGGTGGGGTTTGAAAATGTTTTCCCTCAGCAGCAGGCGGTGGATAATGGTCAGTACACTGTCCACTCCGTACAAGGCCAGCAAAAGAATGTAAGTAAAATTGCCGGTTTGCATTATTAGTCTGCCTAACAAAAACACGATGGTAAAAGCAATGCTCAGGGCTCCGACATCGCCGGCAAAGCATTTTGCCTTGGCTCTGAAATTGAACAGATTAAACACCAAAAGGGCCAGCATCAGTACCAATAAGAGCTTATCGTCCACAAAAGCCACGCGGGAATAATTGATGTACCACAAGGCAGCGATAACCCCCAGACTGTAGCTGCCGGTAATGCCGTTGATGCCGTCCATAAAATTATAGGCATTCAATATGCCGGTACTCACTATCAGCGCCAGTATGCTAACGTACCAGGGCAGATTGAGCAAGCCCAGCTGGTAAAACATCAGTCCCATAGCCGCGAAATGCACCAGCAGACGCAGGATAGACGAACGTGGTTTGATATCGTCAGCAAAACTGATCAGGGCAATCAGGCTAAGACCCAAAATAAACCAGGGATAGGCCCGGCCAAAGAATAAAAAGTAGAGCAAGGCCCCCAGAAAAAAAACCAAGCCCCCACCCCGTATGGTAATGCGGGTATGAGAGCTGCGTTGGTTGGGTTTGTCTATGATGTTGAAGCGATCGGCAATCTTAAAATACAGCAATTCTGCCGCAACCAATACAATGGTGATTAATAAATAGATCCACATAGTTATTTCTTGAAAGACAACAATATTTTTTGAAAGTCCTTCATAGCGACACTTTTCAATTGTTTAGAAGTTGTCTAATTATACTATATTTTATAATTTGTTAATACGTCTAATGGCTCCCACCCAAGTTCTTTTCTGACTTTTTCATTCGAGAATGTTAAAGATTTCGTCATCTTTTCAAGCTTGTAACTATTAATTGGAGATTTGGAACCAAGGAGATCACCCACCTTAGCCATAAACCAAGCCATCCGATATGGAATTGAAATTGGCCTTTGTTTTCTCATATTACACAAAAATAAGCTTTTATGCTTAACTCTGTGTCCCGGCTAAGTTAGTAATTCCAAACGCTATGAATCATAAAGCCCTAGATCCTCATCTGCATGCATCATCTCAATGAGCCGTTTCTTTTGCTCCTCTTTCATCTTCTTTTTATAATCAATCACATCCTCATATTTAATACGACGATGTTTTCCCACTTTTGCATATTCAATCTTACCCTCCTCCAGTAGTTTCACGAGATAGGGTCTTGAACAACCCAAAATCTCCGAAGCTTTTTGCGTTGTCACTTCTGTTGCAATAGGTACTATTGAAATAGGTTTGCCCTGACTCATTGCCTTGAGTATTTCACCCAATAAATTCAATGCCTTAACAGGAAGAATAATTCTCTCACTGGTCTCTTCAATTTCAATTTCCACCTGATCCGATTTTAACTGTTCAATCGAGGAAATGAGAGAAGTGTAAGACTCCTGTGCCAACTTACGCTCACGTATATTGGGTCTTTTAATATCATTTGTCGTTACCATAACCGTTGTTTTTAATGTTATGACCACAGATATAAACGAAATATTCGAATCAGATGGAATATTCGAAATATTTAACTTGCCTAATCACTTAAAACTATCCAGCGTTTTGCGCATCCCCTCCTTAGCCGATACCGGCATCTTGTCGATACCCAGCGCCTGTTTTATTTTGGTATTGCTCACCACATAGTTCTCCGTGAGCTTCCGCAACCGCTCTTTGTTCAGCGGTAGCTTCAAAGCTCCGCCAATGGCAGCAGCACCGTTCATCAACCCTTTCGGCAGTTGCCAGATATGCGATTTCCTGCCCACCGACTCACCGATCAACCTGATCAGTTCATTGGTCGACAGTGGCTCATCATCCCCCACGTGATAGATCCCGCTCTCAATGTTCTCCTTCACAATCAGCTGCTCCACCACATAGGAGATGTTATCGATGGAACAGAACGAACGACGGTTCTCATACGCACCCAGCGGCCAGGGAATCCCCTTCTTCACCACACTGTACAGCAGGTTCAGGTTCCCCTTGTTCCCCGGCCCATGTATCATACAGGGCCTCAAAATATATACTCTTTTAGCTAATAGCTTATCGCTAACAGCTGAAAGCTTGTTTAAGATATATTCCTCCGCCCTGATCTTCGATTCACCGTAGGGA
>DURL01000150.1 GCA_012837345.1 Bacteroidales bacterium
ATCCCGATGCACAGGAGGGTGAGCTGATGTATCTGCGGTTCAACACCAGCTGGAACGCTTCGGCGGGACTCAATCTCAGTTATGATCTCTTCAGCCCGGAGAAGGTGAACCGCGTGGGCGAGCAGAAACAGCAATTGAAGATACAACAATATGATGAGAGGATATCGGAAAAGGAGCTGCGGGAGCAGGTCGCCATCGCCTATGCCGAGTGTGTGATCGCAGAGGAACAACTCCGCTCCTGTGTGCAGGATACGACCTATTATGCCCTGCTGCTGAGCAACGCAGGTGATCTCTACAAAAAAGAACAGCTCTCCCTCGTGGAAAAGAATAAAGCACAGCAGGCCTACAACGAGTCGGTGGCGAACTGCCTCAGGGCAGAAAAGATTGCCGCGGATGCCAGGGCCAACCTGCTCTTCCTGGCGGGTGCCGAGGTCACCCCCCAAACCGTGGCGACGCTGCAGCTGGAGGAGGATATCCCTACCCTGCTCAGCAAGATGGAACAGCACGCATCCACATCTGTGACAGGGAAGGAGCTCGAAGTGATGAAGCAGCTGGAGAGGGTGTCGCTGGCGGCACTGCGCACAGGATCGGCAGAGTGGAAGTACGCCCCCACGCTCTCGCTCAACGGTTACCTGGGCACCAACTACTACAACAATGAGCTACGGCTCTTCAACGACCGCTATTGGCGCGGCAACAGCTATCTGGGTCTCTCACTGAAGATACCCATCAGCCAGTCACTCACCACCGCCAAAGAGGTATCACGGCTCAGGCTGCAACAACGGCTGGAGGAGGCAAGCCTGCTGGAGATACGCAACAGACAGGAGAAGGAGCGGCTGCAGGAGCAGTCACAGCTCGTGGTGCAACGGGAGAGCTACCGTCTCAGTGAGGAGAACATGGCGATAAGTGAGCAGAACCTTGAGGCAGCACAGATGCAATACGAAAAGGGGTATATCCTGCAACAGGAACTGCTTAGCGAACAGCTGAAAGCTCAGTTCGCCCGACAAAGCTACCTTCAGGCTGCTTACGATCTCTTCACCGGGCTGGTCACCATGAAGCATTAAAAAAACCCAACCCTACTCCTCCCGGTGCATGATTGGGAAATGAATTGCGGAAAGAAAGGGATTCGAACCCTATCATCCATATAACTTAAAATCAATACTTAACTTTTCCATATTTTCAATCGGTAACGAATTAGGCACAAAAATTTCAACCTTATTAGTCCACCTTTGACCTATGCTTGTCTGTATATATCTTGTATTCAATGATACGACATATTTTCGAATAAACAATCATCCTGAATAAGAATGGCTTAGCTCAAGTGCAAGGAGCAAGTTTATCTATATATAGATACTTGCACCTTGCACCTGTTCGAGATGTTGCGATGAATATAATAACTATTCTTCGCAAAAACAGCATAGATAATTTGCGATGCCGAGAAAAAAGCATATATTTTTCGCATAAAAAGCAAAGAATAAACTTCTCCCTCTCTTTAGACAACTTTTATTCAAAGATTAGTTAGTTTCCTGGGATCGCCCAGCTGGGCGATCCCAGGAAACTAAGCGGCCTCCCGGTAGATTTCCACCGGTCTCTTATATTCCAGTCCCTGATGGGGCCTTTCCGTATTATAATACGTCATATACTCCTTTATTTTGCGATATAAATCCAAACCGTTATCAGACGGCTCAAGATAGATCTTCTCGTACTTGATATTGCGCCAGAATCTTTCAATGAAGATATTGTCGATTGCACGTCCCTTACCGTCCATGCTGAACTTTAAACCTGTGTAAGAAGAAAAATACGTTGAGAACTCGTGACTGGAGAATTGACTGCCCTGATCCGTGTTGACTATCTCCGGGGCGCCATGACGACATATGGCTTCTTCAAGACACTCGCGGCACCAACGGGTCGTCATTGTATTGGAAAGTGACCAGCCAACGATGTAGCGGCTGTATACATCAATTATGCCAACCAGGTACATGTGACTGCTCCCTAAAGGGATATAGGTGATATCCATCGCCCAGACCTGGTTGGGGTGGTCTATAGTCAGCCCACGTAGCAAGTAGGGATAAATGGCATGTCCTTCACCCTTGTGAGGTTTACTCGTGTTGGGGCGGGGGCCGATGGCATACAAATCCATCTTACGGTATAACCGCCGGATGCGCTTCGGGTTCACCTTGTAGCCCAGGACACGCAAGTGATCAGTCATACGGGGTACACCGTAAAATGTGGTATCCATGTATTGTTTGTCGATCTGCTTCAGCAGTTCCTCATTATAAGAACCATCTTCAAGGGGAGAATAGTAGAAGCTGCTTCGGGGAACATTCAACAACTCACACTGGCGTGAAACGCTTAAACTGTGGGTTTTGTCGATCTTGCCCATCCGATCTTTTTTGGCTATTTCCCCAATACTTTTTTTAAGAAGTCATTCTCAAGCTGAAGTTGTCCAACTTTCTTGAAGAGAGCGTCTCTTTCCTTGTCATCCTCCGTTTTGGATGAACCTTTCTCAAAGACCTGATCCGCATGGGATAGAAATTGGGTCTTCCAGGTGGAGATCTGACCGGGAAGAAGTTCATACTTCCTGGCAAGCTCCTGTACTGTTTCTCGTTCTTGAAGGGCTTCTAAAACTATCTTTGTTTTAAAGCCGGCGCTGTAAGTTTTCCATTTCTTCATGACAACATAATTAATACATTTTTTTAACGATACATGTTGTCCAAGATTCGGGGGGAATTATACATTATCAGACCGAAATACACACTATTTTGGGGAAATATGATCAAAAGGCGGTGATATTTTATTTTTAGTGAAAATAGGGGTGAACTTTAAAAATTTCTCTTCAGTTAATAACTACAATCAGAAGATAGCAGCATAAAGAATTAAAAAAGGAGCTGCCCTTTTGGAACAGCCCCTTAAACCGACGTTGTCACTTTTATACATAATTTAGTATTTTCGTTAATATTCAAAAGCAGAAAATGACAATAAAGCCGAAATCTCCTTTGTTTGAAAAGACTTGAGAGTATCTTCCTAGGGATAACTTTATGAATGAAATAAAATGAGGCTGTCTCATAAGGTAGACAGTCTCTTTTTTTATTTAAAATTTTCTGCAAAAAAACTATATAAATCGTTGTTTTTTTAAATGTTTTTACTTATCTTTATGTCTGTATATCAAACATATAAGATATGGCTAAACCTAAATTTAAATCCTATAATCAAGGTCAAGTAAGTCTTTTTCCTCCCAGTCTGGATGAAAAGGTTCCTAAAAACTCTCCTGCCCGTATCATTAATCAAATAGTTTATAGCCTTGACTTGAGTAAGGTCTTTGACACTTACAAAGGCGGTGGTACTACAGCCTATAATCCACGCATGATGCTTAAAGTTGTTCTGTACAGCTATCTGAACAATATTTATTCCAGTCGTAAGATAGAACAGGCTCTCACGGACCGTGTCAGCTTCATGTGGTTATCGGGCAACCAGACTCCTGATCACAACACCATTAACCGTTTCCGCTCGTCTCATTTAAAAGACTCAATACATGAGGTTTTTACCCAGGTAGTGGTGATGCTTGTTGAAATGGGCTGTTTAACCCTTGAAGTTGCATATATCGACGGAACAAAAATTGAATCACGAGCCAACCGCTACACCTTTGTCTGGCGTAAATCCATTGAAAAACACAAGGAGAGACTGGAAGAAAAGATCCATAAAATACTGGGAATGATTGAAGAGGGTATTGCTCAGGATAATAACCCTGAGGATGATCCACCTACACCATTCAACAGTGAGGAAATAAGAAAGCGTGTTGCCCAGATCAATAGAGAGAACCGGAGCAAAGAAGGACAAAAAGCAATAAAGACACTTGAGAACAAGCTTTTACCTAAACTTGAGGAGTATGAGCGGCATTTAGATACTCTGGCAAATCGTAATAGTTATTCCAAGACAGATTCCGATGCAACCTTTATGCGCATGAAAGAGGATCATATGCTGAACGGACAGCTAAAGCCTGCATATAATGTTCAGATAAGTACAGAGAATCAGTTTATAAGCCATTATGATTTTTATCCCAACCCCACCGATACATTAACACTGATTCCCTTTTTGAATGGATTTGAGAATCGTTATAATATTTTGCCGGGCAAGGTTGTGGCTGACTCCGGTTATGGCAGTGAAGAAAACTACGAGTTCATGCAGGGGAATGATATTGAGCCGTTTGTAAAGTTCAACTACTTCCATAAAGAACAGAAAAGGGCATTTAAAAAGAACGGCTTTCTTTCTCAGAACCTTTATTATAACGCGGATGAAGATTACTATGTTTGTCCCATGGGCCAGCACATGAACAAGGCAGGAAAGAAAAAAAGCAAAACAGCTAGCGGGTACACATCAGCAACAACTATTTACGAGGCAAAAAACTGTAACGGTTGTCCTTTGAAATGTCTCTGTAGTAATGCAAGAGGCAATAGAAGAGTGGAAGTAAATCATAACCTTAACCGTCATAAACAGAAAGTAAGGGAACTGCTTACATCCGAAGAAGGAATTTATCATCGAAGTCAGCGTCCTGTAGAGCCGGAGTCAGTGTTCGGTCAAACCAAATCCAACAAACACTACAATAGGTTCAGGCACTTTGACAAAGACAAGGTTATGATGGACTTTGCAATCTTCGCTATCGCGTTTAACCTCGGAAAACTACACTTGAAGGGATTAGATAATAAAGGAATATGGGCTATTTTGGGGAAATATGATCAAAAAGGTGGTGATATTTTATTTTTAGTGAAAATAGGGGTGAACTTTAAAAATTTCTCTTCAGTTAATAACTACAATCAGAAAACTGCAGCATAAAGAATTAAAAAAGGAGCTGCCCTTTTGGGACAGCCCCATTATCTTAATATCCCAATAAAAAATTGATTATAACACTAATTTGATATAAATATAATAAAATTGAATTATCATTTTAAATATAGATTTTATAAGTTATCGGAAAATAGCTTTTAAATAAACTCCTTTCTCATATTTATCAAAATAAGTCAATGAATTAATTTTTGTATAATTACTTTCCACAAAAATAATAAAGTCTTTTTTTATTTCTTCATCATTCAATTCAAATATCGCCATTCCATTATTATCAGCTTTCAAACTTTTATTGGGTGTGATAAATTCTTTTCCATTAGAAAAAATACCTTCTCCAGCATAATCCCAATAAGTAAAGTCTTCATATTCTTTCTCAAAGAATACATAAACACCAGAATGTACGTCTGGAATAACCTTTTCATCTAAAACATAATGAACTGACACTTTTATATTAGGTATTTCCTCCTCGGTGTTAATAAAAGGATGTTTTTTTTCGCATCCGCTAACTGCAATAATAACAAACGAAAGAGTAATAATTATTTGAAATAATGTTTTCATATTACTTTATATTCAGTTTTAAATCAAATAATCTGCTAATTTAAAATTTTTATTGGAAAATGCAGAACTAACGTTCTTATATACAAAGATAATTAATATAATTGTAAAGTTGCAATCTCTATTTTATAAGAATCACCTGAAACATATGATGGATTAAAAGATGGCTGATAGTTAGGATAATGTGTAGGTGTGCGTCGTGTTCCCTCGGATGGAGTACTTAAATTAATATCAATTAATTGTTCAGAGATTATGACATCCTGTCCAAAAACGATGTAGATGTCTCCTAAAGGATCGGCATTTTTAGTTGTAACAATTGAATAAAAAACTTCTCTTGATTCAGTAGAGGTAGCACCAAATTTTGCTCCTACCTTCTGTTTTTCTCCAATAGAAGCATTAAACTCAAAATTAGCTGCAAAGGTTGAAGTTGTTTTTTCTGAATTGGTAATTGTCTCTGGATCATCTTGTTCCTCAATAGTTATTTTCACAGTTTCACTAAATTTTTCTAAGTCCCAACTAAATAAATACATAGGTTGTGGTAGAAAAAACTTTTTAGTTTTACTAATACCCCTTACAAATACAGTACCAGTACCTCTCGGTGGGTAATATAAATCTAAATCAAATAATTGTTCTCCTTTCGCCTTAAATTTTTTTCTAAGACCGTCACCGACTCCAGTTTTTGATGCAAGTTTTATATTTACCCAAAATTCAAATTCTCCATCTGTCCACTTTGGAGTCCAGATTCTTGGACCGTTTACAAAAGATGAATTGTAACGTGGGTCACCAGTTTGATCAGAAATTCCATTATATGCGCTATTAGGATCACCTAATAGTTGAAAAGAATAAAGATGTTCACCAAAATTCTCATTAAAAGCACCTCTACCCGTAACAGAATTTATATTATAGTAGATATAATCTCTTTGCCAAATGTTGGCTTGATCCTTAAACCTTTTGGCATCAAACATTTTGTTCATATTTGTTGGAATGTCGGTATTCGACCCTAGTCTTGTTGTTAATTGTTTTGGTTTAACATTATCAAATATTTCATCATCAAATACAAATTCTATTCCGTTATTGGCTCTTAACACTGTAGCGTTATCCTGAATAGAAGATCTTAGTCTTGACGACTTTTGAACGATTCTTTCAGATTTCTTTATAACAACTATTGGAAATAAGGGGATTTCATTATAGGCAAAGGTATTTTTATTACCGAAAGAATCAACATAATGAACATTGTTTTCTTTGTCAATAAATGCAACTTTGGGGATGTCTAAATCAGTATCCCATTTTTCAGCTGAAAATGAATCATCTATCAATTCAGGAACAAAAATTGTTAAAGTTGGTATTTCTTGAATTAAATTAGATATATCTTTTATTGGCATATATTTTGAAAGACTACTTTCTAATGTACTATTATCTTTTAGTTTAACATCTTTCACTAACATATATAAAACATCATAATCATCATCTATCATTTTTAAAGCTTCAGCTTTAATCAATTCTCTAATTTCTTTACTGTCATTAAATACTCTAGCTAAGGCAGTTGCGAAATCTTCATGCAATGACTCTAATGTTTTAGTGCTCATATCATCCTTAATTTCCATTACATTGGGATTAAACACTTCAGGAGGAATTTCTTCATCATTACAAGATGTAATAAATACTGTAATAAACAAAATGGCAATTACATTTTTGGTAAGATTGATTTTTTCTTTCATAACTTGACGTTTTAAAAAGGTTTTTAATAATAAATAAATGGATTATTCTCTTTTTAAATAGGGCCTGCTTATTAATTCCCATTCAGGCACACAATTTCATTTGTGACCCGAGTGGATAAATGTTTATATTTCTCACTTTCATCAGTTTCGATAGTAACGAGACAAAATAAGACAAAGGAATATCCCTCATGTGCCGGATCAGGTTCATCACAAAAATGATTGCCCCTATCCAACTGTTTGACGTCGTGGCCAATCTGGTGCGGATATCGTTTAAACCATATCCACGCTTGCCCTGACCAAACTTTCCTTCAACCTGGTTGCGTTCCGCCGCTTCCCGTCGCTCTTTGCGTTTTTGATATCTGCTTCTGATCTCTTTCACCGGTTTTCGGCCCAGTGGCTCCCCGGTGTAGCGGATTGCTTTCTCTTTAAAAAACCGCCTGTTCTCCCGGGTAAGATATATCTTGTCCACCTGAACCAGCTCCGGATACATACCGGTCAACTTCCTGAAGCGTTCAACCTGTGCCTGAAGATCCTGTCCCTCATTGAAGGCATCCCAGTCAAAATGATCCACCCTGGCATATCCATCCAGCAGGCTGATGCTGATCTTGGCGCCAAACTCCGTCTTGGCCATGGCTTTACCACGGATGATGGGGCGAACATGTGGCTGATGAATGTTCACTATGCTATCTTCTATTTGATGTCTCTTCTTCCTGTACATTGTCTCCTGCTGTTCCAGTAGATGCAGGATGACAAAAATAAATCGGTTTCAAACACAACTCATCGATCAGCTCTTCTGCCTTCTGGCGGCTCTCGTTCAACAAATCCAGGTCTGTGGGATACTTGATATCCGCATCACAGACTGTTGCATCCATTTGGAGCTTCCTCTTGTTCCCGGGATGCGGATCGGGATCGTCATCATTATCATCTTCTTTCTTCGCATCCTTGTCAACCACTTCATGATTTTCCACAGTTTTTAGCTTCAACCCTTTTCTTATCAAGTCGTCCGTCAATGATTCAAAGACATCAAGGTCAATTCGCTTTCTGATGGAGACCAGCAGTGACGGTGTCATCACCTGTTCATAAGTGAAGGCCTCAAACCCAAGAAAATACGGCATGTAGGGGTTCTCCTGTATCATCTCTATCTCTCCACGGTCGTCCGTCTTCATGATGTCTTTAATGATAATCACTCCCAGCATTGACTTGCAAACTTATTTGAGATAAAAGTTAAGCGACATTTTTAATTGATTCTTTTTTAAGATTATACTGACTCCAAGATTCATCAATGGTTAAGTTACCCAATGCTGAGAATCTCATTTTTAAGATTATACCAGGATTCAATATATTCAAATACATGTAAGCGCATTTGCTCTCTTGTTTTGAGTTTGGTACCATAGACCAATTCAGATTTGAAAGTTTTGAAAAAGCTTTCATCCACAGCATTATCCCAACAATTACCCTTTCCACTTATACTTTGCTCCAACTTCAAGGATCTCAACAGGTTTACAGTCTGTTTGCAGGCATACTGGATGTACTGGTCAGAATGAAATATCATTCCTTCTCCAAAAGGTCTGTTCCTATTGGCCATCCTGATGGCCGGAACTACGGTATGGGATGCATTCATATGATCGCTGATGAACCACCCGATCAGTTTGCGGTTAAAAAGATCCAGCACACAGGTCAGATAAAGAAACCCATCCTTACACTGAATTTAGGTCAGATCGGAGACACATGCTTTCACAGGCTCATTCTGATTTAACCTGCGATTCAGCAGATTTGGCGCAACCTTATAGTTGTGAGAGGCATCCGTCGTCACTTTGAATCGTTTCGAGTTGTATTCCTTTATAAAAAGATAGATCAACGATCTCTCTTGGAGATGATGCTCAAAGCTTTTTTAATATGTCCCGCTCCGTTTCAGCTTCACCCAGACGTTTTTCCAGTTCAGCAATCCTTTTGGTGTCCTCACTTAATGACTGGACTCCGTGTCCGGGAAAACTGGCTTCATCTTTCTGCTGGTATTCTTTCCGTCAACGATATAGAAGAAAGGGGGATAAAACCCAATTCCTGTGCAAGCTCGGAAACATTCTTGCGTTCTAAACTAAGCTTGAACGCATTCTCCTTGAATGCCTTGTCAAAATGGGTTCTTTGTTTTCTCATAATACACAAATATAAGCGTTTATGCTTAACTCTGTGTCCCGGCAAAGTTAGTAATTCCATACATTCATATTAAGACAAAAATTATACAGACATGAAATAAGACAAAATTATTTTTGAAAATATCCACGATAAGAGCCATCTTCCAAAACCACACACAACATATAATCGCCACTCTGAAGAGATGAAAGGTCGATTAAATGCTGCCCGTTGCTCACTACTTGTGCCGACTGCGTCAATACGCCCCCGATTCCTGACACTTCAATCCAACCTTCACCGGTGTAACCCGAAATTGTAATGTATAAAAGCTCACCGTGAAGCATTGCGTGAACTTCGGTTGATGTGGCTGAACGAGTACCTCCATTTTCCTTTTCGACCAATATGGTTTTACTATCATCTGAATTATTCAAATCAGCAAAAGAAAAAGAACCGAAGCACAGTAAAGATGTGCCCAATAAAAACAATGGAATAATGTTCTTCATATTTAAATTCTCTTGTTTGTGTTGTTTGTCAAAGTAAATAAATGCGAATAACAAGCACAACATAAGGGATAATATTTTACCTGAAAAACTCCATCATCTATATGTTTTACATATAGTTATAGATTTAAAATTTTACCCTGGCTTAAGAGTAATAATGGCTAAAAAAGATCATACAATAGCGAGAAATCAGATGAATCAGTCGACTTATGGGCAATTTTTCTCTTTAACTGATTCTTCCTGCTCTTGAAACTCTCGGGAGTTGTGTTCAACAAAGCAGCAATCTGAGCATTATCCACATTACTTGCCAGCATGGTAAGGATTAAACACTCATTATTATTTAGACAAACGGGTACTTTCTTCAGATTCAATAGATCTTTCAATTTTTGCGGAGAAAAAAGTTGTGCAGTGAGAAGGTTTAAGTGTTTCTGGTTCTCAACCAATTGTAAATCCAGCTTATCAGATATTTTCGGATTTTTACCGCGTAGATAGGTTGACAAAGAGATGATTTTTTGTTTCTGATCTGCATAATGTTGAAGGAAAACGGAGTTTGTAGACAGGATTTGCTTTTGTAATTCTAATTGTTTTTGGAGGGATTGTCTCTCCGTTTCAGCATATTCTCCGCGTAAAACAGACTCTTGGAGTTCATGTTCATACCTTTCAACTTTTAGTTTCTGAAGTGATTTTTGTCGCGAGAAATTTACTACCAGCAAAAGGATAAAAAAGAGCATAATGACAAGCAAGAATATAAGCTGGCGATTATGCTGTCTTGTCTTAAGGGCCTCATTTTCCACTTTCACTAATGCATACTTTTTCTCCAGTTCAACGACCTCAGTTTGTGTGATATGGTCGATACTTTGAACAAGCATCTCTGTCGCAATCTTACGGTTTGTATTGGCTGTCCGGTAATCGGATTTTCCTTCCGCTATGTTGGCAACCTTATCATACAACATGTAATTATATATATAGGTGGTATCCGTTATATGAGAAACCGCCTTACGTGCATAATGAAGTGCACTGTCTAGTTCGTTCAAGTCATGATACCTGTCTGCGATGGAAAGGTACAATCGAAAAAACTCTTTTGTGTGTTTAAGTTGGGAGACGAGGTTTAACTGCTCTTTCTTAGCTTGTAATGCTTTTATCGTTTCGCTTTGAGAATCATAATAAACACTCAGTGCATTGAAAAGAGCATATTTTTCGTCCACCGACAAAGGGGCGAACAGCTGAAGCGTATCCAGATAACGTTTTCCCTCCTCAATTTTTTTTTGAATCATTTCACACCAAAAGAGACCGGTATACGCATCATAGAGATGTCTTCTGCTCTTCAGCATTTTGGCAAAAGCAAGTGATTTTTGGTAATAGGGTAAAGCTAACTTGCTTTGTGAATTGCCTGTTAAAACCTCGCCAAGGTAATAGTGAATCATATAGCCTGTTTCCGGTGATTGTTCCTGCTGATAATGAAAATATTTTTCAGCATCTTTCAAAGGGGTCATTACTGTGCTGTCGGAAATTCCCATCCTATAACGTACAATAGCCTGATAAAGAAGAGATCTTATATGATAGAAACTCGTTCTGTCATGGTCATTGTAATACTGTTCTACCTCACTGATCAGTGAATCGGAAGTAAAGTCAATGTAAGTCTTATCGTCGGAAATAGTTTTTAATAACCCGAAATATGCTTTGTCAGCACGAGAGAGATCCTTAAGAGAGATAGATTGCAGGCTATCACTCACCTGCCCGGGGTGTTCCAACAAAAGAGCATCCCATCGTTGCAAGCGGGAACTTATATCGCGATTAGTTTCCCGGTTGCATGATACAAAAAGGAAAAAAAGGAAAAGAAAAGCGATGAGGAATCCTTCTCTTTTATAACTCGAATATCGACCTGATAGATCCATTGAAAAATTGCGGAAAGAAAGGGATTCGAACCCTTGGTACCCGTAAGAGTACAACGGTTTTCGAGACCGCCCCGATCGACCACTCCGGCATCTTTCCTGTTCAGGCTACAAAATTACATTATTTCTCCAAAATGTGACGCAAACTATCGGTTAAAGTTCATTATCCTGTTATGAATACACAGATTTACAGGATATTCATCACATATCAGCGACCTGGTTAGACATTATATAACGTATGGATCCTGTACTATTTCTGTAGCGCCTCAAGGGCTTCTTGTGTGGCGGCCAGCAGCGGATCGATGGAGATGGGTGCCCCCACGGCATGCTGCATCCATAGCTGGGGGATGATGCTCCCTTGCGTGTACATCCGTTCGATCTCCTCCGCCAAGTTTTTGCCCTTCACCTGCTGCTCAATCTGGAAGTCGATCAGGTGACCCATAGGGTAGTTGGGCAGGTAGAGCGGGTAATCAATCATATGGGAGTAGATGCCGAGCAGCGTCTCATCCTCACCGCCCAGCACACCGGCATAGTAACTGTTCCACACCTCTTTGGCGATGGCGATTACCGCCTCTTTGAGCTGCGACGCCGTGGCATCGGGATGATCGTAGAGCCATTCCCACACCCGGATATCGACCAGCGAGACACCCATGATCTCATAGGCTGACCAGAAGCTGCTGAGGGCGAGCCAATGCGCCTCGTCAGGATTACTGTTCTTTAAGCCCAGTAGCTCCAGATCACGTTTCTGGAAGAGAAACGCCACCGCCTCGGTGAAGGAGGTGTTGGGCACACCATTCAGCATGTAGTAATCCACATCGTTCATGGTGATGGTCTGCTCCACGTTGTGTCCAAACTCATGCACAGCGATGTTGTAACCCTTATAATCCATCCCCCCCTCACCGATACGGGTACGTAGGCGGGAGAGGTCGTTACGCATGGCGGCACCCCAGGCGTGGCCGGCACCGCGGGAGGCATCTACAGTGATCAGCGAGGTGATCTCCTTCGCTTTCACAGGGTTCCAGCCCAGCTTCACCAGGATGTGGGGCAGGTCATTCTCCAGCGCCGCCACATCGGGATACTTACGTGAGGTGAGAGCAGTCAGCTGCTCCTCGGGAATCCCTTCGCCGCCCTTGAAACCGTTGTACCAAATATCGAACGGCTCCAGCTCCCGTCCGAGGCGTGAGGCGATGAAGGAGGCTACCTCCTTCACCTGCGGTGAGGAGAGCAACCCCACAAAGAGCGCCTCCACATCTTTCTGCGGCACCTCCATGGTGGCATCAAAGGCACGGGTCAGCTGGGTGGGGTAATGGGGTGAGTAGGCGTCGAGCTGACGCATGGCGTGAAAATTCTTCAGGAACACCTCATACCTTCTGGTCTCTTCCGGGGTGCCCGTTATTGCGTCACCGTCAATGAATATCTCGTTTGTCTCCGGATTCCAGGTGTGAGATCCGTTGTTAATCACCTCCCGCGGGATGGATTGGTCAATGATGCGCTGCATCACCTTGTAGATCATGCGTTGCTTCTCCAGTCCACGTTCCGGGTCAGCGTAGTTCGACTTCAGCTCATCGCGCAACCCCCAGTGGGTGATCAGCTTCATCCCTTCAGGAAAGAGCTGTTCACCGGCATCATTCCGCAAGTTGTCCATCAGGATGTTGTAATCGGAGATATAGGCATCGGCCTCCGTCAATGTTTTGGAGATATCCTGCTGGATGGCGGCCGGCACACGTGAGATAAAGCGATCCCCCATACGGGCATAGGCCCACTCCCTGCGGCTCCACCCGGCACCCTGTTCCGTCTTCTCCTCAAGAGAGTAGAAGGGGAAGTTGAGTGCAGTGAGAAAGGCAACCTTGTTGCCGTAGAGGTCGTCAGTGAGATGTGCCGATGCATCGTAGCTGCCGAACATCATATCCACCGGTGTGATTGCAGGCCCCTCCAGCTGCAGCGGCATCTTGAGCTCCACATCCATCTGATGAAAATATCCGCTCATCACCTCGAAGTTGCGTTCCAGCGTGGCGAACAGCGTGGCGAGTGCTGCCGTATCGCCCACAAACGAGCGCTTGCAGAACTGTGCGAACGCTTCTGCGTTGCCGTCCTGCTCGCGCCAGAGGGCTGCTACCTGTTCTACGCCGCGCTCAATGCGTAATGCAGAAGCCTCGCCGAGCGAGTCTTTCAATTGTGCGATCACCTCTTCCGTCTGTGCAGGGGTGATAAACACTGCTGGGTTCATATCCTGATTCATCTTCTGAATGTTTGTGCATGCCGCCAAGAGGGTAACCATCATGGCAATGGCAATGAATGCGTACTGCTTCATAGGATTCTATTTTTTTCAAAATTAGCACTTTTTTTCCAATCTACCGGTTGACGGTCGGCAAACATTTTGTGCTTCTGATGCGTTTCACTTTTTATGAATCACATGCACCAACACGAATACACCTGATCATATGAACCGACGAACATTTATCAAAAGCACCACCCTGGCAACGGCAGCCGTTGCTACCGGGTATCCCACTCCAATCTTTGCCAGCGACAACAACAGGAAACTGAAGATCGGCCTGATCGGCAGCGGCTGGTATGGCATGGTGATCGCCAAGGCGGCACTGGAGGCCGGCGGTGTGGAGGTGATCGCTGTCGCCGATGTGGACAGCACACACCTCACAAATAGTATGAACGAGCTGGCATCACTGCAGGGTAGTCGCCCGCTAGGATTCAAGTATTACAGGGAACTGTTGGAGATAAGTGAGCTCGATGCAGTGCTGATCGGCACAGTGACTCACTGGCATGCACTGCAGTTCATTGCCGCCTGCCGGAAAGGACTGCCGGTCTACTGCGAGAAGCCATTGGCCTACGACATCAAAGAGGGGAAGGCGATGGTGAAGGCTGCCCATGAGACGGGCAATATCGTGCAGATAGGCTTTCAGCGGCGACAGAACAAAGCGTTCAGCAGAGCCAAGGAGCTGATCGGTGAGGGACGGATCGGCAAGGTGCACCAGATAGAAGCACAGATACACTACAACCCCAATATTGATGACACCACCATCCAGGATCCGCCGGCATCACTCGACTGGGATGCCTGGTGCGGCCCGGCCCCCCTGCTGCCCTACAGTCCCTCCAAAGGTCATATGTCGTGGCGCTTTGAGAAAGCTTATGGCAACGGACATCTGGTGGACTGGGGCATCCACAACATCGACATTATCCGCACCATCATGGGCTACGACATGCCTATGACCATTGAAGCCCAGGGAGGCATCCATGCACTACAGGGGAAGACCAATACCCCCGATACGCTGAGGGCGATGATGCAGTTTGGCGAGGTGCCACTCATCTGGCAGCACCGTCTCTGGGGCACGGGAGAGATGGATCCGCAGTACAACAACGGCATCTTCTTCCACGGTGAGAAGGGCACCCTCTTTGCTGCCGACAACCGTCTGGTGCTGAAGGCGGCAGGGCACAACAGCCAACAGGAGGTGATGGAGATCCCCTCCCCCCGCATGCAGGAGGAGCATGTGGCTGAGTTCATCAAGGCTGTGAGAACAGGCAACAGGGAGCTGATCAGCTGCACCATCGACGATGCCTTCCGTTCCACCGCCACGGTGCAGCTGGCAATGATCGCCTACGAGACCGGCAGCAGGGTAAAGTGGGATGCGGAGCGGCAGACCATCACCGGCAACGAGGCGGCAGCGGCAATGCTGGCCAGACCCTACCGCGAAGGGTATCAGAGGCCATAGATAACCGGACTGCACATCACA
Source organism: Bacteroidales bacterium (assembly GCA_012837345.1). Taxonomy (GTDB): domain Bacteria; phylum Bacteroidota; class Bacteroidia; order Bacteroidales; family Dysgonomonadaceae; genus Proteiniphilum. The sequence goes on from DURL01000150.1 coordinate 15,378, forward strand.
ACGCAACCAACGTACAGGCAACCAACGTGCTGATATATAAATTGTTGGACAAATAAATAAAATACCGAGAATGAAATTACCAATTATCATCGCATGCATCCTTCTCACAGGAGCACTAGCCGCCCAGGAAAGCGACATTGTTGCTGAGGGTGCCGTTCCACAGAAAGTGGGATCCGGATACAGCTTCACCGAGGGCCCGGCTGTTGCCAAAGATGGCAGCGTCTACTTCACCGATCAGCCCAACGACCGCATCCACCACTGGGATGAGCAGGAGGGTATCACCCTCTGGCTGGAGGGTACAGAAAGGTCCAATGGCCTGTATTTCAACGCCAACAACGATTTGGTCGCCTGTGCCGATGAACATAACCGGATCATCCTCTTTGAGAACCGCGATAAGCGGAAGGTGCTCCTTGAGGATTACGAAGGGAAGCATCTCAATGGACCCAACGACCTCTGGATCGCACCCAATGGTGATATCTATTTCACAGATGCTTACTACCACCGACCCTACTGGCCCAAAGGGTACAGTGAGATACAGGAAGCACGGGGGGTGTACCTCCTCACACCCGACGGGGAGGTGACCCGGTTAATCGACGACTACAAGCAACCCAACGGCATCATCGGCACCCCGGATGGCAAGACGCTCTACGTGGCCGATATCGAAGACCGGAAAATATGGCGGTACGACATCCTTCCCAACGGCACACTGGAGAACAAGACCTACTTTGCTCCCCACGGTTCGGACGGGATGACCATCGACAACCGGGGAAATATCTACCTGACCATGGACAAGGTGTGGGTCTACTCACCCGGGGGTAAGCTGATCCGCGAGATCGATTTTCTGGAAAGCCCCTCCAACATCTG
>DURL01000151.1 GCA_012837345.1 Bacteroidales bacterium
AAGGTGTCCTGCAGATAGTCGAGACGGTCGAAGCTGAACTTGATGTGCTCCACCAGTGAGTTGATGTCCTTGATGATGATGGTGAGCTTGGGTTGCAGCTCGTTGGGGATGAACTCGCTGCGAAGCATGCCCGAGACGGTGCGTTGCTTGTCGATGATGTTCTCCCTGAGAAGCATCGTTTTTTCCTGCAGGTTCTTGATCTCGGAGAGCAGCTCCTCATCGGCCTCCTGCAGAGTGAGCGAGTTACTGAGCTGTGTGATCTTCTGCGTCATGTTCTCAATCATGTCGGCATCGAACTCCACCCGTGTCTCCAGCAGTGCTACCAGCACATGCGCCCCGGTGGGGTAGTTCTTCGGGTTGGCCGATATCTTCTTCACCGTCTCGTGAAATGAGCTCAGCTCCTCACCACGCACAGTCACCAGGATGTTGTTCTTGAGGATAAATGATACCGGGTCGGTCTCGAAGTTCGACAACAGGAAGTTGGAGTTGACCACCAGCGTGTCGTTGGTCTCGATATATCGCGACGACATCTCGATCTCGATCATCTCCTCCTCCTCCTGAATGTATATCTTCAGGAAATCCTCCAGTTCGTTTTCCACCTCCTCGTCCACGTCGTTGAGGTCGATCCACAGAAAGTTCTGTATAGGGTTTGATTTCAGGAAGTCAAGGCTGCGGCTCAGTCTTACGATGCCATCCTTGTGATAAAACAGTTTTACTTCCGCCATGGTCTCTCTCTTTTAAATCGTACATAAATCAGTCCTTTGATGCCTTGTTTTCTGCCGGCCTGATCAACGGCTCCAGCAGGTTGGTGAGCTGTTCGAACTGCTCAATGGAGAGCTGTTCGGGTCTTTGCGTGAGCATCGGGTCATCAGGTAGCGGACTCTCTTCTGACAGCAGTGACTTGATGGAGTTGCGCAGCATCTTCCGTCGCTGGTTGAAGCTGGTCTTCACTACCGTTTTGAACAATTTTTCATTACAGCCGAGCTGCTTTCGCCTGTTACGCGTGAGCCGTACGACTGCCGATTTAACTTTGGGCGGAGGGATGAACGCCTGCTCGTTCACCGTGAAGAGGTACTCGATGTCGTACCAGACCTGAAGTAACACACTGAGGATGCCGTAGGTCTTGCTGCCGGGTGAAGCGGTCATGCGTTCCGCCACCTCCTTTTGGATCATGCCCGCGCAGCAGGGTATAGACTCCCTGTTGTCGAGCAGCTTGAAGAAAATCTGTGAGGAGATGTTGTAAGGATAATTGCCGATCAGGCAGAAGCTCCCGTTGTACAGCGCCGAAAGGTCCATCCGCAGGAAATCCTGCTCCAGGATACGGCCGTTGAGCATGGGATAATGTTCTTTCAGGTAGGCCACCGACTCGCGGTCGATCTCTACCACGGTGAGGTCTCGGCCCTGTTCCAGCAGGTGACGGGTGAGCATACCCGTGCCGGGTCCCACCTCCAGTACAGGGAGGGTAGGGAAGCCTCCAAGGCTCTCTGCGATGCGGCGTGCGATCGCTTCATCCTTGAGAAAGTGCTGGCCTAGGTTTTTTTTTGCTCTTACCTGAAACATTGCAATCTGCCAATTATTCTTTATCTTTACCGCCGCAAAGGTAACATTTTATTATCAGAAATCAGTCAAACGCATTCTAAAAAAACAAGATAGAGGGGGTCGCATACGATGCGCGGAAGCGGTTGTACCTTCATATCTCTCTTGTTGAGATGAACCTATAAACAGTGAAGTGGTGAAGATAACTACTGCATCCCTCAAGAGCCTGTTAAAGACCGTGCTATCGCTGCTGCTCGGATTGTTTATCATGTGGGCCATGTACCGCAACACCGACATGGGTGAGCTGTGGGCGATTACCAAGTCAGCCAACTTCTGGATCATCGCTTTCTCTCTCATCTTCGGCCTTATCGGCAACGTGCTGCGTGGCCTGCGTTGGGAGCTGTTCGTCCAGTCGCTCGGCTTTCATCCTCCCCGTGCCAGCCTGGTGTATGCCACGCTGGGAAATTATGCAGTGAACTTCCTGTTGCCGCGTGCAGGTGATGTGTGGCGGTGTGGTGTGGTGAGCAAGTACGACCGCATCCCCCTGTCGAAGACGCTCGAGACCTTCCTGGTAGACAAGGCCGTCGATATTGTTTTCGGTCTCACCGTGATCCTGCTCAGCGTGGTGCTCTACATCGATTTCTTTGTCTCCTACTTTCAAAATAATCCGCAGTTTGCGGAGAAGATGAACGGTCTCTTTTCTTCTGTATGGATCTACCTGATCCTCGCGGCGATGTTGCTGGCAGTCATCGTGATGCGCACCTTCTTTCGCCATACCTGGCTGATGATCAAAATAAAGCACTTTTTCGTCACCCTCCGTTATGATTTCAGGCTTATCTCCGGCATGAAGGAGAAAAAGAAGATAATAATCTATACGATCCTTCTCTGGTTCTGTTTTTATTTGTATTTTTACATTTGCTTCTATGCGTTCGATTTCACAAGCGACCTGGGACCGTTGGCGGGGCTGATCGTCTTCGCCATGACCAATATCGGCATATCGGTACCGGTACAGGGTGGCATCGGACCCTGGCATTTCATGGTGATCTCCTCACTGCTGATCCTGGGAGTGGCCGAGAATGAGGCGCTCGCCTTTGCGGGTGCCGTCTTCACCATCCAATCGGTCTGGCAGATCCTCTACGGGCTGTTTGGTGTCTTCGCCATGCCCCACGTGAAAAGAGAAGCAAAAGAGATGAACAACGAAAAAACCAAATAAAGATTAGACCAAATGGCTACAACAGATTTGCAACAGCTGACACCCCAAAGCGTATGGAAACATTTTCATTCTCTCACCCGCATACCGCGCCCCACCGGGCAGATGAAAGAGGTGACCCGTTACGTGATTGACTTCGGGAAGGGGCTGAACCTGGAAACCCGGCAGGACAAAGTGGGTAACGTGGTGATTCACAAACCGGCCACCAAAGGATACGAAAGTGCCAAGACCGTGATCCTGCAATCACACCTCGATATGGTGCCGCAAAAAAATAGCGATGTGTCTCACGATTTTGCCAAGGATCCCATCCAGGCTTATGTCGACGGAGAATGGGTGAAGGCCCGTTCCACCACGCTGGGTGCCGACAATGGCATCGGCTGTGCCATGATGATGGCACTCCTGGAAGATGAGACACTGGAACATCCTGCCATAGAAGCACTCTTCACCATCGACGAGGAGGTAGGCATGGATGGTGCCAATGGTCTGGAGAAAGGGTTCCTGCAGGGATCACTGATGCTCAACCTCGACACGGAGGAGGATGGTGAGCTCTGCATCGGTTGTGCCGGCGGGAGAGATGTGAACGTCTCTTTCCGGTATAAACCTGTCAAGGAGATCGAGAAGGGCGATATAGCCTTCAAAGTGAGCCTGCGCGGCCTCAAGGGAGGTCACTCCGGTGTTCAGATACACCTGGGACGAGCCAATGCCAACAAGTTGATGAATCGCTTCCTGAAAGATGTGGTGAAAAACTACGAAGCCCGTGTAGCCGCTATCCAGGGTGGCTCGCTGCGTAATGCCATCCCCCGCGAGTCGTTCGTGGTGTTGACCATTCCGGAACAGCTCTCTGACGATCTGCTGGACCTGGTAGCGGAGTATGAAGAGCTGTTTCGCAACGACTTCGCCGGTATTGAAGAGGGTATCTCATTCAAGGCGGAGCGAACCGACCTGCCGAAATCATTGATACCTGAGGAGATACAGGATGACCTGATCAATGCCGTGGAAGGATGCCCCAACGGGGTGATCAGTTACCTGGCCGACTTCCCCGGTGTGGTGGAGAGCTCGCTTAACCTGGCACTGGTGCAGTCGTCCGATGAGGGTATCGATGTGAAACTGTTGGTGCGCAGCTCCTCCGAGAGCCGCAAGGATTGGGTCTGCTCTTCTGTGGAGAGCCTGTTCATGCTGGCAGGCGCCAAAGTGGAGTTCGACGGTGATTATCCGGGCTGGCAGCCAAACGCCCATTCCGAATTGCTGCACACCATGGAACGGATCTACCTGGAGAAGTTTGACCAACGACCAAAGGTAATGGTGATCCATGCGGGACTGGAGTGTGGCATCATCCAGTCGAATGTGGGGCAGAAGCTGGATATCGTCTCCTTCGGCCCCACCATCACAGGGGCACACTCTCCCGACGAAGCGGTGAAGATCGAGACCGTAGCCCGCTCTTATGACTATCTTGTAGCGATACTTGCACAACTCAATTGAGAGGGAGATGCACAATACGCTGATTGTCTTTGCCTCGAACCACGGAACGGTGGAGAGATGTGCACGAGAGCTGTTCAGGCTGATCGATGGCAAGGTGGATCTCTGTAACCTGAATCAGCGGGAGTCGATACCTGATCTGAACAGCTATGACACCCTTATCGTGGGTGGATCCATACACTATGGGAAGATCCAGGGTGTGATTGACGGATTCTGCAAAAACAATAAGGAGCTATTGACCGGTAAGCGTCTGGGTCTGTTCATCAATTGCCTCTATTCGGGAGAAAAGGCACAACAACAATTGGAAAAGGCATACCCGGAGAGTATTGCCCGGCATGCGCTGGTGCGTGATTATTTTGGCGGTGAGCTGGATGAAAAGAAGATGAGCTTCTGGGAACGTTTCATCACACGCCAGATTATCCGCAGTGAGGGGTTGGAGGTCATGCTTTATAAAGACAAGATTGAACGTTTTGTTGAACATTTAACAACCGATCGTGATGAAGAAGCTTGAGAAACATATTCTACTGCCATCGGTCCTGGTGGTTTATGCAATCATCATGGGGGTGTTCTCATACCCGCGTTATCGCTCATCGGGCAACTGGAGTGAGTTCTTCACGGTTCTCGGCATCACCTTGCTGCTGGCACTCATCCTTCACCTCCTGTTGAAACGCAGGCAGCAGATCCGTAAGCGCTTCAATGGCGAAGAATAGGTCGCGGAATGGTCTCCTGTGATCGGTTACGACCGACGTCACCCATCACCAATAAAAAATGGCCCGCTGCAAGCTTACCCTTGTTTGTCGGGCTTTTTTTTAACCTTATCCGTCAGAAAAACAGTCATCGTTGTCACAAAATATCATGCTCGTCGTCTATCCTATACAAACAGTTTTAATTTTTGGTATGATGAAGAATAAGATTCTTGCGCTGATGGTTTTTGCGCTGCTTGCAGCAGGCCTGCAGGCACAAACAACATTGAATGAACTGTACCGCGAATTTGCCGGTGCCGAGAATGTTACAAAGGTGAACCTGAATGGCCTGGCGCTGATGCTTGCCCGACCCTTTATGGAGGATCACGGTAGTGGCAAACTGACCAGCATCCGTGTGCTCTCGCTGGAAGAGTGTAGGCAGGAGGTGAAGGAACGTTTCAGCCGTGCGGCGCTGAGCTTCCGCGATGAAGAGTATGAACTGTTTCTCAATGCCAATGATAAGGATGAGAAAGCACGTATCTTCGTGAAGATCGAGGATGAGGTGATCCGCGAGATGGTAATCATGACAATGGGAGATGATCCCGCCCTGGTACACCTGAAAGGGAAATTCCGCCCATCCGATATTGACGAGATGAGTAATGGAGGGAGGTGAATTCAAGCAGCGGTTTCTCAGGTTTAGCGGGTTGATCTACCGTTATGCCTGTGCTGTCACCGGCGACAGGCAGGATGCGGAAGATATCGTCCAGGAGGTATTTGAGAAGCTGTGGAAGATGCGTGAGATGCTGACGGTGGTGGAGAATGACGAAGCCTATGTGGTCTCGATCGCCCGGAACAGCTCGCTCGATCGTCTCCGGAAGCACTCCCGGCACCGGATGACAACACTCACCCCGGCAATGGAACCGGGTGATGATGGTGAAGTGCTGAGCCGGTTGGAAGCAAAAGAACAGCTACAGCACCTGGAGCAAATGCTCACCACCCTTCCCGCGAACCAGCAGACAGTGATCCGCCTCAGGCATTTCGCCAACCAGCCGTTCCCCGAAATAGCTACGGCAATGCAACTCACGGAGATGAATGTGCGCCAGCTGCTGTCGAGAGCAAGAAGAACCCTGAAGGAAAAAATGAAGAAGTATGAGTATGGAGAAAGCGTTTGAAACTTTACTGGAGAAGTACTACCGTGGTGAAACGGATCGCGATGAGGAACAGCTGCTGGCTGATTTTTTCAGCCGGGAGAGACTGCCGGAGCAATTCGAAGCTGACAGGAACCTGTTTCACTCACTTGCGGCAGCCACGCCGGAGATGCCGGAGGGACTTGAACAGCGGATGAGTGAACTGATCGACTCGCTGGAACATGCTGAGCAGAGCGGGAAACCCCTGCGGGCTGTGAAGCTGCAGCAGAACGAGAGCCTGCAGGGAAAGAGGGTGGTCACCCGAAGATATTTCAGGCTGCAGATCGCCGGACTGGTGGCTTCGCTGCTGATCGTCGCCGGCATCGGAATCTGGACCTACTTCGGGGGAGACAGCAAAGAGTCACTCCTTGCCGATACCTTCGATAATCCGGCAGAGGCACAGGAGGCGACACTGGAAGCGTTACAGCTCTTCGCCGACAATTTCTCAAAAGGGACTCACACCGTAGAACAGGTTGACCGGCAGGTGGGTGAGACTTTCGGTATCGTTCGTGAAGTGCTGGGTCAGGAGGTAAACCGGATAGAGCAATAATATTGACTAACAATGATATAACAATCCCATAACAACAAGCAAAATGAAAAAAATGATGATGGTGCTTGCGCTTGCCCTCACAGCCTCCGGGCTGTTCGCGCAGAAGAATCCGTTTGAGAAATTCACGGATATGGAGGGCGTCACATCGGTCTACATCTCAAAGAGCATGATGTCGTTGATGCCCAAGAATATGAATATGGATTTAGGCAACGTGGATGTCTCCAATTTCATCAATAAGCTCTCGTCCATCCTGATCCTTACCTCCGAGAACAAGCCGGTGGCACAGGAGATGGTATCACTGGCCAACAAGCGGATCCGGGATGATCAGTATGAGCTGCTGATGCGTGTCAAGTCGGATGACGGTGAACGGGTCAACTTCTTCATGAAGGGCATACCGGAAAGTATCAGTGAGATGATCATGATTGTGGAAGATAACGATGGCGAGAGTGTGATCATGCAGTTCCTGGGTGATTTCACGCTGGATGATGCAAAGCAGATCACGGATGGAATGCAGCAGAAAAAGAAATAACCGCTTCAATCACTGCAATCCTTCTCACACCGGATGAACATCTGTTTGTCCGGTTTTTTCTTGTCCGGCAAATAGGAGCCGATCGGGCAAATTATGCTATATTTGTTCAGCAATTCAATTCAGAAGCATGACAGATAATTCATTCTCACTATCCGAGCTGAACCGCCGCGTGAAGGATGCCATCCGCGATCATCTGCCTGAGACCTACTGGTTGAGGGCCGAGACCAGCGATGTGCGTCGCAACCAGAACGGTCACTGCTACCTGGAGTTCGTTGAGAAGGATGCGGATAAACAACATATCGTGGCCAAAGCGCGCGGGATGATCTGGTCGAACGTCTTCCAGATGCTCTCTGCCTACTTCGAGGCAGAGACGGGACAATCGTTCACCTCGGGGCTCAATGTGCTGGTGCGCGTGTCGGTCGACTTCCACGAGCTCTACGGCTTCTCCCTCACCGTGGTCGATATCGATCCCTCCTTCACACTGGGTGAGATCGCCCGCAACCGACAACAGGTGCTCCGGCAGCTGGAAGAGGAGGGGGTGCTGACACTCAACAGGGAGCTGGAGCTGCCGGAGCTGACCCTTCGTATCGCGGTGATCTCCTCACCCACCGCTGCCGGCTACGGCGACTTCTGCGACCAGCTGGTCCGCAACAGCGGTGGCTTCGCCTTCCAGACGAGACTGTTCCCTGCCATCATGCAGGGTGAGCGGAGCGAGAGCTCCATCATCGGTGCGCTGGAGAAGGTGTATGGATATAGCCACCTCTTCGACGCGGTGGCCATCATCCGCGGTGGTGGTGCCACCTCCGACCTGAACTGCTTCGACAGCTATGCGCTGGCGGTCAACGTGGCACAGTTCCCGTTGCCGGTGGTCAGCGGCATCGGCCATGAACGCGATGTGACAGTGCTCGACCATGTGGCGCACACCCGTGCCAAGACCCCCACGGCTGTTGCCGAGTTTTTTATCGGTCACATCACCCAAACGGCAACCGGGCTGGCGGACCTGGAAGAGCGCCTTGTAGGGCAAACCCGGTCGGTGCTGCAGGAGGAGGTGTCGCAGCTTCGTCTCCTGACCAGAGAGGCAGTCCATCTCTCCGCCCTGCTGCTGCAAAGGGAGACAGCGCTGGTGCAAAAGATATCGGAGAGGATGCGTCATCAGCTGAATCAGCGGATGCAGGAACAGCGTCACCAGATAGAGACCAAGGAGCAGTACATCCGGATGGTGTCACCGGCAAACGTGCTGAAAAGGGGATATACCCTCACCACCCGGCAGGGACATATCATCACCTCTCTGCAAGCGCTCTCACCCGATGATGTGATCGAGACCCACTTCCGCGATGGTGTGGCCACCTCGATAATAAGGGATCTGGGCAACGATCCGGAACCGGTGACAACCTGAATGAGACAATATCAAAACAAACCAGAAAGAACATCAATATGGAAAATGGAAGCTATTCGGAAGCAAAGAAAGAGCTGACCGAGATCGTCAGCGCCATCGAGACGGGTGAGCTCGATGTGGATGCCCTGACCGAGAAGGTGAAACGGGCCTCTGAGCTGATCCTCTTTTGCAGGGAGAAGCTGACACACACCGATCAGGAGTTACAGAAGATACTCGACGACATCGTATGAAACGGACTGAACAGGAGCATGTGATCATCGTTGCCGGCGGCAGGGGGCTACGTGCCGGCAGTGAGCTGCCGAAGCAGTTCCGGCTGATTGGCGACAGGCCGGTGTTGATGCGCACCATCGAGGCGTTTCACCGCTACAATCCTGAGATCACTATCGTGGTGGTGCTGCCCGATGGTTTCATTGACCATTGGGAGGAGCTGTGCCGGGTGCACGGCTTCACACTGCGACATCGCACCACGGCAGGCGGTGAGACGCGCTTCCACTCCGTAAGGAGCGGACTGGAGCTGATCCCCCCGGAAGGGGTGGTGGCGGTGCACGACGCCGCACGCCCCCTGGTGACCCCTGCGTTGATAGAAAGATGCTTCGCCACCTGTGCCGCTCAGCAATGCGGTGTGATCCCGGTGGTGCGCCAGACGGAGAGCGTACGCCTCCTCACCGGTGCAGGAAGCCGCATATTCGACAGGGAACAGTTGCGGGTGGTGCAGACCCCACAGGTGTTTCCCGTTGCCGGGCTTAAGGAGGCATATGAAACGCCTTTCGATCCCTCTTTCACCGACGATGCCTCGGTGGCCGAGAGGCATGGTCTCTCCATAATGCTTGTTGAGGGTGAGGAGAGCAATATCAAAATCACCACTCCTTTTGACTTTCTGATAGCGGAGCAATATCTTATTGATCTGCCAAAAAGATAGAAGTGGTTCATCTTTTTCAGAAAATAGGATAAAAAGCGG
>DURL01000152.1 GCA_012837345.1 Bacteroidales bacterium
ACCAGCGGCGTGGTGGCGCTGCTCAAGAGCAACGGCGTGGACATCTACCAGGGTGTGGGCCGCATCAACAAGAACAACGACGTGGTGGTGAACGACTCGCAGATCATCAAGGCGGACAAGATCATCCTGGCGGGCGGTTCAAAGGCTTCCAGGATCAGCATCCCCGGCATCGAGAGCAAAAAGGTACTCACCAGCGATGAGCTGCTGGCCGTCAAAGAGGTACCCGGTACGCTTGCCGTGATCGGTGGAGGCGTGATTGGTACCGAGATGGGACAGTCATTCGCGGGTCTGGGATCGAAGGTGATCATCATCGAGATGATGGATCGCATCGTGCCCACACTCGACCAGGAGGTGTCGGCAGAGCTGCTCCGCCACATGAAGAAGAAAGGGATAGAGGTGATGACCTCCACCCGCATTACCGAGATCGTGGACAAGGGCGATAAGCTGGAGGTCCACATCGAAGGCAAGGATCCTGTGATCGCCGACAAGGCGCTCATCTCCATCGGCCGCACACCCGACCTGGAGGGTCTGGGTGAGGTGAAGCCCGAGATTGAACGGGGTAAGATCAAGGTGAACGAGTATATGGAGACCAGTGTAAAGGGCATCTACGCCCCCGGCGATGTGAACGGCATCAAGATGCTGGCACACGTCGCCTTCCGCATGGGTGAGGTGGCCGCCGAGAACGCGGTGAAGGGTAACCACCGCAAGGTGAACCTGCTCTCTGCACCCTCCGTGGTCTACACCTCTCCCGAGGTAGCCCAGGTGGGTATGACCGAGGAGCAGGCACGGGAGAAATATGATGATATACGCATCGGCAGGTTCAACTTCGCCGTCAACGGACGCGCGCTTGCTTCGGGTGATGCGGTGGGCTTCGTGAAGGTGATCGCCGACAACCGTTACGGTGAGATCCTGGGCGTGCACATCATCGGACCCTCCGCCGCAGAGATCATCACCCAGGCTTCGCTCGTCATGGAGATGGAGATCACGGTGAATGAGGCGGTGAATACCATCTACGGACACCCCACCTACTCGGAGGCGCTGATTGAAGCATTCAACGACGTGTTGGGTGAGGCAATACATATCCCGAAAAAGAAGAAATAAAGAGACACAGATACTGATTTGCGGGTTCCGGACAGGATAGAAGGGTGAACGACCCGGAAGACTGACCGGAACCCGTGTTGATACATATTCTATGATTTACATCATCAGCAACAGCAACAAACCGGACTACAACATCGCGCTGGAAGAGTACTGTTTCAAGCACCTGAGACAGTTCAGCAAGATCTTTATCCTCTGGATCAATGAGCCCTCCATCATCGTGGGCAAGAACCAGAACACCCTGGCTGAGATCAACAGCCGTTATGTGGAAGAACAGGGTATCCATGTGGTGCGGCGCATCACCGGTGGCGGTGCGGTCTACCACGACCTGAACAACCTCAACTACACCATCATCTCACACGAGAAAGGAGATGGGGCATTTGATTTCAAAACCTTCTCGCAGCCGGTGATCGAGACACTGGCAGAGCTGGGCGTTACGGCGAAGTTCTCCGGCCGCAACGACATCACCATCGACGGGAAGAAGATCTGCGGCAACGCCCAGGCCTACCACGACGGGCGGGTGATGCACCATGGCTGTCTGTTGTTCGATACCGACCTGACCGTACTTTCACTTGCGCTGGAAACCTCAATGGAGGTGGTGGAGGCGAAAGGGGTGAAGTCGGTACGTAGCCGTGTGGACAACATCCTGCCCAACCTGACGGAGAAGATCACCGTGAAACAGTTCGCCGAGAGGATCCTCAACCACATGAAACAACGCTACCCCGAGATGGTGGAGTATCACTTCAGCGAGCAGGAGCTGCAGGCTGTCGAGCAGGCACGTCGCGACAAGTTCGGAAACTGGCAATGGAACTTTGGCACCAATCCCACTGCTGAGATCGTGCGTGAACGGCGTTACCCGGGCGGGAAGATTCAGGTATTTGTGGATACCCGCAAAGGGATGATTCAGCAAATCTCTTTTTTCGGCACCTTCTTCGGGGTGAACAACGACCTCACTGAAGTAACGGAACGACTGAAAGGTATACAATATAGCTCCGCAGCTGTTCATGAGGCACTCTCCTCATTCGACACCACTCCCTATTTTGTCGGGTTTACCGTCGATGAACTGACCGATGCAATAGTTGGATGATATCCTGACTGCCGGGTGTAAGATCCTGAATTTTTAAATAGCTCATTTTCTTCTGAAAATGAGCTATTTGTTTTGGGAAGCCTTTCTAAAGATCATAAATTCTTTCAGAAATATGTAGTAATATTTGCATAATGAACATATGTTCAATATATTTGTTGCGTATTTAAAGTGAATTGCCTCTATGAGCAATCTCAAGAACCAAAAGAAACATCATCCAATGAAAGTAGCCATCACATCATCCGGTAAGGAGTTGACATCACTTCCGGACAAGCGGTTTGGACGCTGCAACTGTTTTGTCATATATGACACCGAAAGTGATTCGGTGGAAGTTGTGGATAATCCCAGCAGGGATTACAACGAGGGTGCGGGAC
>DURL01000153.1 GCA_012837345.1 Bacteroidales bacterium
AATGAGGGGGTCAACGGCCATTATCGCAACCGGGAAGGAATGAGCGGGGAGGAGGAAGTGTGGGGAAAAAGAACACCCTGGGTAGCGCTCACGGCCGAAAAGGAGGGGGAGATAATAACCCTGGTGATACTCGATCATCCGCTGAACCCCGGTTACCCCGGCTGGCCCCATGCTCGCGGTTACGGGCTGTTTTCAATGAACAACCTGGGAGGGGATGCGGTAGAGCCCGGCAGCGAACCCGTTCAGATCATGCTGGAGCCCGGTGAGGAGATCACCTTCCACCATATGCTGATCATCGGGGGAGAGATGACCGATGAAACGATCAACGAGATGATGACACAGTTCCATTACCAATAAAAACAGAACAATTCACCCTTAAACAGACCATAAGATGAAAACCGAAGCAAATACCATCTCCAGGAGAAAGTTCCTGGCAGTCTCCGGGGCTATCGCCGGAACCACAATCGTGCACCCCACCTCACATATCCTTGCCGGCAACAGGCCCGGCAGCAGGGAGAGCGTGAAAAAGACCCGACTGGCTGTTGTCGGCCTCGGCATCAGGGGCACCACAATGTGGGGCAACAGCCTCACGAAAGATTACGCCGACTATGTAGAGTTCGTGGGTCTCTGTGACCACAACCCGGGGAGGCTCGAGCTGGGCAAGAAACTGATCGGCGTCGACTGTCCCACCTACCTTGATTTCGAACTGATGATGCGCGAGACCAAGCCGGAACAGCTGATCGTCACCACCGACGATGACACACACGACTACTTCATCGAGAAGGGTATGGAGATGGGTGCCGACATCATCTGCGAGAAGCCGATGGCTATCGACGAAAAGAAGATCCAACGTATCATCGATGCGGAGAAAAGAACCGGCAGGAAGTGCCGGATCACCTTCAACTACCGCTACTCACCCCACCGTGCCAAGATGTGGGAGCTCCTGCGGGGGGGCGAGATCGGTGAGCTCACCTCGGTCGACTTCCACTGGTACCTCGACACCTCGCACGGTGCCGATTACTTCCGTCGGTGGCACCGGCTGGTGGAGAAAGGGGGATCACTGTGGGTGCATAAGGCGAGTCACCATTTCGACCTGCTCAACTGGTGGATCGGCAGCGACCCGGAGAGCGTCTATGCCCTGGGCGACCTGGAGTTCTATGGCAAGAACGGTCCCTTCCGGTCTGACAACTGTCGCAACTGCAACCATAAGAAAGAGTGTGATTTTTATTTCGATATCACCAAAAACGAGCGACTGGTGAAGCTCTACGTCGAGAACGAAAAATATGACGGCTACCACCGTGACGGCTGTGTCTTCCGCAATGATGTCAACATATTTGACAAGATGGCGGCAACCATCAAATATATGAATGGCGTGCAGGTGGCTTACTCGCTCACCACCTACTCCCCTTACGAGGGGTACCGCATTGCTTTCAACGGCACCAAGGGTCGGATGGATGTCTGGATCCAGGAGTCCAACCCCACCACCGATGCGAATTACGACGAGATCATTGTCACGAAGAACTTCGGGAAGAGGGAGTACTATCATATCAGACAGGGAGATGGACATGGTGGTGGCGACAAGCTGCTGAAGAACCAGACCTTTATCCCCGGCACACCCGACCCACTGCACCAGGCCGCAGGTGTACGCGACGGCGCGCTGGCCTGCCTGGTGGGCATCGCCGCCAGGAAGAGCATTGCCTCGGGCGTACCGGTGATGATCAGGGACCTCACCTCCCTGCAGCCCATGGTAAAGAAAGTCTGACAAATCGAAAGCATTGACGCGATGAGAGGGATTCTTTTCTTTCGGCTGTTGGCAGTTGTTCTACTGCTCCCGGTTGCCTTCAGCTGTGAGAAGAATATCCCCGTGATTGAACGGCCGGAACAGGAGAAACCGATTGCAGAGAAACCGGATCAGCCGGGAGGCACCACCGGACACACCTACCCCACACCGGTAACCGAGGCGGCCCTCGCCTTCCCCGGTGCCCGGGGTGGTGGCATCTACACCAGCGGCGGCCGCGGCGGAAAGGTGATCCGGGTGACCACCCTCGAGGACCATGGCCTGCCAGGCTCACTGCGTCATGCCGTGAACCAGCCGGGTGCCCGCATCGTCCTCTTCGATGTGAGTGGTACCATCCGCCTGAGAAGCGAGCTGAAGATCACGCAGGGGAACCTCACCCTCGCCGGCCAGTCGGCTCCCGGTGGCGGCATCACCCTGGCGGATTACCCGGTGGAGATACAGGCGGACAACATGATCGTGCGCTACCTCCGCTTTCGCATGGGCGACAAGAAAGTGACAGCTGACAAAGATGCCTTCGGTGCTCGTAACCGCAAGAACCTGATCATCGACCACTGCTCCATGAGCTGGTCTACCGACGAGTGCGCCTCCTTCTACGACAACGAGAACTTTACCCTGCAGTGGAGCATCCTCTCCGAGAGCCTCCGCCTCTCGGTGCACGAGAAAGGATCACATGGCTATGGCGGTATCTGGGGAGGTGTCAACGCTTCCTTCCTCTGCAACCTGCTGATACACCACGACAGCCGTACCCCCCGCTTCTGCGGCAGCCGTTACAGCAACAGACCCGACAGGGAGAGCGTCGATTTCCGCAACAACCTGCTATACAACTGGGGGG
Source organism: Bacteroidales bacterium (assembly GCA_012837345.1). GTDB lineage: Bacteria > Bacteroidota > Bacteroidia > Bacteroidales > Dysgonomonadaceae > Proteiniphilum. The sequence goes on from DURL01000153.1 coordinate 2,631, forward strand.
CCAACAATGCTTACGGCGCTGAAGGGGGAAGCTATAACCTGGTGAACAACTACTACAAGCCGGGACCCGCCTCCTCCAACCGTGGCAGGCTGCTGCAACCCTATGCCGACGATGGCAAGAATGCGCAACCCAAAGGCACCCACGGTCGCTTCTACCTGAGCGGCAACCAGGTGGAGGGCAACAACAGCGTCACCGTCAACAACCGGCTGGGGGTGCATCTGCACAGCACGTTTGCTACCCACGCACCCGGCGTGACGCTCAATGATATCCTTGCCGAAAGGGAGTTTGAGATGGCGGAGACAACCACCTTCAGCGCCACGGAAGCCTATGAGAGGGTGCTCCAGCAGGCGGGCAGCAGCCGCAGCCGTGATGCGATAGACATCCGACTGGTGGAGGAGACCCGTACCGGCACGACAACCTTCAAGGGACTTAACCCGCAGAACAGCGCTCCCTACCCCAAGCCGGGCATCATCGACAGCCAGGAGGATCTCAAGCCGGCTGATGCAGGTGCCGTCTGGGGCGCCTGGCCCTCCCTGGCTGAGGGAGCACCTCCTGCCGACAGTGACGGTGACGGCATGCCCGACACCTGGGAAATTACCAAGGGGCTCGATCCGCAAACCGCCGATGCAAACGGTCGCCACCTCAGCACCGCCTACGATAACATTGAGGTCTACCTTAACGAGCTGGCCATAATAGCACCATAAAGAATTAATTCGATGAAACATACGAAACAACTCATCGCTCTTCTTCTCTTTATCTCTACTGCCTTCCCTCTCATCCCGCAGGAGCAGATCTCCCTCACCTGGGTGGCCGACAGGGGTGATGGCACCTACCGCAACCCTATCCTGTATGCCGACTACTCCGATCCGGATGTCTGCCGTGCAGGTGAGGATTACTGGATGACCGCCTCCAGCTTCAACTGCATACCGGGATTACCCATCCTGCACTCGAAGGACATGGTGAACTGGAAGCTGGTCAATCATGCCATCGACCGGCTGCCGCCCGATGGGCACTTCTCCTCACCACAACATGGTAACGGTGTCTGGGCCCCCTCCATCCGCTATCACGACAATATGTTCTATATCTATTACGGTGATCCCGACTTCGGTATCTTTGTGGTGAAGAGCGATGATCCGGCAGGTGAGTGGAGCGAGCCTCAACTGGTGAAGGCGGGTAAAGGGCTGATCGACCCTTGCCCCCTCTGGGATAAGGAGGGTAAGGTCTACCTTGTCTACGCCTATGCCGGCAGCCGTGCCGGCATCAAGAGCGTGCTGAACATCGCGGAGATGAATGCTGAGGGAACCAAAACCCTCACCCCCGGCAGGATCATCTACGACGGCCATGCGCTCGATCCCACCATCGAGGGACCCAAGTTCTACAAACGTGACGACTGGTATTATATCTTTGCACCGGCAGGCGGTGTTGCCACCGGTTGGCAGACGATCCTCCGATCGCGCAAAATCTACGGTCCCTACGAAAGAGATGTCTCCCTGGCACAGGGCAGCACCGATGTGAACGGTCCCCACCAGGGGGCATGGGTCTCCACACCTGCCGGGGAGGATTGGTTCTACCACTTCCAGGATGCCGGTCCTTTCGGTCGCATTGTCCATCTGCAACCCATGAAATGGGTGAACGACTGGCCGGTGATGGGCCACGATGCTGACAGCGATGGTTGCGGCGAGCCGGTACCATTCTGGACCAAACCGGCGATCGCCGGCAATCACCCCATTGTCACCCCGCAGGAGAGCGACCTCTTCGAAGAGGCCACCCTCGGCCTGCAGTGGCAGTGGCATGCCAACCCGGGAGAGTGGTGGTCCTACAGCGACACTGCTACCGGGACCCTCAGCCTCTACTCGGTGCCAATACCGGAGGATTATCAAAACCTGTGGGATCTCCCCAACCTGCTACTGCAGAAATTCCCCTCCAACAGGTTCAAAGCCACCGCGAAGCTTACTTTTCTCCCCTCCGAAGCCATCACCGGTGAACGCACGGGACTGGTGGTGATGGGGATGGACTATGCCCTGCTGGCGCTGGAAAAAAGAGATGAGGGGTTCACCCTCTCGCAGATCGGCTGCAAGGATGCCGACAGGGAAGGAGAGGAAGTGATCCACGCATCAGTCCCACTGTCTGCAGGAGCACTCTTTCTACGCGTGGAAGTTGAGCCTGATGCCAGCTGTCGTTTCAGCTACAGCATGGATGGGAAGAAATTCATCTCCCTGGGTCAGTCGTTCACCGCGAGAGAAGGGAAATGGATCGGAGCCAAGATGGGACTCTTCTGCTCACGCCCGGTCAGCAACAACGACGGGGGACGCGTGGTGGTTGACAGTTTCATCGTGGATTAAAGCCTTTCAATCATGAAAACCAAAAGCTTCTTCGCCTTATTGATCCTGCTGAGCTGCTTCTACTGGCAGGTTGCCGCACAAACCGTGATCATCAACGACGTGCCGCGCGACACCAGCTACACCGTCCACAGCTCCTATATCAAGGAGGTGAAGCGGTTTCCCTTTATCCGGATCGCATCGGCAGAGATCCCTGCCGGTATCAAAGCGATGGAAGCCATCCCATACAAGTCGACCGGCACCCGGGAGCTGACGCTCTCGGTCTACCGCCCCGACAATGATGAGATTCTGCCGGCAGTGATGATGATCCACGGGGGTGGCTGGAACTCCGGATCACCCGATATGCAGAAGGCGCTCGCCCTTCAGCTGGCCCGCAACGGCTATGTCACATTCACGGTGGAGTACCGCCTCTCGCCCGAGGCGCTCTTCCCCGCGGGGATGGAGGACCTGGAGGAGGCTGCAGCATGGTTCGCGACCCATGCCACTCAGTATGGAGCTGATCCGGCCTCCTTTGCCGTCTCGGGCTGCTCAGCCGGTGGCCAGCTGGCCGCGCTGATCGGTACCAGGAACAGGGAGAACCGCTTCCGCGCGGTGATCAACATCGACGGCATCTCCACCTTCGTCAACCCTGAGACGGTCGATCGGGCTGAGAAAGCCCGCCTTTCGGGTGAGAAGACTCCTGCCGATGCTCTCTGGCTGGGAGGCAGCTACAGCCAGAAGCCGGAGCAGTGGGAAGAAGCCTCTGCACTCTACCAGTTACACGAGGGCAGCGCACCGGTATGCTTCATCAACAGCTCCATCCCCCGCTTCCACCACGGTCGCGACCAGCATATCCGGCTGCTCGACAGCATGGGGATCTACAGCGAGGTGCACACCTTCGACAACACCCCCCACACCTTCTGGCATTTCCACCCCTGGCATCTCTCCACCCTCCGGCTGATGACCGCCTTCCTGGAAAAGATCTTCCAACCGGCAGAACCGGTCGACAGGAGCGGTTTCGACTGGGTGGTGGCACAGGATGGCACGGGCGACTTTATCTTCGGCTCCTCCACCGCCTGGTTCGAGGAGTGCGATATCTACTGCAAGGGGAAGGGTTCTTCACTGGTTCTTCACTGGTCCTCGGTGCTTCTATCCTTATAGTTGCCTTATAGTTGCCTTATAGTTGCCTTATATCCACTCCCTAAATATACGGAGAGGATATGAAGATACATTAAGGGAAGGAAACAGAAACAGCAGCCAATTATAGGCGAAGACCTAGCGAAGACCTAGCGAAAACGCTGCAAATCTCAGTGAAACGAAGGTAATGTAACATTCAAGGGTGATGCCAAGCTCCGGCGTGCCATGGCGGAAGGTGGTATAGCTCAACCCATAGCCAAAGGGGAAGAGCGGCTCCTGATCGATGAAGTGGCTGGCACGTCTCTTCATGATGTAATCTTCAAAGATAATCATAAACTTATAAATTGTGAAAATTTGCATCACACGAAAAAAAATATATCTTTGTCGGCATAAGATGAGCAAACTATGAAAAACGTACGAATCCTTTTAATCACATTTCTAACAGGAATAACATC
>DURL01000154.1 GCA_012837345.1 Bacteroidales bacterium
CGTTGTCTGTCAATTATTCTGAGTAGTAGCGGAAATCCTTCAGCATCTCCTGCAATCTTTTGCGTGCGAAGAAGATTCTGCTTTTCACCGTGCCGATGGGCAGTTCCAGGTGACGGGCGATCTCCTCATATTTGAATCCGGATACATGCATCGAGAAGGGAACCTTGTATTCCACTGTGAAACTGTTTATAGCCTTGTTGATTTCCTTAATGGTATAGGCACCGTCGGGTGTATCAAAACCGGAGTCCTGCGGCAGGTTCAGATGATAGAGGTTCTCAGTTTTATCAATGATGGTCTGACTTCTCACAATCTTGCGATAGTTGTTGACAAAAATATTGTGCATGATGGTGAAGACCCAGCCCTTGAAGTTGACGTTCTCGTAATATTTCTCTCTGTTGTCCAAAACCCGAAGCGTAGTCTCCTGCAACAGATCCTTTGCTTCTTCCCGGTCGGCAGTCAGCGTCAGTGCAAAATTGAACATATTGTCCTGCAGACTTAACAGCTGTTTCTCGAAAGATTTCTTTGTCTTCATAAGCAATGACTTTTAATTGTGTTAAATGACCGTTGTCCTTGCAAATATAAAAAGAACTATCCAATTTTCATACTGATTGTGCAATCAAAAACGATTAATGATTGTTAATTGAACAAATGAACCCCTTATCTTGTTGTTTATCAGATTGTATAATGTGGAAAAACGGGGTCATGACCCTTGTCAATTGGTAATAAATAATATCAATCAAATCAAGGTGAAGATAAAATATTACGATCATCATCCATCTGATCATCGTGCGATCGATGATCCGTGGCACACTATTTGTTAATTCATTCCTACAGAAATAACCCAATAAAAATTGATATATATTATGGTACAAAAAGGACAGATCGGTGTCACCACCGACAACATCTTCCCGATCATCAAGAAATTTCTTTACAGTGATCACGAGATTTTCCTCCGTGAGATCGTTTCGAACGCCGTCGATGCCACTCAGAAGCTGAAGACCCTCGCCGACGTGGGCGAGTTCAAGGGTGAGCTGGGTGACCTCTCCGTAAGGGTCTCAGTCGACAAGAAAAAGAAAACCGTGACCGTTTCGGACCGTGGTATCGGCATGACTGCCGAAGAGCTGGACCAGTACATCAACCAGATTGCCCTCTCTTCAGCCAACGACTTCCTCGACAAATACAAGGACAACAGCAATGCCATCATCGGTCACTTCGGGCTGGGCTTCTACTCCACCTTCATGGTGGCGAAGAAGGTGGAGATCGTCACCCAATCACACAACCAGGATGCACCCGCAGTGAAGTGGTCGTGCGACGGCACCCCGGAGTACACCATGGAGGAGGTGAAAAAAGAGGATCGCGGCACCGACATCATCCTCCACATCGACGAGGAGAACAAGGAGTTCCTTGAGAAGGAGAAGATTGAGTCGCTCCTGAAGAAGTACTGCAAGTTCCTCCCCATACCGGTGGTGTTCGGCAAGAAACAGGAGTGGAAGGATGGCAAAAATGTGGAGACGGAAGAAGACAACGTGGTGAACGAGGTGAACCCTCTCTGGAAGCAGAAGCCGACAGAGCTCAAGGATGAGGACTACCTCCAGTTCTACCGCACCCTCTATCCCATGTCGTTCACCGACGAGCCGCTCTTCTGGATCCATCTCAACGTGGACTACCCCTTCAATCTGACCGGCATCCTCTACTTCCCGAAGATCAAGAGCAACCTCGACCTGCAGCGCAACAAGATACAGCTCTACAGCAACCAGGTCTACGTAACCGACTCGGTGGAGGGGATCGTACCGGAATTCCTCACGCTGCTCCACGGTGTGATCGACTCGCCCGACATACCGCTGAATGTCTCCCGCTCTTACCTGCAGAGCGACCAGAACGTGAAGAAGATCTCCAACCACATCACCAAGAAGGTGGCCGACAAACTGGAGGAGCTCTTCAAAAAAGAGCGTCCCCAGTTCGAAGAGAAATGGGAGAGTCTGAAGCTCTTCATCGAGTATGGAATGCTCTCGGAGGAGAAGTTCTACGACCGTGCCGCCAAGTTCGCGCTGCTGAAGAACAGCGAGCAGCAGTCCTACACGCTGGAGGAGTACAGGGAGCTGACCAAGGGGTCACAGACCGACAAGAACGGCGAGCTCATCTGGCTCTATGCCAGCGACCGCCAGGAGCAGTATGCTCCCATCGAGGCTGCCCGCGAGAAGGGATATGATGTGCTGCTGATGGACGGGCAGCTGGATATCCACTGGATGGGGCTGTTGGAACAGAAGCAGGAGAAGACGCGCTTCGTGCGGGTGGACAGCGACATCATTGAGCACATCATCGAGAAGGATGAGAAGAGTGCACCGGAGTTGAACGACAAGCAGAAGGAGACACTTACCGAGGTGGTGAAGTCACAACTCCCGGTCATCGAGAAGACCGAGTTCAACGTCGACTTCAAGGCACTGGGTGAGAGCTCCAAGCCGGTGCAGATCACACAGAACGAGTTCTCCCGCCGCATGAAGGAGATGGCTGCCATGCAGCAACAGATGGCTTTCTATGGTGAGATGCCCGACAGCTACCAGCTGGTGCTCAATGCCGATCACCCCTACATCAAAGAGCTGATTGCACAAAGCGAGGAGAAGGAGAAGGAGGAGCTGAAGAGAACAGTCACAGCCGACACGAAGCTGAAGCAGATGGTCGACCTGGCACTGCTGGCCGGTGGGCTGCTGAAGGGTGAGGCGCTGAACAGCTTCGTGAAACGGAGCTTTGAGATGATCTGATTATACCCAATCAGATCACTACATGAAAAAGGGAATCACCGGGAGCGGGATTCCCTTTTTTCTACTTTTTCCGTATATTTGCAGCGAGAAAAGCAATCAACAGATGAACAAGACCTACGAGGTTACCTACTCCCCCTTCCGTGCTTTCACACGCAAAGAGTGGAGCACGCTGGAGGAGCATCCCATGTTCCCCGTCTCCGACATCGATCTGACCCGCCTGCAGGCTCTTAACGAACCGCTCACCACCGAGGAGGTAGAGGAGATCTACATCCCGATGATCCGGCTGCTGCAGATCCACCTGACACATTACCGCAACCTGCACAACGAGCGGGATCAGTTCTTCGACAACACCAGCCAGCCCATTCCCTATATCATCGGAATCGCAGGCAGCGTGGCCGCCGGGAAAAGCACCACGGCAAGGGTATTGCAGAAGCTGCTCTCCATGACACCCGGGCAACCCAGGGTGGAGCTGATCACTACCGACGGCTTCCTCTACCCCAACGCAGAGCTCGAGCGGCGGGGCATCCTCAACCGCAAGGGGTTCCCCGAGAGCTATGACGCCAAGCGGCTGCTGGCTTTCCTGGCGAGTGTCAAGTCGGGTAAGGAGACACTGGAGGTGCCACTCTATTCACACCTCTATTATGATGTACTTGAGGGAGAGGTGCAGAGCATCGAGCGTCCCGACATCCTGATCGTGGAAGGGATCAACGTCTTGCAGGTGACCACAGGCAAGAAACCGAAGCGCAGGGTGTTCGTCTCCGATTTCTTCGATTTCTCAGTATATGTCGACGCCAGTGAACGCGATCTGCGGGAGTGGTATCTGGAGCGGTTCAAGAAGCTGCAGCAGACCGCATTCCAGAATCCGAAATCTTACTTCCACCGCTACGCCACCTACTCGGAAGAGCAGCTGATGATGTTTGCCAACGAGGTGTGGGATGAGATCAACCTGGTGAACCTGCAACAGAACATCCTCCCCACCCGCTTCCGGGCCGACCTGATCCTGGAGAAAGGGGAGTGCCATTTTGTCAGGGGTGTCCGTATCCGGAAGATCTGACCTGGCTGGTTTACGGTAGTGACACAACAGTAAAACCCACAAAACGCCGGGAATCACTCCCCGGCGTTTTTTTTTGCAATGGTCTGTACCTTCGGTTTAGAAGGCCGGGTAACCCGGGTTCTGTACCAGATTGTTGTTGGTTTCCCATGCGGTCTCGGGGATCGGGAAGAGCAGCAGGTGCTCCGGCGAAGTCTGCGGCCGCAGGTATCCCGGCTTCAGGAAGTTGCCAAAGCGGATCATATCCTGGCGGTTGCTGTTCTCCCATGCCAGCTCGAGACGACGCTCCAGGTAGAGCTCGTCGAGGGTGACCGATTCATAGTTGTAGTCATCGCTACCGAAAGCCCGCTCGCGTATCTCATTGATCAGGGATGTTGCTTCAGCATTGTTCTGACCCAGTCGTAGCAACGCTTCAGCCTTCATCAGATAGACATCAGCCAGTCGGAAGATGGCGAAGTCATTCTCCTGGTCGGAGTTGGAAAGACCTTTCTCATACACCCACTTGTTGACGCGGGCACCCTCCTCCTGGTTCACCTCACCCCACATCCCTTCTCTCTCCGTTCCGGGAATGATGTTGAAGTCGACGGTATGGTTCAGATCACGACCGTGGCCGGTCACCAGCACCTCACCTGTTGCAGGGTTTATCATCGGCCCCATCAGGAAGGAACCCTCCTTGCGCGGATCAGCATCGTCGAACTGCTTCACGTAATCGGGTTGTGCGCTCACGCCGTTCCATGTCCCGATGTTCATCCCCAACGCGATGGGATCGAGGTAATGCAATGTACGGTAATGCATATGGTTGCCCCCGTCCGCCTTACCGAAGGCGGCAGGCAGGATGATCTCCCTGGAGACCTGGTTGTTAACCTCGAAGCTGGTTTTCCACACCGGCTCGATGATGTAGTCGAGCTCCATCACCTCGTCGCAGGCATCCACCACTCCCTGCCAGTTGGGGGTGCCGGTCCATACACCCGCATTCAGGTACATCCTGGCCAACAGCGTATAGGCTGCACCGCGGGTGAACTTGCCGTAACTCTCATCAGAAACATCGTCACGCAGCTGATCCTTGATCTCGTTCAGCTCGGATACCACGAAGTCATAGAGCTGCTGTCTTGTCGACATCCCGGGCAACTCGGTGCTTTCATAGTCGGAAACAAGCGGGGCATTGCCGAAGTAGTCGATCAGGATGTAATACCAGTAGGCACGGATTCCCCTGATCTCGGCCAGTGTCTGTTCCTTCAGGTCGGCATCCATCTCCGACACCTCGATGGTGGCATAGATCTGATTGCAGGTAGTGATCCCCGACATGCAGTTGTCCCATGAGTTACGGATCAGCCCGTTGCGGGGCTCCCAGGTGTGCAGCTTCATCTCCATGTGTACACCACCATCCCACCAGTCGCCGCCCACGCGGGTGGGCGTCATCGCCATATCCCCCGACTGTTCGGAGAGAAGGAAGATATCACTCGGCCATACATTCTTCAGCGTCTTGTAGATGGGTGCGATAATCGCGTTGATCTCCGCCGGTTTCTTCCCGAACTGATCGGCCGGGATGGTATCATAGACGGTTTCATCGAGGTTGGTGCAGGCGAACATCATTGCCATGAGTCCCAGCACAAACGGTATCAATGTAAACTTGTATATTTTTTTCATCTTGGTTCGTTTTTATAGATTAGAAAGTGAGGGTAACACCTACTGAGAAGGTTCTCGCCTTGGGATAATACTCACGGTCTTCCACGCCGGGAGCCAGACCGTTGTTACGGTTCTCATCCACTTCCGGATCGAGTCCCTTGTAACGGGTGAGCACAAACAGGTTCTGTCCGGTCACGTAGAGACGGGCCTGTTCGAGCCAGCTGACACCATCTGTGGGGAAGCTGTAGCCCAGCGACGTGTTGTCGAGACGCAGGTGAGAGGCGTCCTCCACGTAGAGCGACGAGTACTCGGGCACCACCTTCAAATCATAGATGAGCGGGTCGTTCAGTGCGTTGGCACCGATCAGGTAACCCGGGTGACCGTAGGTCATCCGTCCCATGTTCAGCACCTTGTTACCAAGGGTACCGCGCAGGAAGAAGGAGAAGTCCCAGTTCTTGTAGTTGAAGCGGTTGCTCCATCCGAAGGTGAGGTCAGGTTGAGCGGAACCGATATAGGTGTAGTCTTCCGCTGTCACGCCGTTCACTTCGTTGCCATCCTTGTCACGGAAGAGATACTTACCCTCATCGTCGATGCGGATAAACTCAGGTCCGTAGAACTGCCCCACGGGATAACCCTCTTCCACCACGTGGGTGGTGCGACCGGAGCCGCCGCGCACCCAGGCGTCACCCACCATGATGCGGCTGGTGGTGTAGACATCATCAGAGAGAGAGGTGATCTCGTTCTTGTTGTGAGCCAGTGTCACCGAACTGTTCCAGAAGAAATCGCGGGTGCGCACCGCGTCAAAGCTGAGTGCCAGCTCGATACCGGTATTGCGCATATCCCCCACGTTGGCCATCATATCGGGATGGAGGTATGGCGGGGTGGGCACACGGTAGGTATAAAGCATATCCCTGGTACGTTTGTCGTACCACTCAATGGTACCATTGAGGCGGTTGTTGAACATGAAGAAGTCGACACCGATGTTAAACATGGCGGTCTCCTCCCATTTCAGGTCGGGATTGGCATTCTGGCTGATCTTATAGGCGGTGAGCCAGGCGCCGTTATCGTAGTAGGTACCGCTGGTACCGTAGAGCTGGAGGGTCTTGTAGGGGTCAAGACCGGACTGGTTACCGGTCACACCGTAACCTACACGCAGCTTCATATCGTCGATCCAGTTCACATCATCCATGAACGCCTCTTCGGCGATGCCCCAGGCAGCCGAAACAGAAGGAAAGAGACCCCACTTGTGGTTGGCACCGAACTTGGAGGAGCCGTCGCGACGCAGTGTGGCGGTCACCATGTAACGTGACATGTAGCTGTAATGCGTACGGGCAAAGAAGGATATCAGACGGCTCATGTTGCGTGCCGACCCCACATCACTGGGTCGCAGGCCCTGCCCCGACTCCAGGTTGTTGGCCCCGAGCAGGTCGGTGGTGAAGTTACGGTTGGCCGCTTTCATGTAGGAGTACTCATTCTCCTCCCAGGAGTAGCCGGCAAGCGCATTGAAGCGGTGTTGACCGGTTGTACCGAACTCAGTGTTGTAATCCAGCATCCACTCCATCAGGTTCTTGTCCCACATCCTGTTCTCACGTAGGGCATAGCCGCCGTCGTTACGTCCGGCCTGTGACTCTGAGTGGTTGTATTGGTTTCTCTCTTCCGTGCGTCGCTCCTTGTAAAGAAGCGCCTTGATATCGAGCTCTTCGGTCAGGTTGAACAGGATGTCACCGGAGCCGTAGTAATGGATGTTCTTCCAGTGATCCTGGTTCAGCTGCTGGTTGCGTACCGGGTTTCCCTGGTCATACTCACGGGTGTCGAACCACTCGCCCTCATCGAGCATCACCGGATATACCGGTAACATGTTGTATGCCAGCACGAAGTTGTAACGGTTGGGGCGGTTAAAGTCACGCATGGTTGCCGAGCCGGTGAGTCCGATGCGGAGCCTGTCGTTGATGGCACGCTGTTGCAGCTGGAAACGGAAATTGTAGCGATCCATGTCGTTGTCGCGCATCACCCCTTCCCTTTTCTGGTAGTTGAACGAGGCGCGGTAGTTGTTACCCGAACCACCGCCGGAGAGTGAGAGACTGTGATTCTGCGAGGTCCCGCTGCGGGTGATCTCATCAAACCAGTCGGTGTTCGCACCATACTTGTCATATACCGAGGTATCCTTCCCCGTCTCCCGGGCATACTCCCTCCACTCATCGGCGGTGAGCAGGTCCGGTTTGTTGGCAATGGAGGAGACGGCGAAGTAACCGTCGTAGGAGACCCTGGGCTTGACGGCCGATCCCCGTTTTGTGGTGATCAGGATCACCCCGCCGGCGGAGCGAGAGCCATAGATGGCAGCCGAGGAGGCATCCTTAAGCACCGAGATCGACTCGATATCCTGGGGAGCCACTGTCTGCAGGTCACCTCCCGGCACACCGTCAATCACGATGAAAGGGCCCTGGTCGTTCTGAAGGGTGGAGACACCCCTGAGTCGTATCCTGGAAGCATCGGTCACATCACCCGAGGGGGTGGTGATCTGCAGTCCCGCCACCTTACCCTGCAGCAGGTCGGCAGCGTCACGGGTGACTCCCATGTTAAAGTTCTCCGACGAGACATTGGTCACGGAACCGGTGATCTCCCTGCGGCGCTGCTCACCGTAACCCACTACCACGAGCTCGTCGAGCACTTCGGTATCGTCGGTCAGCACCACATCGATCCGGGTGCGGCCATCTACCGGCATGACCTCTGTTTTCATCCCGACGTAGGATATCTCGAGTATGGCATTGCGTGCCACGTTCTGTAATGCAAACCGCCCGTCCAGATCGGTCACGGTACCGATGCTGGTCCCCTGCACCTGTACTGTAACGCCTATCAGCGGTTCACCCTCCGTGTCGGACACAATGCCATTCACTGAAATGTTTTGTCCAAACAGGAACAGAGTGATTGCCCACAAAGCAAAGGAGAGCAACCCTCTCAGAAGAGATTTTTTTTGTTTCATACCTGCATAAATGTTAAGATTAATAATTTTAAAATAGTGATTAAAGAAGAGTTACACTTACTATCCGGCTGCAGTAAAGTAATAGAGATTACACAAATAAGGGAACGTAAGCCGAAGAAAATAAGATCACATCAAAATAGTTAAATCATATGTATTTTAGGCAATTTTCATTTAAAACATTTTATTGGCGTGATTGTTCACCGGAGTGGCACAAAAAAACCGATACAAAGCGAGGGCTCTGTATCGGTTCAAGTTCTGTGCAGGAGTAAACACTCTGCTAGAAAGCGTTCTGTATCCTACTGGCAATCTCTTTGAATTGCTCCGTGGTAAATGTCATTTTCGGGTTCGCCGGATTCATGTCCCCCTCCTTTTGGATCGGGATCAGGTGGATATGGGCATGGGGTACCTCGAGGCCGATCACCATCACACCCACGCGGCGACACTCCACCGCTTTTTCAATGGCCTTTGCCACTCTTTTGGCGAACAGCATCATGTCGGCCAACAGCTCATCCTCCAGGTCGAACAGGTAGTCGGTCTCCAGTTTGGGCACCACCAGTGTATGGCCGGCATGCATCGGATGGATGTCAAGAAAGGCGAAAAAACGATCATCTTCGGCGATCCGGTAGGATGGGATCTCACCCGCGATGATCCGGCTGAAAATGGTTGCCATAATTCCTCAGATTGATATTTCCACAATTTCAAATGTCATGGTCCCTGAAGGAACCGTGATCTTGGCCACATCACCCACCTTCTTGCCCATCAGTCCCTGTGCAATGGGGGTGCTCACCGCGATCTTCCCGTTTTTCAGGTCGGCCTCGCTCTCCGACACCAGCGTGTAGGTCATCGTCTTCTTGCTCTGGAGGTTGCGTATGGTCACCTTGTTCATGATCTGCACCTCGTCGGTACCGATGCTGCTTTCATCGATCAGACGGGCACTGGCGATCAGGCTTTTCAGCTGGGCGATCTTCGCCTCCAGCATCCCCTGCGCCTCCTTGGCGGCATCATACTCCGCGTTCTCCGAGAGATCACCTTTGTCTCTCGCCTCTGCAATCTGTCGCGATATCTCGGGGCGCTGCACAGATTCCAGCTCTATCAGTTCTTCTTTCAATTTCCGAAGGCCCTCTTCGGTCATGTAGGTTACAGCCATAATTAATAGTTCTTCATTTTGTATCTGTTTGTTTTTTGAAACAACACAAAGAAAAAGAATTCCGGCCTTTTTCAACAAGACCGGAACTCCTTTTTTCCATGATGTAATTGCCACAAAGATAAAAACTTTATTCCAAAAAACAAAATTTAAGGAAAAAGTTTCAGAGCAGTTTCTTCAATTCACTTTCCAACTGCTCAAACGCCTCAACGCGCACCACCACATCCCCTTCACGGTTCACGATAAAGGCGGTGGGCAGCTCTCTCACGTTGTACATGGGCAACAGGCGGCTGTTAACCGATTGCGGGTCGCGAAGCGTGATCCAGGGCAGGTTGCTGGCCGCCGTCTTCCAGAAATGCTCATCCGAGTCGAATGAAACCTGGTAAATCTCGAACCCACTCTCCCTGTACCGTTCATAGATGCGATTCAAATCCATGTTATGCTTCGGTGAGAAGTCGGCACCATAGACCGTGAAATCGAGCAGCACCACCTTTCCCTTCAGGGAGGAGAGCGTCACCTTTTCACCGTTGACCGACGGCAACAGGATGTCTGGCAGCCCTGTACCGGTCTCGGGTATGGCGTTCTCCAGCAGTTCCGCCTGCTGCTCCTGCTGTCTGCGCACCTTCAGCGCGTTCATGGTGAACTCATACAGGTGGCGGGTACGTTCGGTATCGGGATAGTAACGGTTCCAGGAGGTGGCTACCGCCCCGAACATGGGATAATCCTGCCGGGTGTAGGGGTCAAAGATCAGGAAGCTGTTGATCTTCTGGAAGAGTGCGTAATAAGCGGCAGCACCGGCGGGATTACCCAGGATCACTTTCGAGATCATACCCTTGTAGTCAAGCAGTGCGGTGTCGAGCCGGTTGATGTACGTAAGGTCATCGATCGCTCCCGTCTTGTGCTCCTCTTCCAGTTGGGAGATGGTGGCGGTGGTCTTCCCCACCAGCTGGTCCACCTGTCTTAGTAAATCGTTGGAGGGTGACTCACTCACACGAAAAGATCGGTAGAGATCGGGACCCTCTGCCGTCACCCGCAGAGTCTCGGACGAGTCGACCGCGAAGGCTGCCGAACGGTCACCCAGCCGCAGCTGATAAAACTCGGGGTTGGCCGCTGCCGGCTGACGGAAGCGAAAGGTCCCCTTCCTGCTGAGCACCACCGAATCGAGCAAAACCACACCGCCCAGCGCGCGATGTTCCAGGTAAAGGGTATCGCCATCGGCCGCGGTGACAGTGCCCTCCACGGTGAAACGGTCGCCCTTTGAGCAACCGGTGATCATTGCTACTCCCAACAGGAGAGAAAAAATAATGAAACCCTGTATCTTCATATGATTATAATTGAGGGTGCAAACTTACTGTTTTTTTGGAAAACAAAAAAGTGGAAATGATTGTTAAATGATATATATTAATGTATAGGAAGTGTCTCACCGTTAAAAATCAACCATCATGACCAAAATCAGCACCTCCATTCTCCTGGTACTCTCTGTCATCACACTACAGGCACAGGATCGCCCCTTCACACGATGGGCGGCAGGTATCAACGGCGGTCTCTATGGTGCGGGCCTGCAAGCCGCAACCAACCTCTCTCCCCACCTGAGACTCAGGGCAGGCTTCGACTACTTCAGCTACAACCAGCAGGATGTGGCATCGTTTGATGCAGAGTTTGAGGGATACGAAGAGTTTGAGGGTTTCAATGCAACCCTGGAAGCTGATATCACCGAAGCATCCGTCACCCTCCCCAATTTTAAGATGTTGCTCGACATCTATCCCATGCGCAACGGTATCTTCTGTTTTACAACCGGATTCTATATCGGATCCAACAAGGTAGAAGCAGACGGGCTGATTCATCGTTACGATGAACTGGTGCAATTGTCTGAAGCAATGGGGAGGGGAAAGCCCTCACTCGAATATGAGGATATCGTCTTTCAACCCGACAGCGACGGCAGTTTCGATGCTTTGCTGACCATGGGAAACAGCCTGAAGCCCTACATTGGAATAGGACTGGGCAGAACCATCCCCCACAACCGGGTAGGCTTCAAGTTTGAGCTGGGCATGGTCTACCAGGGCAAATACCAGTTGGAGAGCGACAACCTGAACGAAGAGGGGCGCGACTGGGTGAACCGTATGGCCGAGGAGCTGGAGTTGCCGGTATCACAGGAGACACTCAACTGGTGGCCTATGCTCAACCTCTCTGTCACGGTAAGGATTCGCTGAAAACAGCCCTCAGGCTGTCGCTGTTATTTGCGCACTTATCAGCACAAATTTCACACGCTTTTTTGTATTTCACAAAATAAGTGCTAATATTGCATGTGAAAAATGCTGATACTTTTGTGCTAACTGAAAAACAGTCGTGGACAAACTGA
>DURL01000155.1 GCA_012837345.1 Bacteroidales bacterium
GGCGCCATAGACGAGGCGTGAGAGCTGAGCCCAGCGGAGTGCCCCGGCGCACATGGGGCAGGGCTCCAGGGTGACATAGAGCGTACAGTCGGTAAGGTACTTGCCTCCCAGTATGTTTGCCGCCGCAGTGATGGCCTGCATCTCTGCATGAGCTGTCACATCGTGAAGCATCTCGGTAAGATTGTGTGTCCGGGCAATGATACGCTGGTCAGCAACCACCACGGCACCCACCGGTACCTCATCCTGCTCAAACGCTTTTTGTGCCTCCAGCAGTGCCTGTCGCATGAAATAGTTGTCATCCAGCATACGCCTATCGTCGCATTTCGTTTTCTTCAAAGAGGGTGGGGTAATCCTGTTCCATGTTCTTCAGGATGTGGTTCAGGACGGTCTCCCGGTACCAGCGGGAACGGTTGGAGACCTTGTATTTCTTCAGATAGTACTGGATCAGGTTATGCTCTTCGTCACTGAGCATGAAAACTGCTTTCCTGACTCTTGGTTTTACCTTCCCCTGTAACTTGTATTTTTTTGTGCCCATCAATACTCTCATTCAATTATCAAGCCGTTACAGATCGGTTTTGGATCATATCTGAACCGCATTCCCTTTACTGATGCAAAAAAACAAAATATTTTCACTAAAAGGAACTTTTTCACTCCTAAATTTGTATTTTTACAACATTTATGGGCTTTTCAGTCCGATTGGCCATGGCGCAACACAACGAACTGGGACATAAAGGTGAGGCGACGGCGGTGACCTATCTGGAGTCGAAAGGACATCGCATCCTCGAAAAAAACTGGCGGCTGCACGGGTATGAGATCGACATCATCACCACCTGCGGGGGTTATATCGTCTTTGTGGAGGTGAAGACCCGCACATCAGACCAGTGGGGTGACCCGGAGAGCTTCGTGGGCAGACAACGCATGCGACGAATGATACAGGGGGCACATCAATATCTTCTCAGAGAGAGGATCGATCTGCCGGCACGATTTGATATCATCGCCATCCTGTGGAAGGGTGATCGCTGCGAGCTGGAACACATTGAAGAGGCATTTATGGCCTTCTGATGAGCCCTGCATGATACGATATACAGAAGCATACAACCGAAGGGTTGCGCAAAAGAAGAATAGTAGGTGTGAATATTGAAGAACTGTTTGATTATTGTCTCTCGGTGAAGGATGCTGAAGCCACATCCCCATTCGATGAGGTGACCATCGTGATGAAGGTGATGGGCAGGATGTTTGCCCTGATACCCACCGATGCTGAGAGATGCAGTGTCAGCCTGAAGTGCGACCCGGAAGAGGCGTTGCGGCTTCGGCAGCAGTATGGATGTGTGGAGGCGGCTTTTCACATGAACAAAACTCATTGGAACAGGATATGGCTCGAGGGTGACATGCCTGATCATGAGCTGAAGAGATGGATCGACCATTCGGTAGAGCAGGTGATTGGCAAGCTGTCAAAAAAGAAGCAGAGAGAGTATTATGGAACAACTGAGTGATAAGCGACGGATCATACGGATGGAGGAGATTGACTCCACCAACCGCTACCTCAAGCAACTGGTGCGGGAGGAACGACCCGATGAGGGGTCGCTCGTGATCGCCGATTATCAGACCGGGGGAAGAGGACAGATGGGTAGTAACTGGTACTCGGCCAGAGGAGACAACCTACTCTTCAGCCTGTTGCTCTATCCTCACCATCTGCCGGCCAACGAGTCGTTCTTCCTCTCCCGTATCGCATCACTGGCCTTAAAGAACATGCTCGATTCCTTTACCGATGATATCCGCATCAAGTGGCCGAATGACATCTACTGGAAAGATAAGAAGATTGCCGGCATCCTCATCGAGAATGATATCCAGGGTAAGGAGATCGATAACACGGTGATCGGCATTGGTCTCAATGTCAATCAGCAGATCTTCCCACACGACCTGCCCAACCCGGTCTCGATGCGTCAGATTACCGGCACCCTGCATGACAGGGAGCATCTCCTGAATCTTTTTTTACATGAGTTTTTTCTGCTCTACCGTGATCTGCAGGATGATTTGAGGACAGTCATCGAGGATGAATACATGCTCGACCTTTACCGGGTGAACGACTACTACTGGTTTGAAGATCAGGAGGGCCGTTTCAAGGCAAAGATTGAAGGGGTGCTGCCCTCCGGCCACCTGGTGTTACGGACACTCGAAAGCAACGAGGTGCGGAAATATGCATTCAAGGAGGTGTCGTTCGCGGATTAGCTTCACATTCCGATGTGAAATATTGATAGGTTTATAGTTAAACAGAAATGAGGATGACAGCTGATCGCTGATAACTAAACAATAAAAAGCTGACAGCCGAATGCTGGCAGCTGAAAGCTAAAGAAATGCAATACAAACGGATTTTACTGAAACTGAGCGGCGAGTCGCTCATGGGAGAAAAACAGTTCGGTATCGACGAGAAACGACTGCAGGAGTATGCCACGCAGATTAGGGAGGCAGCCGCGAAAGGGGTCGAGATCGGTATCGTGATCGGCGGAGGGAACATCTTCCGCGGCCTGAGTGGCACCGACAAGGGGTTCGACAGGGTGAAGGGTGATCAGATGGGGATGCTCGCCACCGTGATCAACAGTCTGGCACTCAGCTCAGCCCTTACCGTGGCAGGACAACGTAACCGCGTCTTAACCGCCATACGTATGGAGCCGGTGGGGGAGCTTTATTCCAAGTGGAAAGCCATCAAGGCGATGGAGCAAGGCGAGATCGTCATCATCGCAGGCGGTACCGGTAACCCCTTCTTCACTACCGACACCGCTTCAGCACTCCGGGGGATTGAGATCGAAGCCGATGCCATGTTCAAGGGTACAAGAGTCGACGGCGTCTACACTGCCGACCCGGAGAAGGATCCCACTGCCACAAAGTACCACAGCATCACTTTCGATGAGGTTTACCAGAGGGGACTCAAGGTGATGGACCTGACCGCTACCACACTCTGCCGCGAAAACAACCTGCCCATCGTGGTGTTCGATATGGACAGTTATGGGAACCTCAACAGGGTGCTCGACGGTGATGAGATTGGCACTTTGGTCCACCTGTAGCTGCCATTCAAAAGTTTTGACTATTTTTGTCACTGAAACAATTTTAAGATAGTTATGGAACCAACAACGATCAGAAATGAGGCGGAGGAGAAGATGAAGATGACCCTCGAGTTTCTGGATGAGACTTTTTCCCGCATCCGTGCAGGACGTGCCAACGCACATATCCTCGACGGCATCCGCGTAGAGTATTACGGCAGTCATGTGCCTCTATCCAATGTGGCTACTGTCACCACTCCCGATGCCAAGACCATCATGGTGCAACCCTGGGAGAAACAGATGCTCAAGGTGGTGGAGAAGGCAATCCTCGATTCGGATGTAGGCATCACCCCCGAGAACAACGGTGAGGTGATACGCCTGGGCATCCCCCCTCTCACCGAGGAAAGGCGTCGCCAACTGGTAAAACAGACCAAACAGGAGGCCGAAGAGGCCAAGATCAGCATCCGTAACGCCCGCCGTGAAGGGATCGACGAGGTGAAGAAAGCGGTGAAAGAGGGTCTGCCGGAAGATATGGGAAAAGATAATGAAAACGAACTGCAAAAACTGCATGACAAATACATCCGAAAGGTGGATGAGATGTTCGTGGAGAAAGAAAAAGAAATACTGACAGTTTGATGACATCACTTTGCGGTGAGGAGGTACTGCATCAGCGGAGCGGTCTGGTCATCCGTAATACCGGGAACCGCTACCTGGTGCGTGATGAGCTGGGCAACGACCTTCTCTGTCGCGCCAAAGGGAACTTCCGGCTGAAAGGGATCCGAAGCACCAGCCCTGTAGTGGTGGGTGACCGGGTGAGGCTCGACGTGAATAGTGACGGCACCGCTTTCATCACCGAGATAGCCGATCGGAAGAACTACATTGTCCGACGGTCATCCAACCTCTCCAAACAGACACATATCCTGGCTGCCAACATCGACCGGGCTCTCCTCTGCATCACCTTGCGCTACCCTGAGACCTCCACGGTATTTATCGACCGCTTTCTGGTCACCGCCGAGGCTTACTCCGTGCCGGTCACCCTTCTCTTCAACAAGACCGATCTCTACGATGTGGAGGATAAAGAATACCTGCAGGCCATGATCCGTCTCTACACCACTATCGGCTACACCTGTCTTGAGAGCTCGATGGTAACCGGTCAGGGCCGGGATGAGCTGGAGGCGCTCACCAGTGGGATGATCGTGCTGCTTGCGGGCCACTCCGGTGTGGGCAAGTCGACCATCGTCAACACGCTTCGCGGCAACGAGATACAGAAGGTGGGGGAGATCTCTGACTATCACCAGAAAGGAATGCACACCACCACCTTCTCCGAGATGATTGAGCTGGCCAACGGTGGCTTTATCATCGATACCCCGGGAATCAAGGGATTTGGCACCATCGACATGGTCACCGCCGAGGTATCGCACTACTTCCCGGAGATCTTCCGTGCCTCGAAGCAGTGCCACTACAACAACTGCCTACACCTCAATGAACCGGATTGTGCCGTACGCCGTGCCGTGGAAGAGCATACCATCAGCGAGAGCCGCTATCACTCCTACCTCAACATACTGGAAGATATCAGCGAAGGAAAATACCGATTGTAGCCATGCCCCTGAACCATACACTGATCACCCTCTTCGAGATCCTCTACCTGCTCACGGTGGTGAGCATCGTGGTGGTGGTGATCACCGAGAACAGAAACCCCATCAAAACGGTGGCATGGGTGCTGGCGGTGCTCTTCCTGCCGGTGATCGGCATCATCTGGTATGTCATCTTCGGGCAGGATACCACCCGCAGGCATGTCATCTCCCGCCGCATGTACAGCAAGCTGAAAAAAAGGCCGCTGGATGAGATGGAGACCCCTGTTGAACAGAGCTATCCCGAGGAATACGGCAACCTGGTGAACCTGCTCCGCCGCATGGATTACAACCCGCTGCTGGGAGGCAACGACGTAGAGCTCTTCACCCACGCCTCCCTCAAGTTCGAACGCCTCTTTGATGACATCGGGAAGGCCCGCCGCCACATCCATATCGAGTATTATGTGCTGGAAGACGATGATCTTGGGAAGCAGTTGCAGGATGCCCTGATCCGCAAGGCCCGTGAAGGTGTTGAGGTGAGGATCATCTATGACAGCTTCGGCTCCCGCAAGACGGGGAAGGCCTATTTCGAAGCGTACCGCATGGCGGGCATCGAGGTGGAACCCTTCCTGAAGCTGACGCTGCCCTCCCTTACCTCACGCCTGAACTACCGAAACCACCGCAAGATCATCATAATCGATGGTGAAATAGGGTATGTTGGCGGCATGAACATCGCAGACCGTTACATCAGAGGGATGGAATGGGGAGCATGGCGCGATACCCATGCCCGTATTGAAGGGAAAGGGGTGCAGGGGCTGCAGTCGGTCTTCCTGATCGACTGGTTCTTTGTTTCACAAACATTGATCACCTCCCGCAATTATTTCCCCCTGCTCGACAATTACGGCAACAGCCTGATGCAGATCGTCAACAGCGGACCGGTGAA
>DURL01000156.1 GCA_012837345.1 Bacteroidales bacterium
CTCGACTATTTCGAGCATGGCGAGAAAGCCTACAATTGACATTATTATTTGAGAAAACCATCAGGGGGGTGATGCAACGGGTGTCATCCCCTTTATTGTTCATATTCAATTGTTTTCAATTTTGTTTGGCTATTGTTGATCAATTTTCACTAAATTTGCCATTGTATATTTCAGCTGTTGGATTATTTAAAAACATCAAATTATGAAACAGAAACTGGGCCTTTTATTCGCCCTAATTGCAACAACAATGATGGTAAAAGCACAACAGATTGAAGGAGACTGGAAAGGTCTTCTGTCGGTGCAGGGAGTGGATCTGGAGTTGATCTTTCACCTCACTCCGGAGGAGGATGGTTTGTCGGGAACGATGGATGTGCCCATGCAGGGTGCATCAGGTATTGCGGTCGACCAGGTGGAGCTGTCGGAAAACAGCGTGACATTGAAGGTGTCGGCTGCCGGCATTGCTTACAACGGCAATCTGCAGGGCGACAGCATCGTGGGGACCTATGAGCAGGCCGGAATGAGCCTGCCCCTTACGTTGAAACGGTTTGAAAGCAAACTGCCCGGTAACCCCGCACTGGTCACCTCCGATGAGGAGCTGCAGGAGCTGATCGCCCTCGACAAGGGTGAATACAGGTACAGCGTAAGCGATTATTTCGCACGACCCAAAGCATCCTCCTTCCGCCTCTCACCCAATGGCAGGTATCTCTCCTACATGGAGAAGGAGGGACTCAAGAACCATGTCTACATCAAGGAGATTGCCACAGGCGAGGTGACACGTGTCATCGAGGAGAAAGAGGAGCCGATAAAAGGCTACGGGTGGGTCAACGATGAGCGCCTCTTCTACATGATGGACAAGGGGGGCAACGAGAACTACCATATCTATGCGGCCAACCTGGACGGGAGCAATGCGCTCGACCTGACTCCTTTCGAGAATGTGAGGGCAAGCATCCTCTCTCTTCTGAAGGATCAGAAGGATTACATCATCATCTCCATGAACAGGGAGAACCCCCAGGTGTTTGAACCCTTCCGGCTGAATGTGGTGAGCGGCGATCTGGAGAAGCTTTATGAGAACAGCGACCCCGCCAACCCCATTCAGGGATATGATTTCGACAAGGAGGGAAACCTGCGTGGTTACACACGCATGGTGAACGGTGTGGAGATGGAGTTTTACTATAAAAACCGGGAGACAGACACCTTTGATTTGAAGAAAAAGATGAACTGGGACGACAGTTTCGGCATCATTGCCTTCAACTACAACTCGCCCGATCCCGATGATGCCTATGTGATCAGCAACCTCGAAAGCGATAAGACTGCCGTCCTGCTCTACGACCTGAAAGAGAACAGGGTGATCAGAGAGATCTTCTCCCATCCGGAATATGATCTCTCCGATATGGGCATGTCACGCAAACGAAACTATGAGATCGATTATTTCGGTTACCAGGGAGAGAAAACGGAGATTGTACCGGTAAGTGATCTCTACAAGAAGATTGATGCCGGGGTCAGACAGCATTTCCCCGATAAGATCTACGGCGTAGCCGATCATGATG
This sequence comes from Bacteroidales bacterium, assembly GCA_012837345.1. GTDB lineage: Bacteria > Bacteroidota > Bacteroidia > Bacteroidales > Dysgonomonadaceae > Proteiniphilum. The sequence goes on from DURL01000156.1 coordinate 1,548, forward strand.
ATGAGGAGAACAGCTTCCTGATCGTGGTGCAGAGCGACAGGCTTTATGGCACCTACTACGAGTACAATGTCAGCAGCGGGGAGTTCAAATTGCTCTATGACCTGATGCCGCAATTGAAAGAGCAGGATATGGCAGAGATGCGTCCTATCACCTTTCAGAGTCGCGATGGCCTGACCCTTCATGGTTACATCACTCTTCCCGAAGAGGCGTTGGAGGGGAAGAAGGTCCCCATGGTGGTCAATCCCCATGGTGGTCCCCAGGGAATAAGGGATTCATGGGGTTTCAACCCTGAGGCCCAGCTGTTGGCCAGCCGCGGCTATGCCACCCTGCAGGTCAACTTCCGCATCTCGGGCGGTTATGGAAAGGAGTTCCTGCGTGCCGGCTTCAAACAGGTGGGACGAAAGGTGATGGACGATCTGGAGGATGGCGTGCGCTATGTGATTGACCAGGGATGGGTAGACGAAGAGAAGATTGCCATCTATGGCGGGAGCCACGGCGGTTATGCCACACTGATGGGGCTGGTAAAGACCCCAGATCTCTACATCTGTGGTGTGGATTATGTGGGCATCTCCAATATCGAAACCTTTTTTGCCTCTTTTCCTGAATATTGGAAACCATTGACCGAGATGGCAAAGGAGATCTGGTACGACCTGGATGACCCGGAAGAGTCGGTTATTGCCCGTGAGGTCTCTCCCATCTATCAGATCGACAAGATCATCAAACCGGTCTATGTGGTGCAGGGTGCCAACGACCCGCGGGTGAACATCAACGAATCGGACCAGATTGTGTCGGCTCTGAGGGGAAAGGGGCTTTATGTGCCCTATATGGTGAAATACAACGAGGGTCACGGTTTTTATCGTGAGGAGAACAGGATGGACTTCTACAGCTCCATGCTGGGCTTCCTGGCGAAGTACCTGAAATAGAAGAAAGAGTGGCTTCGTGCCAAGCGCGCGAAGCCACTGTAAAAGTCTGATTGGATTGGTTAGATTCCGGATTAGGGGGATCAGGATCACATCCTTTCCGGCACCTCAATACCGAAGAGCGACATCCCCTTGCGGATGGTGAGGGCTGCATTTTTGGAGAGCACCAGCCTGAAGTCACGCAGGGCGCTGTTCTCCTCTTTCAGGATGGGGTAGTCGTGGTAGAACTGGTTGTACTCTTTCACCAGCTCGTATACATAGTTACCGATCAGCGATACGTTGTATTCCGTGCCGGCCTGCTGCACCACCGCTGCGAACTCTGAGAGCAGCTGTACCAAACCCTCCTCCTTCTCTGAAAGGAGAAGTGAGAGATCCATTGCTTCCGGAAGGACGATCCCCTGGTCGGCCGCCTTGCGCAACACCGACTGGATGCGGGCATGGGTGTACTGTATAAAAGGTCCGGTGTTGCCGTTGAAGTCGATCGACTCCTTCGGGTTAAAGGTCATGTTCTTCTTCGGATCTACCTTCAGGATGAAGTACTTGAGGGCACCCAGACCCACCATGCGGGAGATCGCTTCTGCCTCCTCCTCCGAAACACCCTCCAGCTTGCCCAGCTCCTGTGAGGTCTCACGGGCGGTGGCGATCATCTCGGCCATCAGATCGTCGGCGTCGACCACCGTCCCCTCGCGCGATTTCATCTTGCCCTCGGGTAGCTCTACCATGCCGTAAGAGAAGTGCACCAACCCCTTGCCGAAGGAGAAGCCTAGCATGTCGAGCAGCAGTGAAAGCACCTGGAAGTGGTAGTTCTGCTCGTTGCCCACCACGTAGATCATCTTGTCGATGGGGTAGTCGTCGAACCGCATCCGTGCGGTGCCGATGTCCTGCGTCATGTAGACCGAGGTGCCGTCGGAGCGCAGCAGCAGCTTGTGGTCCAGACCGAATGGTGTCAGGTCGGCCCATACCGATTCATCCTCCTTGCGGTAGAAGCAACCCTCCTTCAGTCCGCGCAGCACCTCCTCCTTGCCGGTGAGGTAGGTCTGTGACTCATAGTAGATCTTGTCGAAGGTGACACCCATCTGGCGGTAGGTCTCGTCGAAGCCGGCGTAGACCCAGCCGTTCATCATCTTCCAGAGGTTCACCGTGGTGGCATCGTGTGCCTCCCACATGCGGAGCATCTCACGTGCCTCCTGCATCAGGCCCGATTTTTCCTCCGCCTCCTCCATAGTGAGGCCCTTCGCCTGGAGGGCTGCCAGCTCCTCCTTGTACTTCTTGTCGAACAGCACGTAGTAATCGCCGATCAGGTGATCTCCCTTCTTTCCGGACGTTACGGGCGTCTCGCCCTCGCCCCACTTCTGCCAGGCCAGCATCGACTTGCAGATGTGGATACCGCGATCATTCACGATATTGGTCTTCACCACCCGCTTGCCGTTGGCACGCAGCACCTCGCAGAGGGCATGCCCCAGCAGGTTGTTGCGCACATGTCCCAGGTGCAGCGGCTTGTTGGTGTTGGGTGAGGAGTACTCTACCATATATAGCGGGGCATCATCGGCTACCGGTGTGAAACCGTAGTCCGGTGTCGCGTCGATGGTCTGCAGCAGCTCCACCCAGACGGCGGGGGCGATGGTGAGGTTCAGGAACCCCTTGATCACGTTGTAGTCCGACACCACGGGCGACTGCTCCAGCAGCCATTTACCGATCTCTTCAGCCGTCTGCTCGGGACTCTTGCGCGAGATCTTCAGCAGTGCGAAGGTGACCAGGGTGTAGTGACCCCTGAACTCTTTCTTGGTTTTCTGCAGCGTGAGCTGTGATGTGCCGGCTTCCGCTCCGTAAAGTTCTTTGATGGCGCCGCTAACGGCGTCCTGAAGTATCTGTTCGATGTTCATACGTTGAAGTTGCTGATTGAAAGCGCAAAGGTAAGAAAATTGTCTGTTTTCTCAATTATTGAGAGGTGATAAACATTCCCCGGTTATCTTTTTACGATATCCTCTATCACCAGTCCCGAGAGGGTGAAGCCGAAGATGGCAGTCACCTGCACCAGGGTGCCGTTGGTCTGACCTTTACGGAAGCTGCCCTGCTCATCTGCATTCTCCAGTGCCTCCTCACCTCTGTTCTCCAGCAGCTCTTCACTATAGACACACTCTATGCGCTTGTGGGGCTTTTCTCCTTTCCGCATCTGCTTGCGGAGTGCCGATGCCAGCTTGCAGCCGTGTACGTTCCAGAACTCGGCTACCTTGATCTGCCGGGTATCCATCTTGAGCGCTGCACCCATAGAGGAGAAGATGGTTGCTTCCGTTCTGGAGGCGGTGAGAAGCAGATGCATCTTATGTGCGAATGAGTCGATGGCATCGATGATGTAATCATACCTGTCGAGGTGAAACGATCCAGATGTCTCCGCACTGTATATCTCAGGGATTATCGTGATCTCCGCATGGGGATTGATCTCCTGCAGACGCCGTTTCAGCACCTCCACCTTCAGCTCACCCACGGTACGTGTGGTGGCAGGCAGCTGCCGGTTGATGTTGGCCACCGCCACCCGGTCGGAGTCCACCAGTGTGAGATAGATGATGCCACTGCGGATCAGTCCTTCCGCGCACCAGCTACCCACACCCCCCACGCCGAAGAGGATCACCCGCTTCGAGGCGACCGCCGCCATCACCTCGCTGCCGATCAGCAGCTCGGTGCGGGCGAACAGTTCTTTGTATTCCATTGTTGATCCCTGTTTTCCATTCTTCCTTCTTTTTGCTGTAAAAGAGAGACTGCCTCAATTTTGAGACAGTCTCCCCAGGTATTATTGTAATAACTGTTTACATTGCGTTGTTCTTCGGCTCGAAGTAAGCCTGAGGGTGCAGGCAGGTGGGGCAGTTCTTTGGCGGTTTCTTGCCGGTGAAGACGTAACCGCAGTGGCGGCACTGCCATTCAATTGCCTCTTCGCGGGCGAAAACGGTACCGCTCTCCACGCGCGCCAACAGCTTCAAATAACGCTCTTCGTGCTCCGCCTCCGCCTTGGCAATCATGCGATACATGGTGGCGATCTCCTTGAAGCCTTCTGCTTCGGCTACCTCCGCAAAATGAGGGTA
>DURL01000157.1 GCA_012837345.1 Bacteroidales bacterium
AATAAGGCATGGAGACACCCGCCAGAAAGAGGAACAGCGGGAAAATCATATCATAGAAGGCAAAATTTCTGAATCGTCTCTTGATAAAAAACCTGGCAGCCATCGTGCCGGTGCCAATATAATCACCTGTCAGGTTGGAGAAGAAGGGGCTTCTATCCTTGTAATTTTGCAATACAATTGGTATTTCTAAACTCTCCAGCAGATTGGTACCTTCATGGTCCCATCTTGCAACTATGGCATCTGCCTTCCAATCTTTCGCCCATTGAATGATCCCCTCTTTTCCATAAAGTGTTTTATAATAATCTGGCAAACGATAAAATATCCAAGGGCCATGCTCCTTTGAGTACTGAATCAATCCCTTGAGTATGCGACGGCTAAACTCACTGGAATAATCAACCAAAAGCAGGATCCTCTTCATGATGAACTTTCAATAAACGTATGTTAAATGGCAATTAGCCTCAAATATACACTATTTCTGCAATTCATACTCTAAATTTTAATTATTGATACCAAATCAAAGGGAGGATTGACAATTAATTCATCATCTTCCTTTGTCACAATAAAAAAAAGCGGGCTTTCACCCGCTACCTGAATAATAATATATTTAATTATTTAGTTGAATTTTTTTATTCGGCGAAGGCGTGGCGGAAGCCCTCCACCCTGTTCCAGTTTCCGCGGGTGAAGTCGGGCACCTCTACCGGTGCGCTGCCGTTCTCAATGGAGATGCGACTCAGCTCAGCCAGTGAACACCACTCCGCCAGATCGTACACATCCATGTCGAGCGGCAGTCCGTTCTGCAGGCAGTAAACCAGACGGTAGTCCATGATGAAGTCCATGCCACCGTGGCCACCCACCTCTTTGGCTTTCTCTTCCAGCTCACGGTGAATGCGATGTTTGTACTTATCCATCAGGGCATCCCTCACATCCGCAGATACAAAGGAGTGGGCGTTCAGATTCTCGTGATCGGGTGTCACGCTCTCATCCACCATCTCAGCCTCAAGGGCATAGCCCGGGGTAGGATACTTGCTGGCAAATCCCCGGGTTCCGCTCACCTGGTACATACGTGAATAGGGACGCGGTGAAGCCACATCGTGCTGGATATGTATGGTCTTGCCCTTCTCGGTGCGGATCATGGTCATGGTATGTTGACCGTTGGCGAACTGATGGGCGCTGTCGGGATCCATGCCCCGTTCCTCAATCAGATACTCGGGGATGTTGGCCGGTTTGGTGTCCATCGCTACCAGCGTGTTCATCTTATCGCCACGGTGTATGTCGAGTGCCTGAGCGGCAGGTCCCATACCATGCGTGGCATAGACATCACCCCTGAACTCCTTGTTGTATTGCATGCGCCAGTCACCTTCGTAATAGCCCCAGAAATCACTCAGATTGTGGATATAGGCTCCCTCGGCATGGAGCACCTCACCGAAGAGACCCTGTTGTGCCATGTTGAGTGTGGTCAGCTCGAAGTAGTCATAGACACAGTTCTCCAGCTGCATGGCATGCTTCTGCGTCTTCTCTGCCGTGTTGACTACAGTCCAGATCTCGTCGAGGGTCATGGCAGCCGGCACCTCACAGGCCACATGCTTGCCCTGCTCCATGGCATAGACCATCATGTCGGCATGCCGTTTCCAATCGGTCGCGATATATACCAGGTCGATATCGTCACGTTGCACCAGCTCCTTCCAGGCCTCTTCACTCCCGCTATAGGCTGCCGCGCGGGGGAGTCCTGCCCTATCGAGGATTGCCTGCGTCTTCTCCACCCTCTCTTCATACAGGTCGCAGAGTGCGACGATCTTCGTACCTGGGATATGCGTGAAGCGCTCCACTGCACCGGGTCCACGCATACCGAGGCCGATAAAACCCACCCGGACGGTATCCAGTTTAGGGGTGATCAGACCCAATACATCTTTTTGTCCCGCAGGACGTTCAGGCACCTCAGTGACAATCACCATCCCGGCAGAGTCACTGTTTTTTGAGGAGTTGTTGCATGCTGTTACTGAAAGGAGCATCAGCATTACCATAAAGGAATAAATGGGCTTCATAAATAAATCTATTTTTATTAATGGCTTCGTTTTATAATATTATTAATTATATGGCCGCAAATATACAACAATTTGCCGTAAAAGTTCAGTCTGAATCAGAAAACCTGGGCAGCTTATACATTCCGTTCCTGGTTAGTAGACCAATGGATCATGAGTGCAAAACCTGGTCTCCAAGCTCTTTCGCCCTGTTCACAGACGCAGGATCAGCAGGATCAATCCGATAGTGACCGGGGTCAGGCAGGGTAAGCTGTATCCCTGCAGGTACACGGTTAGGATCAGCTATCGACTCACTGTTTTCGAGATAGATGTAAATCCAGAATTCGCGGTTACCGAACAGCTTTTCGGCCAGTATACGCAAGGTCTCCCCCTCTTGCAGCTGAATAGATTTCCTTTCGATTTCGGGAGAGGAGACGGGTATCAAATCATCGGCTTCGGGGGCCATCGCATCTGCCCCGATCACCCCGGTCATGTCGGTCGTCCCGGTCATGTCGGTAGTTTCGGTTTCTCCGGTCTCTCCGGTTGCTCCGTTTACTCCGGCCTTCCGGTCAGCAGCAACCACCCTATCTTCCTTGTTCTGGTCCTTTTCAATTTTAAGCAGTTCACTTATTCGTCCGGGGGTGATGGAAAAAAAAAAGCCCGGCAATGACTATTGCCACACCACCGATGATGGGGATCCAGATGGATGAGCGTTTTCCTGGTTTGTGCGTAGGTGGTCGCCGTAGTGAGGATTCTGGAGGAGGGTTAGACTCCCTCTCCACCGGGGTGGGCGGCTCAGCTGTTACTGATTCGGAAATTTCCGGCTCTGGAATCATTTGTTCCTGATTGACAGCATCCAATATGCTCGTCTCCCCTGATATTTCCGGCTCAGATTCAACAACCGGTACTTCAGTAAGCAGAACAGGCGCAGGTAACGCGCGCATAACAAGGTTTTCGGAGAGATCATCCAGCTTTTCTTCACCAATGTTCACTGTTGCCAACTCGTCGAACATGACTCCCTCGTTAAGCAGGGAGGGTTCAAAATGAGCAAAAAAACTGTTGACACTCTTTTGTAACGAGTCTGAGGGGGTAAAGTGAATCCGGAAGGATTCAACCTCACCGTTGTCGTTTGCAGGTTGTCCGGGCTCATCGTCACCAGCGGCCAGGCACTCAAAGATGCCGAAAGGGTGGGATTCAACACCCTCTTGTCGGAGCAATGTGTCCCTGATCAGTGTAAGCCACTCCTGGATGAACTGCCCTGCATCTTCGGCGCTAATCGCAGGATGCTTCTTTGTCACCAATGAAACAATGTGGGTCACATCCATATGATTTGTTCTTTCCATCTCTGTTAGGTTGATTTGTGTTTTTCTGCGATTCACTACTACAATTCAGTTATCTCCCCCTTTGGCAAACAGCTCCCTGAATTGGGGAGCGACGCGGAAATTGAGTTCAGTGGCAGGAGGCATAAGATATCGCGCACCGGTTGCAGGATCAAGTGAGATATACTCACGTTTCTTACGGGAAATCAGTTCACCCAGCAGTGGCAGGGAAAGCGTTCCCGGTTCGGAGAGATGGTCGCCGATCACCTCGGTAGCTGCCTTCAGCAGTTCATTTGCCTTCGCTTCGGACCACCCGAGGCGACTGGATAGCGTTGTTATCATCTCGTCGTGTGTCATAAATATTGATGTGTTGATTAGCAGATGTGTTGATTAGCAGATATGTTGATTAGCAGATGTGTTGATTAGCGGATGTGTTGATTAGCAGATGTGAGGATGCACTCAATCGATCACGTTGCCGAAGAGATCGAAGGGCAATGCCGAATGGATCTTCACCTGGTAGAATTCGCCGATTGTCAGTTCCTTTTCCTTTCCGATCAGCACCTCCCCATCCACTTCAGGGGAGTCATACTCAGTGCGTCCCACATAATACTCCGGATCCTCCCGGTCGATGATCACTTTCAGGCTACTCCCCACCTTCGTCTCGTTTATGGTGAGTGCGATCCCCTCTTGCAGCTCCATGAGGCGCTCCAGTCGCTCCTGCTTCACTTCTGGCGGCACATCATCGCTGTAATGCTTGTCATTGTAGGTATCCTCCTCATGTGAGTAGGGGAAGGCACCCAATCGTTCGAAACGGGTCTCTTTTACAAAGTCAAGCAGCTCCAGGTAATCCTCCTCAGTCTCACCCGGGTGTCCCACCATCATGGTGGTACGCAGGTGGATGCCCGGCACCTCTTCGCGAAAACGATGTATCAATTCCTCTGTTTGCTGGCGGGTGATGTTGCGCCGCATGATCTGCAACATCCGGTCGCTGCTGTGTTGGAGGGCAATATCGAGGTAGCTGCAGACGTTATCCCGTTCCCGCATTACCCGCAGCAGGTCGGTGGGGAAATGGGCCGGGTAGGCATAATGGAGGCGTATCCACTCCGTGCCGGGGATATCGGCTACCCGTTCGATCAGCTCCGGCAGCTTCATGGCGCGGTAGCGGTCGAGGCCATAGTAGGTCAGATCCTGCGCAATAAACTGGAACTCCTTCACCCCCTTGTTCACCAGCTGACGGATCTCCTTCTCGATCTCCTCCATGGGACGAGACTTGTACTTGCCGGTGATCAGCGGTATAGAGCAATAGGAACAGGTTCGGTCGCACCCCTCCGAGATCTTCACGTAGGCATAATGTGGCGGCGTGGAGAGCGAGCGGTCATACTCCAGCTCCTTGTAGTAGGATTTGCCCAGGTCGGTGATCACCCCGTTCCAGTCGAACTTGCCATAAAAACGATCTACCTCCGGTATCTCGTCAGCCAGCTCCTGGCGGTAGCGTTCCGAGAGACAGCCCATCACGTAGAGTTTCTTCAGCTTGTTTCTCTTCTTGGCCTCGGCGAAAGAGAGAATCATGTTGATCGATTCCTCCTTGGCATCTCCAATAAAGCCACAGGTGTTGATGATGGCGATGTCACCCTCGGCGCTCTCTGGATCGTGCGTCACGGTGTAACCATTGGCCACCAGCTGGCGCATCAGCCGTTCCGAGTCGACCAGATTCTTGGAACAACCCAGTGTGACGACGTCTATCTTGTTTTTGATCATAAATCTTGTTTATTCACCGAAGAGGGAATCCACAAACTCTTTCCTGCGGAACACCTGCAGGTCGTCCATCGCCTCACCCAGGCCGATGTACTTCACCGGGATGCGGAACTGATCGGAGATACCGATCACCACGCCTCCCTTGGCGGTGCCGTCGAGCTTGGTGATGGCCAGTGCCGTCACCTCGGTGGCAGCAGTGAACTGCCTGGCCTGCTCGAAAGCGTTCTGACCGGTAGAGCCATCGAGGACCAGCAGCACCTCGTGTGGCGAATCAGGTATGATCTTGCTCATCACCTGCTTGATCTTGGTCAGCTCATTCATCAGGTTCACCTTGTTGTGCAGACGTCCGGCAGTATCGATGATCACCACGTCGGCATTGTGTGCCTTGGCTGAGCTGACAGCATCGAAAGCCACGGAGGCAGGATCGGCCCCCATTTTCTGCTTCACCACCGGCACTCCTACCCTTTGTCCCCATATGTCGAGCTGTTCCACGGCAGCAGCACGGAAGGTGTCAGCGGCACCCAGGTAGACTGACAAGCCCTTTTGTTTGAACTGCCAGGCCAGTTTGCCGATTGTGGTGGTTTTCCCCACACCGTTCACACCCACCACCATGATCACATAAGGTTTCTTTTCTTTGGGTACCATGAATTCGGAGAGATCTTCACTGTTGTTCTCGGTGAGCAGCAGTGCAATCTCCTCCCTCAGGATGGAGGTCAGCTCTTCGGTATTCACATACTTGTCGCGGGCCACCCGTTCCTCGATACGCTCGATAATCTTCAGAGTGGTATCTACCCCCACGTCGGAGGTGACCAGCACCTCTTCCAGTTGGTCCAGCACCTCATCGTCGACTTTCGACTTACCGGCAACAGCACGGGTGATCTTAGAGAAAAAGTTCTCTTTGGTCTTCTCAAGACCTTTGTCGAGTGTCTCTTTCTTTCCTTTGGTGAATCTGTCAAAAAGACCCATATTGCAGTGGTTGTTTTTTGCGAATTTTTTCAGCTGATTTTCCTCATTCCGCGACCGGTGGCGGTCACGAAACAATTACAAATCTACGAAATAGTCAATAAAAAACTTCCCTGCGTGGTGGCACAGGGAAGCTTTTACATATTTTTAACGGATTTACTTCGAAAAGTAATCCTTTACCTGATCGTTCAGGATCATCTCTTCCCTGAAGCTGTATGCACCGGTCTTGGGTGACTTCACCATTTTAATCACCTTGGTGTGACTACGTCCGGTTGTTGTATTCTTATCACGGAATCCCGCAACTGCTTTTTTTGCCATAGTTTATCCTGTATTACTTGATTTCCTTGTGCACTGTCATTCGCTTGAGGACAGGATTGTATTTCTTCAATTCCAGTCGCTCAGTGGTATTCTTTCTGTTCTTGGTGGTGATATACCGAGAGGTGCCGGGCATTCCGCTCTCTTTGTGCTCGGTACATTCCAATATTACCTGCACCCTGTTTCCTTTTGCTTTCTTTGCCATTGCTGCTTACTCCTCTTTCGTTATGCGTTTAAAAAACCTTTGGCAGCGGCTTGTTTCAAGGCTGCATCCAGTCCGATCTTATTGATGGTGCGCAATCCGGATGCCGAGATATTCAAACTGATCCAGCAATCCTCTTCCACCCAAAAAAACTTCTTCGTGAACAAGTTGACGTTGAACTTACGTTTCGTCTTCTTGTGAGAGTGCGAAACGTTGTTGCCAACCATTGCTCTCTTTCCTGTTATTTGACAAATCTTAGACATTGCTATATGGTGTATTTTGTTGTTTACTTTCTTTTCGGACGCAATCTTCCCGACAAATCAGGGCGCAAAATTAAGCATTGTTTTTCAATTTACCAAAGAATTGGGCAAATTAATTTATATACTATCAGCCTCTTTTCCCAATTGCCGGATGAACAGGCGGAGTGGTTGCACAGTCGCGGGAAGGGATCTGTCCAACGATCACATTTCAGAAGATGGAGGCCAGATCGGCCAGAAGACGATTCAATGTCTGAAGGGTCTCATTACGGATCTCCTTACGCCATTCGCCATCCGTTCCCGGCTGGCTCATCGCCTGATCGGTAATGGTGAGTTCAGCCGTATAGACCTTCGGAAAAAAGGAAGCGGCATCTTTTCGTGCAGCCTGGTAGGCGATATCACGCACGACCAGCATACAGCCGGCATTTGTGATGGTAGCATCGAAGCGATAGCTCATTATCAGCTTTTCCGGATGTTGAAGCTCTAACCGATTACTGACTGTAACGGTGCGTGCCTTCTCGTCGTACCGGATTCCTGCCAATAGCGGATTGGCGGCAAACGTTTTCTTTGCCCATTCCTGCAACAGTCGATACTTTTGATCGGCAGTAAGATGTTGACCGGCCGGGATAAACTGTTCAAAGATCACTTTCCCGTTCACCGCAGGTACAGTTGTAAAAGGATTGTCAACCTGTCCCACTGCGGTAAACAGGACACAGATAAAAAAGCTGAATGTGATGATGGTTCTCCTCATAATCTTTACAAAACTGTCAATTGGACTACAAACCTACTAAAAAGATTAAAGCAGAGCGCCACATTTGTAAAAAAACAACCGTTTATATTTTCATTATCCCTTTAAAACGATTACTTTTGCAACGCGAAAAAATAGTAACATTTTTCATTTGAATATGTCTGCAAAAAAACACAAAGAGACGCAAGCTGAAAAGAATTTTGAAAATATCGGCGAAGCACTGACCAGTTCAGAACAGTTTCTGGAAAAAAACCAAAAGTCCATATTGACCGGCCTGCTCATTGTAGTGGTCCTGGTAGGTGCCTATCTGGCATACCATTATCTCTATAAGGTGCCCCGCAATGAAAAGGCACAAGCTGCCCTCTTCAGGGGGGAGCAATACTTCCAGGGGGGAGAAGACTCACTGGCGCTCTTCGGCAACGGAAACGACTTCCCCGGCTTCGAGGCAGTCATCTCCCAGTACAAGGGTACCCGTTCAGCTGATCTGGCGCATGCCTATGCCGGCATCTCCTACAATCGTATGGGCAACAACGAGAAAGCATTGGATCATCTGAGAAAGTTCAAAGGGGGTGATCTGCTACTCACTCCAGCCATTACCGGTGCTATAGGCGATGTCTACATGAACATGGGCGAGAGCGACAAAGCCATCGGTCAGTATATGAAAGCGGCGAAAGAGGCAGACGATCAGATGCTGAGTCCCCTCTACTTAAAAAAAGCAGGCAACGCGCACCTGCAGGGAGGAGACTATGACAAAGCCATTGAGCTTTTCACTCGCATCAAAACAGAATATACCAATAGTACCGAAGGCCAGGAAGCCGACAAGTATATCACACAGGCAGAACTTCTGAAAGAGTCGAAATAAGATGGCTACAGAATTGCAAAACCTTTCTTCGTACGATCCGCACACCGTCCCTTCCGGTGAAGGGAAGCGGATTGGGATTGTGGTGTCTGAGTGGAACTACACTGTCACCGGCAGCCTGCTGAATGGTGCAATCCACACATTGCTCAAATTCGGCGTGCGGGAAGAGGATATCGTGGTAGAACATGTGCCGGGCAGTTTTGAGCTGACCTACGGTGCCAGGCTGTTGATTGAAAAAGCAGCGGTTGACAGCGTCATCATCCTGGGTTGCGTCATTCAGGGTGAGACCCCTCACTTCACGTTTGTTTGTGACAGTGTGACGCAGGGATGCACCGAGCTGAATCTGCAACTCGATGTTCCCGTGGTGTTCGGTTTGCTTACGACCCTCACACTTGATCAGGCCAAAGCCCGTTCGGGCGGTCGCCACGGCAATAAGGGAGACGAGGCAGCGATTACTGCATTAAAAATGGTAGCTCTTCGTTCCAGATATCAATAATTGTATTATCTTTGCAACCGCAAACAGGGGCAGTTACCAGAGTGGCCAAATGGGGCTGACTGTAACTCAGCTGGCTTACGCCTTCGGTGGTTCGAATCCATCACTGCCCACGGTTTCGATTTGATGACTTGATGATTTGCTGATTCGATCCAATCATCAGCTAATTTGCTAATCAACACATCACCGAATCAATTTTGCGGAAGTAGCTCAGTTGATAGAGCATTAGCCTTCCAAGCTGAGGGTCGCGGGTTTGAGCCCCGTCTTCCGCTCACAAGAGGAAGTAACGAAAAGGGTTACTTCCTCTTTTTTCTCTTTAAAACCGTATGAAAGAGTCACCCGTTTACACGCCCAACATCCGCGACCTGACGCAGGGAGGTATTCTTCACCAGCTACTCAAACTGGCACTCCCATTGATGGCCATCAGTTTCATCCAGATGACCTACAACCTGGTCGATATTCTCTGGATCGGTCGTCTGGGTAGTCGTTCCGTTGCGGCGATAGGCTCCATCGGCATGCTGATGTGGATGATGAACTCGGTAGCGCTCATCTCGAAGGTGGGTGCCGAGATCTCCATCGGGCAGTCGATTGGTGCACGGCGGCTCGACCACGCCTCCCTTTATGCCTCCCACACCACCACCCTGGCGATGCTATTGGGCTTCTCATTCGGAATCTTCTTCCTGCTTTTCCCCCACCCTTATGTCTCCTTCTACCGTCTTGAGCACTCCATCGCCATGGAGGCAGCGGGTTATCTGCGGATCATGGCCATCGGCATCCCGGTGATGTTCCTGATCCTCAACTTCTCAGGCATCTACATCGGATCAGGGAGGAGTGATATACCCTTTTATTTCAATGCCACCGGCCTGATCTTCAATATCCTGCTTGATCCGCTGCTGATTTTCGGGATGGGACCCTTTCCGGCAATGGGTGTAGAGGGAGCGGCACTGGCCACGGTACTCTCGCAGGGAGTGGTATTGTTGCTTTTTGTCTCTCACCTGAAACGCAGAAATGGATTACTGGGAGGCTTTCGTTTTCTGATCCGTCCCCGCAAACGGTTCACGATCAATATCCTAAAGCTGGGATTACCCGTGGCAGCGATGAATGTCTACTTCGCCTTCATCAACATGAACCTGGCGCGCACCGCCTCTCTCTATGGTGGCCACCTGGGCATCACCAGTCAGACCACCGGCGGCCAGATCGAGGGGATCACCTGGAACACCTCCAACGGCTTCGCCACGGCACTGGGCAGCTTCGTGGCGCAGAACTTCGCGGCGGGCAAGATGCAACGTGCCGGACGTGCCTTCCGCTACACCCTGATGATGATGTGGTTATTGGGAAGCCTTGTGTCGGCTGCATTTATCTTCCGTGGCGAATGGATCTTTTCATTGTTTGTTCCGGAGGTCGAGGCCTATATGGCGGGAGGAGATTATCTGCTGATTCTCGGTTTCTCACAGCTCTTCATGATGCTTGAGATCACCACACAGGGCCTCTTCAACGGGCTGGGCCGAACCTCACCACCCGCCATCATCAGCATGGTTTTCAACACGCTGCGCATCCCTCTGGCACTCTTCCTGGGTGCCCGCATCGGGGTGACCGGCGTCTGGTGGGCCATCTCCATCACCTCGCTCTTCAAGGGGAGTATCCTGTTGACCTGGTACCTGATCCT
>DURL01000158.1 GCA_012837345.1 Bacteroidales bacterium
AGACACTGTCGGGTACGCCCGCCCACTGCATCCAGTAGCGTGCCCCCTCCGTATAACGGGGGTAGCCGCTTACCTCGGGACTGTAGTTTATCTTTGATATAAGGGTTTCCTTTTGTACCAGACTATCTGAACTCTTGGTGTTCTCACTTTCAAAACCGGCGGGGTGGGGCATGCGCGCGATATTACCCATGCCACCGCCAATTTTTACTGCATCGGCCGTGACAATTTTACCTGATCGACGGCTTCTGTTGGTGAGGGTTATTTTGTGAGAGGCACCTTCCTCAAAGTCAAAATAACCAAGGAAGATCCATGTGCCGCCACCCATCTGCTGATTTACGCTGATATCGGTTTTGCCGCCGGCATGATAAACGGTGTAGCGTGCATCGTCGCTGCTGTTTTTTCGGGTCTGATAGGATACATACAGTCCGTAATTCCCTTTGTGTGGTATCTCAACATTCCAGGAGGCGATGGATTCAGCTCCTTTTGATATGCTCTTTATCTGCCGGGCTGTGCCCATCCGGAAAGGATTCTCACCATCCAGGTAAACCTTCCTGGGATTGGCGAACCCTGCCGAGTCACTCTGCTGCCATCGTTCCCTGCCGTTGGTCTCGGAGTAAGCCCTTCCGTCATGGTTGTTGTCGTTGTCGATGATCACCTCAGTGGTGTTGTAATCTCTCTCACGGGGTAACAGCACGTTGGCACCCGCATTTTCCAGCATCGGCACCAGAAAAGGGACCACGTAACTCTGCGTATAGAGATCCTCCACGGTCTGGAAAATGCGTGCCCGCTGCCATTCCCATCGACCCAGCTTCTGCTCGTAATACCAACCGTGACTCTGCCACAGGGCAATATGGTTGTTTTGCATCCCTTTGCCGAATGTAGCTATCGGGGCTGAAAGGTTGGTCACAAGGGGTGTTTTTACCTTGTGTGCGATCCGTCGGTTTTTGGCCTTCTGTGTAGTGCGAAAGTAGTTGGGGATAAGGTGACTGATCTCCTGTTGATCGGAGAAGACGCCGATGCGGTATTTCTTCTTTGATGGAGGCAGATGGTATCGGATGCTGTCATAGATATGATGCACCAGCTCCTCCCGCATGGGAAGGTAGGAGAGGGTGAGGTTTGTGTACAGCTCGATACTTTTCTTTCTCTCATTCGTTGCAATGCTATCCACCGTCACCCTTCCCGGTCGCAGCATGGTCTCTATATAGATGTAGGTAAGCGAGTTACTGAGCCTTCGCTTCAGAGAATCATCAACAAGATCCTGTGAGAATGATTGAAGAAACAGCGAGAGAAAGATGAATGCAACATATATGGTTTTCATGCCCACTACAAAAGAGATAATTATCGTATTACAAAAATAGGAAAAAAACAATGGATCGTTTGAATCTGCCAACAGTTCTATCAATAATGAGTATCTCTCCCGCCTATTCATCTGTTTGTGAAAACTGAACCGGATTGGTTTCTGTCTTTGCAGATCCAATAAGATCGTTTATCCTCTTGAATTGATATCCTCTGCTAATCAACTCTTTAATCAGTTCGTCCAGCCGATTGTACATTTTGTCGGTTCGTTTTGGATCCGTACCGATATGGAACAGGAGTATAAAACCATTCAACCCGTGCTTCTCTTCGTAACGTAGAATATTGTGGTAGATTGTCTCCGACGAGCAATAATTCTCCATCCCGGGTGTTGTGTAATCGGCGTTGGAGGTGGTCCCCGGTGTGAAATTGATCACTGTGACACCCATTGATTGTGCCCAATCGCTGATCTCCTGATTGTACCATTCATAGGGCGGCAAAAAAATGGAGGGCTGTTCAATTGTCAATCCGTTTTTTTTCATGGCAGCGAAATTATCGCTCAGGTCTTTTTCAAAATCGACACTTGATACCAGTGTGGAATCACGCTTTTGCCAGTCGGCATAGAGCAAGTGCTTATCGGAGTGAGGACCGAGATAATGTCCTCCCTTCTGCAGTTTCCTGGTTTCAGAAGGATATCATGCCTCTTTGCTCATTTTTCGGCGTACTTCTTTAAACAGTTCAGAAATGTATAATCATATCGATGAGTCTCATCAGCCTGATGTCTCTCAATCGTTATGATCTCCCATAGGTTAAAATCAATTTCCGGGAAAAAGGTGTCGGCGTCGGGAAAGGAGTGATGGATACGGGTGAGGTAGAGTCTATCTGCCA
>DURL01000159.1 GCA_012837345.1 Bacteroidales bacterium
ATACTTTGATCGTTCGGTGTCTGGAAAGCAGAAGAGCCTTTTTCCGGCTTTATTACTTCTAAATCAACTTCTTCACTCTGATACCCCAAAACGGAGCACAAAGATAGTGAAAAGGATGGAAAGTTGGATGATTCACCTGTTTTTGAAATTATTTCCTACATTTGCAGTATGTTGATTACTTATCGCAACGACAGGTACGATATGAAACAAAACATGTCAACGAACCCGAAGTAATCTCAACGTGAATCGCATAAAGAAACAAATAACCAGAGGACATGAGAACACTTTTCACTCTTCTTGTTTTATTCCTGCTGACAGGGTGCGGGAGTCAGCATTCGGTGGTCGCTCCTGAGCTTGATCTGAAGCAGGCAATGAGTGCCTTTGGTGAGCTAAAGGCAGCCCTTGAGACAGATAACGGCCGGTTCTGGAACCACTCACTGGCCGGTCCGCTGCTGCTGGTGAACCGTGAAACACGCACGGTCATTGCCAACGAAGCCGATCTGTCCGGCGAGCTAAAGAAACATGGTGAGCTCTACCTGGGTATTCTCCCGGTGGAGATCAACATCGCCAATACCGCTTTCGAATGGAACGGTAAGCGGTGGACCATGGTCGCGTTGCCGCTGCCCGACACCAGGGCAGAACGCCTTAACCTGCTGCTGCATGAATCATTTCACCGGATCCAGCCTGCACTAGGCTTTGGTGACATACCCGAGAGTCAGTCCATTCACCTTGACAACAAAGATGGGCGCATCTTCATCACCCTGGAACTGGAAGCGCTGAAGAAAGCACTGACAACCGATGATCCCTTACCTCATCTACACCACGCCCTGCTCTTCCGGCATTACCGTTACAAGCTGTTTCCCGATGCTTCAGAGGCAGAAAACAGCCTGGAGCTGCTTGAGGGGTTGGCGGAGTATACCGGATCGATGCTGAGCGGACGGGATGACGGCGCACTGCGGGCACATTATGCAACACAGATAGAGCTGTTCTACGACCTGGATTCCTGGGTGCGTTCGTTTGCCTATTTCACGCTGCCTGTCTATGGCTACTTCTTACAGCAACAGGAGAGCGGGTGGCACCGGCAGGTGACGGCAGAGAGCGACCTGACAGCTCTCATCACCCTCCTCCTTGGCTCCCCGCTGCTTGACCTGAGTGATGAGCATATCCTAACCACCGGGATGGCATACGGCATTGAAGAGATCGTCATCAGGGAAACAGAAAGAGAGATGAAAAAGAGAGAGCTTATCAACAGCTACAGGGATCTGTTTCAAAGTGAAGGTGTGGTAGTACTGCCCCTGGAAAATATGCACATCGGGTTCAACCCCTCCAACCTGGTGCCCCTCGACACTTTGGGGACGGTGTATCCCAACCTTCGGATCACCGACAACTGGGGCATCCTGGAGGTGGTAAGCGGTGGTGCACTGATGAGTACCGCCTGGAATAAGGTAACCCTCCCTCCACCCCTTCAGGTAACGGACTCCCTGGCTGCGGGAGAGGGCTGGAAGCTGA
Source organism: Bacteroidales bacterium (assembly GCA_012837345.1). Taxonomy (GTDB): domain Bacteria; phylum Bacteroidota; class Bacteroidia; order Bacteroidales; family Dysgonomonadaceae; genus Proteiniphilum. Next base: position 1,510 of record DURL01000159.1, read on the forward strand.
GAATCAGCGATGGGTGGAAACTGGAAAAGAAAGAGCATCACTATTACATTACGAAATAACAGATGGATAAGTTACGCGACTTTATTGAGTATGAGATCTTCCGCATCGGTGAGTACTCCTTTACCAACAGCAAGATCATCACCGTAGCACTGGTCGTACTGTCCACCATGGGCATTCTTTCAGTGATCAAAAAACTCCTGTTCCGCAAGAAGATCGAGAATCGCTACGACAGGGGCAATCTCTACTCCCTCTTTCAGATCATCAAATACTTTGTCTGGATCGTAGCAATCCTGATCATGCTGGAGGAGCTGGGGTTGAAGCTAAACGCACTCCTGGCCGGATCTGCAGCATTGCTGGTGGGTATCGGACTCGGTCTGCAAAACACCTTCAACAATTTGTCTCGGGCATCATCCTCCTTTTTGAGGGATCGATCCA
>DURL01000160.1 GCA_012837345.1 Bacteroidales bacterium
CCTTTTGTTTCGGTAACTTTGGTATAATCCTTGGTGGGGGCACCGGATGCATCGTGACCCACGAACAATTTACCTTTACCGGTTGCAAAGCGATCATTATTGTTATACTGATAGTTCAGCATAAATTTCACATTGTTCCTGACCCAGAAATTTAATCCCAGGGCATAGGCTTCACCAGCACCTCCATACACTCCACCGGTGAAGTCATTCAGATCCAACGATTCATAACGGGCTGTCAATTCCACATCACCCCATTTTTGTCCACGTCGTATCCGGTTGTATTTTGCACCGCCCTGGTCATAACGTTGTTGCCCTCCGAACAGAAGATATCCGGCCTGGGCATACCATCCGCCGAAATTCTTATCTTTTTTGTTCACTGCCGGGGAGTCATCTTTCAGGTAGACCGTGGTGCCGATATAAGCACTTTCGAAACGAAGTCCTTTGTAATGACCTGCCAGTTCAGCAGTGTAAAGAAGGGAATGATCCACACCCTTGATTACATCTGTATCAATATATTTTTTCCGGTTGATGGATGTTGAATTCCTGGTGCTGAAACGCATCCCGCCATAATCGCCGGGGGAATCATGTGCCTTAGGAGTGCGGTAAGAAACGGCTCCTCCAATGTGTAAACCCATACCGTTGAGTTTGTGTAAAGGACGAATCGCCAGTTTTCCTGTATAGGATACACCTGTACCGCGACCAAAATCCTTGTTGTTATCCTGCACATTCTCGACCTCCTCTGCTCCGGCTATTTCCTGAAAGAAAATCCCTCCCGAAGCCCATATCATAGGAACACTGTACTTGATATTCGCACCTAAATGACGCGACGGAGCAAGATAAGTCACCATGGGACGTTCCATGAACTGGAGGTAACGGGATGAGGTAGTACGCTGCATAGAGAAGTTTTCTTTGAAGTTCCCTATTTGTACTTCCACGTTCTTAATCCCGTCGTAACGGAGAATAGCGTCTTTTAGCTCTGCGAATCCGTTCGCCATATCAATATCAAACTCACCGTACCAATTCCTGGTAACCTGTGATTTTACCGCGAAACGGGCGCGACGGATACTGGCTCCGTTGCCAATAGGATCATAATCATCATCTACACCGAAAAAGCCTGCGTAGTCGGCCTGAACACGTACATCGAGCCATATCCTGTAGTCCGAATCTTCCGATTCGAACACCAGTCTGCCATCCTGCATTTCTGCCTTGACATTCTCCGACTCCACCTCCATTCCATACTGGTCATATTTTACTGTATCCTGCGCGATAGCGGTGCCTGTAAAAAAAAGTGCCAGTAACAACCAAATTGATTCTCTTTTCATTCGTGATATATTTAAAATTAAACGTGTTATAGCGATTGAATAAACTGTGTCAGATTCTCATTTCTGTGTAATCCCATTTTAGCTCGTAATCGATAGCGTGATATCTCTACACTTTTGGTAGAGATATTCAACAATGGCGCCATTTCTTTTGACGACAACCCGATCCGCAGTAAGACCAGAATTTTCTTTTCTTTGTTTGTCAGATGGGGATTGGATTCGTTTAGTTTTTCAATGAATTCCATATGTGCCTGCTCAACCTGTCGATAGATCTCATCAACCTCACCGGAGAAACTCATCCGCTGTTTAATCTCTATCAATTGGTTTTTCAGCAGTCTTATTTTTTCTTCTGCGCCCTCGGCTTTGATGGCCTCCTCAATTGAGGCTGAAATAAGTTCCAGATACCTGCGTTGTTCTCCAATGTTTAACGAATAGGTGATCAATTGATTCTTTCTCTCCTCCAAACGGGTAGCCAGACTCACGTTTTCCAACTGAACGGTACTTACTTCAATATCATTCAATGCTTTATGACAATCGCTGAACAGATTCTGCTTGGCTTGCCGATAGCCCTCAGCCCTTGCTTTCCCATAATTGCGCTTGTTCAGGACGACGATATAAATCACGAACGCTATTACCAGCAGAATCAGAGCCAACAGAAAAAAATGGTGAGTTGTGTTTACAGGAACATGATAAGTCACGGCAGATGCGACAGGTCCAGCCTGAGCCCCCGGATCGGGGATGCTCTCATTACTCGACACCTGAATACCAAACACTCTATCCACAAAGAAAAGAGAGATAAAGGTGAAAACAATAGACAAAACAGGTGTAGAGACCCAACTCAACACAATATTTCCAATCATTTTCATCTTCAACTCCTGTACTCCTTTCACAAGTCCTACACCAATCAGCGCCCCGACTAACACCTGGGAGCTGGAGACCGGCACCAAAGGGATAGGAGGCAATCCGGCACTTATGAGTGTGTTGGACAGGGATGTGGATGAAAAAATAAACAAAACCAGCGCTTGCGCCAGCACTGCTGCAATGGCCATCTCCGGAGTCATCGACAATACACCGTTTCCAATCGTGTACATCACTTTCTTACTGTAAGTAATAATACCCAGGGCTATTGCAAGAGAGCCGATGAAAAACAGAAATTGAGTGGAGGAGATGCTGAGCGATCCAATATTCAATGAGAAAGAAAAAGAGTCCACAAATACACCCATCACGTTGGCTATATTATTCGCTCCCAGGCTGTAGGCAGCAAACGCCCCGATCACAATCAATGACACCCTGATGAGTGACTCCATCTTTAACATATGCATGCGGGATGAGCGAATGAATTTACGGATCAGCAGGTACAAGAGATATGAGAATGCGGCACCTAACACCGGACTGATAACCCACGATCCCACAATTTTCGCTAAGATACCATATTCAACAGGGTTCGCTGTATAATAACACCAACCCACAATGGCTCCCACAATGGCATGTCCTGTTGACACAGGCAACCGGTATCGGGTCATGATCATCACGATAACAGCGGCACACAACGCAACCGTAAACGCTCCTCCAATGGCATTTACTGTTCCCAGTGCAGACAAGGTCTTTGTGGTGCCGGATCCCTGTATGACCGACCCCAGTATAACAAATAAACTTCCAATGATAGCGGCAGTCTTGAATTTGATCATCTGGGTTCCAACTGCCGTACCAAAAAGATTGGAGGCATCATTGGCTCCTAATGACCATCCCAGAAACAACCCACTTATAAGGAAAAGGAAAATAAACATAATTGTTTAGAGTTACACCATTCGTTTAATAGCCATGATAGAGAGCAGGTCTGCCACTTTTTCGGCTGTGTCCGATATATTTTCAATATGTAATGTGAAATAGCGTAAGTGAAACTTTTCACTCAATTTAAGCTCCGGCATCTCTTTAAATATTTTCCGTCTGATCACATCTGCCATCAGGTCAGTCTCTTTTTCATAAAAATAGACCCGGTGTATCTTTTCATTCACATTCACCGGCTCACTAAAATATGACTTCGCTGCAGGTATCGTGGATTCGGCAGCAGAGACTGATGTTTGTGTAAGACGGATAAAATCGGATATCAACACAGCCGGGATATTGGGTGTTTCTACCTCAAACTGGAATAAATTCTTTTTTGCCTGATCAATCAGATTATCCATCTCTTCAAGCAGGCGCATGATATCTCCCCTCACCTGCGGCATCAAAGATTGTAGATATAGGGTCGTTTCAATTTCACGGCGCAACTTATCCGATTCCCTTTCTGAATTAGCAAGTTGAATGATATCGTTATTGAAATTCTCAGTATTGTTATAGAGGTAGTTTTTCACACCTTCTTTAAAAAGTAACAAACTCTGGTCCACACAATTCAGAAATTTATCAATGAGTTCAATTGATTTATTCGTTCGGGAAAACAACATACTGATATAGATATTAAGATGTATTTCTGCTCTAACCAACCAAAAAAAGTTATCGCATCACAATTATTCTGCAATGTTACGAAACTTTTCTGTTATGGTAACAAAAATGAGTCGAAATACGCAACACACAACTTGAAAGGATAAGCAGGATCATGTATGGTTGCTTGTTATTGTTACTCGCTCATTATATTCATATTATGAAATCGATGTATAGCTGTGAATGTCAAAAAAAATAACTCTACATACAAAATGTAGAGTTATTGTACAGGTTTATATATGAGATATCTATAAACGATGAAAGCTCTTTTGGGTTAATTTTTGCAGAGTGCTTCATTAAGGGCAATTACCGCATCCTCATAATGCTCACGCCGGATCACAAACTGCATGTTTACCTGCATCAACGACTGGGCGAAGCACTCCACATTGATCTCCTTCTCATAGA
>DURL01000161.1 GCA_012837345.1 Bacteroidales bacterium
CTTCACACCGAAGTAGGCGTTGTAGCTCAGGCGCAGTTTCCCTGCCTTCCCCGACTTGGTGGTGACGATCACCACCCCGTTGGCACCGCGTGATCCGTAGATGGCGGTGGAGGAGGCATCTTTCAGTACGTCGATCGACTCGATGTCGGTAGGCGGGATGTCAGAGATGGTGCTCACAGGGAAGCCATCCACGATGAAGAGCGGATCGTTGCTCTGCGTGATGGAGCCGCCACCGCGCACACGGATCCGCATCTCGGCATCGGGTGATCCTTCGGTGGTAAGTACCTGTACCCCGGCCATCTTACCGGTGATCGCTTCCACGGCAGAGGCTACCGGTACAGCGGCCAGCGTCTCGGCGTTCACCGAGGAGACCGATCCGGTGAGATCTCGTTTCCGCATCGTTCCATAACCGATCACCACCACCTCATCGAGATTGGATACGTCTTCTTCGAGGGTGATATTGACCACGTTGCCGGTGATGGGCACTTCCGTTTCTCTCATGCCGATATAGGAAACATGCAGAGTGGTTGCAGAAGCGGGAACCGCGAGCGTGTAATTACCGTTCAGATCGGTGGCTGCACCGATATTCGTACCTTTCACCATCACATTGGCACCTATGATAGGTTCACCGTAGGAGTCATTCACAACCCCGCGAATCGTTCTCTCCTGGGCTGTGATACCCAAGGAAAAAAGAAATAGGAGCAGTAAACCGATGGTTACTTTTCGTTTCATTCCTGTTTCATTCATATTAGTCATGTTTATTAAAAATAAGTGATTAAATAAATAGATCATCATCAGTGGTGAGCGTTCATTCTTCTCTCTAAACCGTTAACATTCATTTGTTTTTCTTTGTCTCCCTGCCGCTATTGTCAGACGTACATGCTTGTGTCAGGTCATTCTATTCACAATGATACTGTTTTAGAGTGGAAGAGGAGGTGATAAATTGGTTTTTAAGGGGTGACATATTGTTATAAGATTAAAAATGGTGGATGGAAAGAGCAAATAAATGTATATTTGTGGGAGGCAAGATATGAGTATGGTGAACAGAACAATCCTGATGTTTCTTATTCTCCTGGTTGTGGCTCCCCTGCAGGCGCAACCGGAGGCTTATTTTATTCATTACGGAGCAGAGGACGGGCTTCCGCAACATACCATCACCGATATCCTGCAGGACCGGAGCGGATTCATGTGGTTCAGCACCTGGGATGGCCTGAGTCGCTTCGATGGATACACCTTCAAGACCTACCACCTGCCCGGCAGCACCGATGTCACATCACAGAGCAGCAGGATTGATCATCTCTTCGAGGATCGTTACAGCAACATCTGGACCCTGACCTACGATAATCATGCCTATCGTTTTGATGTAGAGACGGAGACCTTTACCGGTACCGGTGCGATTCCGGGTCTTGAGGGTCATCTCTTTGCTGCATCCGGTATCATTTCCACACCAAAAGGGAATGTGTGGCTTCTGTCGGAAGAGGATGGCTGCATTGTCGTCACTGACTCACTGTTTCATGCCGATCTGTTTCATCCGCGCAATCAGAACCTGACCGACAGCAGGGTCAACGGGGTGTATGAAGACCGGGAGGGCAACAGCTGGATCCTAACCGGCAGAGGGCTTACCTTCCTGCAGGCTGGAAGCGGAGTGCCGGTTTTTTTCTTCCACCCGGCTACCTATAGTGTCTTTTCTGACGAGTATCCCTTTTACTGTGTCACGGAACTGGAGGAGGAGATCTGGTTTGGGGCTGATAAAGGTGTCATCTTACGCTACGACAAGAAGAGAGAGCGCTTTTATCCGTTGCATACCGGCTTGACCTCCGATGTGATCGCCATCGAGGAGATCTCAACAGATAAGATTGCGGTAATCTCATCCATGAGTGGATTCATCATTTACAACACGCACGATGGCAGCATGGAGGTTTATAACCGGCACACTCTCCCTGAAATGGCTTTCGGTCAGATCTTTTCCTGTTACCTTGACAGAAGCAGGAACCTGTGGCTCGAGACCGACCACCTCGGGGTCGCCAGGTTCAACCCCTACTCGCGGCAGTACCATCATTTCAGACCTTATGTGGAGAGTACCGAGACGAGCGTATTCCCCCCCAACTTCTTCATCTTTGAAGACAGAGAGGATCGTCTCTGGATCCACCCCCGGGGGGGAGGATTCTCGCTTTATGACACACAGACGGATCAGCTGGTCCCTTTCTATAACAAACCATTCTCGCCTACCTGGATGTTTTCCAACATGATGCACTCTGCCTACTCCGACAGGCAGGGTAACCTCTGGATGTGCACCCGCTCACACGGCCTGGAGAAGGTGATCTTCATTGATGACAGTCAGTTTCGGTCTATATTGCTGAACGACAATATCCATTCCACCATCAGCAATGATGTGCGTCCCATCTTCGAGGATTCGCGTGGCGTCATCTGGGTTGCCACCAAAGATGGGATGATCCATCTCTACGACGGTTCGCTACAGGAAAAGGGCATTCTCACCCAGGGGGGCACCATCGGCAGGGGGACCCCGTTGAGAGGCATCGCCTATTGTATCACTGAGGATTCCCAACAAAACATCTGGATCGGCACCAAGGGGGAAGGTCTTTACCGGCTGACCCCGAAGGGGGAAGGCAACGCCTACACGATCCACCGGATACAACATGATCCGGATAATATATATTCCCTGAGTGATAATCATGTTTATTCCATCTATGAAGACAAGAAAGGGAATATCTGGGTTGGTACCTTCGGAGGAGGGATCAACCTGATACCTCACGGCACCAGCGGTGATAGGGTGATGCACCACGGAAACGAGCTCGCCGGCTATCCCTACAGCCTGGGTGATCAGGTGCGGATCATCAACGGGGACCGTTACGGGAACATTTGTGTGGGGACGACATTGGGTATGATCATGTTTGACCCCGATTTCAGAAGCGCGGATGCGATCGTCTACAAGACCTATGTTCACAACAGTGATGATCCCGGTTCTGTCGGTGCCAATGACATCATCGACATCTGCACCACTGAGGCCGGTGAGACATTCATCGGCAGCTTCGGCGGAGGCATCAGCCGGGTGGCGGAGACCGACAGCCTGGGGTTTCCGATTCTTTTTGAGACCTACGATAACAGCTACGGACTCCCCTCCAACATCATCCTCTCCCTGCAGGAGGACCGGTACGGTAATATCTGGGTGGGCAGTGAGGGCGGGCTCACCAAGTTCAACCGTAGTGATGAGACTTTTGAGAACTACAGTGAGATGAAACGATTGATGAAACGGAACAATTTCTCCGAAAACTCGAGGTGCCGGCTGCGTGACGGGAGAATGCTCTTCGGCTACTCGCACGGGATGATTCTTTTTGATCCGGGTCAGGTGAGGAACAACACTTTTAATCCTTATCTGGCGTTGGTACAGTTCCGGCTCTTCAATCGCACCGTGCCCATCTCGCCCGATGGTCCTCTCCACCGGAACATTCACCTGACCGAAGAGCTGCAGTTGAAGCACCATCAGAATTTCTTCAGCATCGAGTTTGCTGCGCTCGATTACATCGATCCGGAGAACATCTTTTATGCCTACAAGCTGGATGGTTTTGACAAAGAATGGATTTTCTCCGGCAATCAGCGTGTCGCCAACTACACCAACCTCTCCCCCGGTAAGTATCTCTTTCGCGTCAGATCAACCAACAGCGATGGGGTGTGGGCCGATAACGAACGTTTGCTGGCCATCGAGGTGATGCCTCCATTCTGGGCGACAGGATGGGCTTACCTGCTCTACACCGTGCTACTGCTTGTGCTGCTCTATCTCACCTACAGGATTCTCTACACCTTTTACAGGATGCGCAACAAGATCATCCTGGAGAAGCGTGAGTCGGAGATCAAGACACGATTCTTCACCAATATATCCCATGAGATCCGGACCCCTCTCACCATGATCGTTTCGCCGATAGAGAATCTTCTCTCCAGCAGCAGTACCCCGCTTCCTGTGAAAAACCAGCTTAAGCTGGTCTCCAAGAATACCAACCGACTGCTAAGCATGGTGAACCAGATCCTCGATTTCCAGAAGATGTCGCAGACGCCACTCACCGTACACAGAATTGAGGTGGCCCCATTCGTGGAGAACCTGTTCGAGGGATATGCCAGGAATGCGGAGATCAGGAAGATTGATTACCGGTTCGTGAACCGCGTGGGTGATGCGATCATCTGGGCCGATGGGGAGGCGCTGGAGAAGATCATCCTCAATCTGCTTTCCAATGCCTTCAAGTACACCCCTGCCGGTCAGTCGATCACCGTCACACTCTACGAGGAGCTCAACGAGCTGGCTATCGAGGTGAAGGACAGCGGCACGGGCATCTCGAAGGAGAAGCAGGGGCGTTTGTTCAGGCGGTTTGAATCGTTCAACGAGGACAAGAGTAAACCCAGCACCGGCATCGGACTATCCATCGTGAAGGAGCTGGCTGATAAGCACCAGGCGCGCATCCTGGTGGAGAGTGAGATGAATAGAGGCAGTTGCTTCACCCTGTTCTTCAGGAAAGGATCCACCCACTTTGGTCCCGAGGTGACCATCGATGAGACAACCATCAAAGGATCGACAAAGGAACCCCCGGAAGAATTAAGAGGAGCCCTGGCTCCCTGTGATGAGATTGCCGGTCTCAGCGAGCATCCCTCGGTGCTGGTGGTGGAAGATGATGAGGATCTGCGGCAGTTTATCTGTTCCATACTGGAGGAAGATTATGAGGTGCATGAGGCATCGAACGGCAGGGAGGGTTTTGAGCAAGCGCTGGCACTCATCCCCGATTTCATTGTGAGTGACATCATGATGCCTGAGAGTGATGGCATGGAGCTGCTTGAGAATGTACGCCGGAATGTGCAGACCAGTCATATCCTCTTTTTGCTGCTCACAGCCAAAACAACCCTCGACAGTAAGCTGGAGGGTTTTAAGCAGGGTGCCGATGAGTATATCTCGAAGCCCTTCAGCGTCTCCTTTTTCAAGGCGAGGGTGAAGAACCTGCTGCAGAGAAGAAATGAATTGCAGAGATTCTACCGCAACAGGGTGGGTTTCTCCCCTGAGAAGGGCAATGGGGAAGATAAAGGCTCAGAGGCATTGGTGAATGACAAGGATCTGACATTCATCCAATCGGTAAACAGATTCATCGAGGAGCATATGGGCAATAGCGATTATGTGATTGAAGACCTGGCGGTAGAGATGGGGATGAGCCGCACCGTTTTTTTTAAGAAACTAAAAGGGCTCACCGGGCTGGCCCCGGTGGAGTATGTGCGGGATGTCTTGTTGCAGCATGCTGCCGGTCTCCTGGAACAGGCAGCATACAGCATCAAGGAGGTCTCTTACATGGTGGGGATGAACGATCCCAAGTACTTCACCCGCTGTTTCAAGAAAAAGTATCGGATGACACCTACTGAATATAGGAAACAATATGAAAAATAGTTATCTTTGAGATTCGGGCAGACCTGCCGCCAAAAGGCAGCATCTTGAGCACCCTCCTCATGAAAAATCAATTCAATAAAACCAGATGATATGAAACCATTTATTCACGAAGACTTTCTCCTTCAAAGCGATGCCGCGCGGCAGCTATACCATGAGCATGCGGCAAAACAACCGATCATTGACTACCATTGTCATTTGAACCCTGCCTATATCGCAGCGGATCACCGCTTCGACAACCTGGGGCAGATCTGGTTGGAGGGGGATCATTACAAGTGGCGAGCCATGCGCACCAATGGCGTGAACGAGAGATATTGCACCGGAAAAGAGACCAGCGACTGGGAGAAGTTTGAGAAATGGGCAGAGACGGTACCCTACACCATGCGAAACCCGTTGTATCACTGGACCCACCTGGAGTTGAAGTCTGCTTTCGGTGTAGAGACGCTGCTGAGTCCCGCTACCGCAAAGGAGATTTATGACCGCTGCACAGAAAAACTGCGTACACCGGAATATTCTGCGAGGGGGCTGATGAAGATGTTCAACGTGAAAGTGATATGCACCACCGATGATCCTGTTGACAATCTGGAGCATCATCTCTCGCTCAGAAAAGAGGGTTTTGAGGTAAAGGTTCTCCCCACCTGGCGTCCCGACAAGGCGATGGCAGTGGAGAAGGCGAAAGAGTATCGTGCCTACGTGGAGAGGTTGTCAGAGGTTTCAGGTGTTTCCATCAGCCGCTTTCGTGATCTGATTGAGGCACTGCGCAGGCGGCATGATTTCTTCGCCACCGTGGGTTGTAAGCTCTCCGATCATGGCATCGAGGAGTTTTACGCCGAGGAGTACACCGAGCAGGAGATCGAAACGATCTTCAACAAAGTGATTGGTGGCCACGAGCTGACCGGCGGGGAGGTGCGGAAATTCAAGTCAGCCATGCTCTACGAGGGTGCATTGATGGATTGGGAGAAGGGATGGACACAGCAGTTTCACTATGGTGCCATCCGCAACAACAACACCCGGCTGTTTCATAAGCTGGGTGCCGATACCGGCTTCGACTCCATCGGCGATTTCACTGTTGCCAGGGCGATGAGTCGTTTCTTCGACCATCTCGACACAGACAACAAGCTGGCCAAGACCATCATCTACAACCTGAACCCCAGGGACAATGATATGATTGCCACCATGATCGGTAACTTCCAGGATGGCTCCGTGGCCGGAAAGATACAGTTCGGTTCAGGTTGGTGGTTCCTCGATCAGAAGACAGGTATGGAAGCACAGATGAACTCGCTCTCTAACCTGGGGCTGCTGAGTCGTTTTGTGGGGATGCTCACCGACTCGCGCAGCTTTCTCTCCTATCCGCGGCATGAATACTTCCGTCGAATCCTGTGTAACCTTATCGGCAACGATGTGGAGAAAGGATTGCTGCCCGCCACTGAGATGGCGTTCCTCGGAGAGATGGTGGAGAACATCTCCTATCACAATGCGAACAATTTTTTTAACTTTTAAGATAGCAAACGATGATGAAACTAGGAAAACAGAGTATCGGTGTGGGTGACCGTTTCACCTATCAGGGAAAGGCACAGTTGAAAGCCATCATGAAGGCAAACGAGAAAGGTCTTGATATCACTCCGGTGTGGAACAAATCGAACCGCGAACATATCTATGTGGGTACCGTTCCTGCCGATACACGCAAGGAAGCTGATGAGGCGGTGAAGAAGCTCGGCTTCAAGGGTCACTATTTCGTGGATGCCGACCATATCAACCTCAGCACCGTAGCAAAATATGTGGAGGTTTCTGATTTCTTTACCCTCGACGTGGCCTCCTTTATCGGCAAGGAGAGCAGCAAGGAGGAGGTGGATGCTTTTGTGGCCTCCTGCAGCAAGTACAGGGGTGATTTGCAGATTCCCGGCATGGAAGAACCGTTACAGGTTACCAATGAACTGCTGAAGCTGATTGCTGGTAAGTTTCTGGCAGCTACACATCATGCCTCCGAGATCTACGCTTATCTTAAGAAAGAGAAGGGTGAAGGCAACTTCATCACGGAGGTATCGATGGATGAGGTGGAGTCGCCCCAGACACCCGTAGAGCTGCTGTTCATCCTGAAGATGCTGGCCGACAAGGGAGTGCCGGCACAGACCATCGCTCCCAAGTTTACCGGCCGTTTCAATAAGGGTGTCGACTATGTGGGTGACCTGGATCAGTTTGCCAGGGAGTTCGAGGAGGATGTGCTGGTGATCGACTATGCCGTTCGCGAATTTGGATTGCCTGAGGAGCTGAAGTTGAGTGTTCACTCTGGTAGTGATAAGTTCTCAATCTATCCGATCATGGCTGATGTGATCCTCCGCTACGACAAGGGGCTGCATCTGAAGACAGCCGGCACCACCTGGCTGGAAGAGGTGATCGGTCTGGCCGTCGCGGGTGGCGAGGGACTGGAACTGGCAAAGAAGATCTACGAGAACTCCTACAACCGTCAGGAGGAGCTCTGCGGCCCTTATGCCGATGTGATTGACATCGATGGCTCAATGCTCCCCTCGGTAGAAGAGGTGAAAGGATGGAGCAGTGAGAAGTTCGCCAACACGCTGCGTCATATCCCGGGTCATCCCGACTACAACGCCAACTTCCGGCAGCTGATCCACGTGGCTTACAAGGTAGCTGCCGAGATGGGAAGCAGCTATACCTCCCTGCTGGAGAAATATGCCGATGTGATTGGCTCCTGCGTGGAAGAGAATATCTACGAGCGTCATTTGAGGAGACTGTTCACCATCTAAAATGAAGTTGTTTGCAGTTGATCGTTTTAAGAAACAGCATTTGCGTTAATTGCCGTTCCTGTGATCAATTGCTGATATATATTTGTTCACAACAACAGAGATAATATGTACGAACTATTCAACATAGAAGATAAAGTAATCGTCATCACGGGAGGTACCGGAGTCCTCGGCAGCTCGATGGTGGAGTACCTGGCGGCACACGGTGCCAGGGTGGCTGTGTTGGCCAGAAACAAAGAGAAGGGAGACCGGCTCACTGCAAAAGTGAAAGCGGCCGGTGGTGAGGCGATGTTCCTGCAGACGGATGTCGCGGACGAGGCTGTACTGAAACAGAATGCACACGAAATCGTGGGTGCCTGGGGACAGATCGATGTGCTGATCAACGGTGCCGGCGGTAATATGCCGGGTGCCACCATCGGCCCCAACCACAACATCTTCGACCTGAAGATGGATGAGTTCCGCAAGGTGGTTGACCTGAACCTGATGGGGACCGTGATTCCCTCAGTGGTGTTTGCAGAGTATATGGTGAAACAGAACAGGGGAAATATCATCAATGTATCCTCCGCTTCGGCACTGCGTCCTCTTACACGGGTAGCCGGTTATGGTGCCGCCAAGGCTGCCGTGACCAATTTCACCAGGTATCTTGCCGGTGAGCTGGCGACCAAGTTTGGCGAGTCTTTCCGCGTGAATGCCCTTTGTCCGGGATTCTTTATCACCGAACAGAACAGGGCGCTGCTCACCAACCCCGACGGCTCCTACTCCGACAGGGGGAACACCATCATTGCCCATACACCGTTCCGCAGGTTCGGCAATCCGGACGATCTGCTCGGCACCTTGCACTACCTGGTCAGCGATGCCTCTCGTTTCGTGACCGGTACCGTTGCCATTGTGGATGGCGGTTTCGATTCGTTTAGTATTTAGCTTTCAGCTTTCAGCAGTCAGCAGTCAGCAGTCAGCTTTCAGCTTTCAGCAGTCAGCTAAACATTGAATCTGCGAATTATCGAATCAACAAATTAATCAAACATGTCACTTACTTTAAAACAAAATTGTAAATATGCCCTGCTGGTACCCACCAGCATGGGGGTGCGTATCACGCCTGTGGATGCCCAGCCGGTACAGAGCACAAACATGTTCCGGATGCAGGCTACCAGCGCCGAGACCAACGTAGCCAGCATCTCCTCCTACCTGGGGTTGCCGGTGAAAGTGCTCACCACCTTTGTGAAAGATAGTCCCATCGCCTCTTTCATCAAAGCTGATCTGCGGGCACGTCACATGGAGTATGAGGGTCCCGAGGTGCCGCAGGGTGATCCCTGGGGCTACCGTCATCAGTTCAACATCGCCGACAGCGGCTTCGGCCTGCGTGGTCCCCGCGTGCAGAACGATCGTGCCGGGGAGGTGGGTAGGACGCTGAACGTGAGGGATTTCGACCTGGAGCGAATTTTCAGCAAAGAGGGGGTTCAGATCGTGCATCTCTCAGGACTGATTGCGGCCCTCTCACCCGACAGCAGTAACTTCTGTCTGGAGATAGCCCGTTATGCCAAAAAACAGGGTACACTCATCTCCTTCGATCTCAACTATCGGGCTACCTTCTGGAAGGGAAGGGAGAAGGAGTTGAAAGAGGCTTTTGCCGAGATCGCCTCGCTGTCAGATATCCTGATCGGCAATGAAGAAGATTTTCAGCTCTGCCTTGGCGTTGAAGGCCCAAGAGCGGGCGGTGAAAATATCGGAGACACGCTCGATGCATTCAAAGGGATGATTCTCAATGCCCACAAAACGTTTCCCAATGTATCCGTCTTTGCCAACACACTACGCGAAGTGATCAGCGCCAATGAACATCTGTGGGGCGCCATTGTTTATGAGAACGGCAGCTGGCACGAGGCCCCCCTGCGTAAGATCAACGTGCTGGATCGTATCGGGGGTGGCGATGGCTTCGTGGGCGGCTTGCTCTACAGCATCCTGCGGGAGATGACCCCCGCCATGTGGGTGCAGTTTGCCTGGGCAAGCGGTGCTCTGGCCACCACCTTCCTGACCGACTATGCGCAGCCGGCCGATGAGGAGGTGATCTGGAGCATCTGGAAAGGGAATGCCCGTGTGAAAAGATAAATGAATTAGTAGCAACCAATCAATCATCAGTAGTCAGAGCCTCGCAGATCCCGGCTTTTGATTACGGTACTATAAATCTATTGTAACAAAATGAAACAGAAAGCAGATATTGGCCTGATCGGACTGGCCGTCATGGGCGAGAACCTGGTCTTGAATATGGAGAGTAAGGGTTACACTGTGGCGGTCTATAACAGAACCGTTGCCAAGGTGGATAGCTTCCTGGAAGGAAGAGGCAAGGGCAAGCAGTTCATCGGTGCTCACTCACTCGAGGAGTTTGTGGCCGCCATCGAGCGTCCACGCAAGGTGATGATGCTGGTGAAGGCCGGCAAGCCGGTGGATGACTTCATCGAGCTATTGCTGCCCCTGCTGGAGCCGGGTGACATCATCATCGACGGTGGTAACAGCCACTTCCCCGACACGATGCGCCGAACAAAATATGTGGAAAGCAAAGGGTTGCTCTATGTCGGTACCGGCGTCTCCGGTGGTGAAGAGGGAGCGCTCAAGGGTCCCTCGATGATGCCGGGCGGTTCACCTGAGGCATGGAAGCATGTCAAGGAGATCTTCCAGGCGGTATCGGCCAAGGTCGACGGAGGGGTGCCCTGTTGCGACTGGGTGGGCGAGAATGGTGCCGGTCACTTTGTGAAGATGGTGCACAATGGCATCGAGTATGGCGACATGCAGATCATCAACGAAGCCTATCACCTGATGAAAGAGCTCCTGGGTATGGATGCCTTCGAGCAACACGAGGTGTTCAAGAAATGGAACCGAGGCGTGCTCGACTCATACCTTATAGAGATCACCACCGATATATTGGCCTATAAAGATGAGGATGGATCACCCCTGGTGGAGAAGATCCTCGATACCGCGGGGCAGAAAGGCACCGGCAAATGGACCGCTGTCACGGCTCTCGACCTGGGCATCCCCCTCACGCTCATCGGCGAGTCGGTCTTCTCCCGCTGCCTCTCTGCGCAAAAAAATCTACGGGTGAAGGCATCGAAGGTGATTGCCGGTAAGAAACCGTCGTTCAACGGGGATAAGCAGCAGTTTATCACCGATCTGGAAATGGCGATCTATGGTGCCAAGATCATCTCCTATGCACAGGGATATGACCTGATGATGGAAGCAGCCAGGGAGTATGGCTGGAATCTCAACTACGGGGGCATCGCACTGATGTGGCGCGGTGGTTGTATCATCCGCTCCCGCTTCCTGGGGGATATCAAGAAGGCGTTCGATCAGAACCCCTCCCTGGAAAACCTGCTGCTTGACCCCTTCTTCAGGCAGGCGGTGGAAGAGGCACAGGAGAGCTGGCGCAGGGTCTGTGCCGCCGCACTGATGAACGGCATACCGGTACCGGCACTCACCTCAGCACTCAACTATTTCGACGGATTCCGCAGCGAACAACTGCCTGCCAACCTGTTGCAGGCACAACGCGATTACTTCGGTGCACATCAGTATGAACGTGTTGATCAGCCGCGCGGCAAATTCTTCCACACCAACTGGACCGGACTTGGAGGAGATACAGCCTCCACCACCTACGATGTGTGAGGATGATTAACTGATTTGATGATTAGCAGATTAGCTGATTCGATGATTAGCAGATTTGATGATTAGCAGATTCATTGATTAGCTGATTCGCTGATTAGCAGATTGGCTGATTTGATGATTAGCTGATTCGTTGATTAGCAGATTAGCAGATTAGCAGATTCGATCGGATATACCAAATCCCAAATAGAATGATTTATTACGAGAAAGGGACTTCAAACACCGCTTTATCGCGTGATGATCTGAAGCAAGGTCTCAATGAGGCATTCGGTAAGCTGGGCGAACGGCAGAAAATCCTGGTCGTTCCGCCCGATTATACCCGTATGCCCAGCAGGGCAGGTGAGCTGACCGAGATGGCCTGGGAATATTACGGAAAAAAGCTGACCGATATCCTGCCTGCACTGGGTACCCATACCCCCATGACCGCTCCTCAGATCAGCCATATGTTCGGACGGACACCCCAATCGCTCTTCCGGGAGCATGACTGGCGCAACGATGTGGTCACCCTGGGCGAGGTACCTGAGAGCTACATCAACGAGGTATCGGAGGGTAAGCTTAACTTCACCTGGCCGGCACAGGTAAACCGGTTGCTGGTGGAGGGGGGCTTCGACCTGATCCTTTCCATCGGTCAGGTGGTGCCCCACGAGGTGGTGGGGATGGCCAACTACAACAAGAACATCTTAGTGGGTACCGGCGGTAGCGAGGGGATCAACAAAAGCCACTACATTGGCGCCGTTTATGGTATGGAGCGGATGATGGGTCGTGCCGACACGCCCGTGCGACGTGTCTTCAACTATGCTACCGATCATTTTGCCGCTCAACTGCCCATCGTCTACGTCTTGACCGTGGTGGGGGTGAACAGCTGCGGTGAGCAGCAGACCTATGGGCTTTTTGTCGGTGATGACCTTGAGGTATTTGACAGCGCTGCGAGACTCTCGTTGGAGGTGAACTTTGTGATGGTGGAAAAACCACTTCAGAAGGTGGTCGTGTGGCTCGATCCCACTGAGTTCAAAAGCACCTGGCTGGGCAACAAATCGATCTATCGCACACGGATGGCCATTGCTGACGGGGGTGAACTGATCGTGCTGGCACCGGCACTGAAAGAGTTCGGTGAGGATAGGACCATCGACCGCCTGATCCGCAAGTATGGTTATTTTGGAACACCCCATACGCTGAGGGCTGTGGAGGAGAATGCGGAGTTGCAGGAGAACCTGGGTGCCGCTGCCCACCTTATACACGGTTCTTCAGAGGGGCGCTTTTCGGTGACCTACTGTCCCGGTAAAGAGCATGAGAACCTCTCACAAGAGGAGATCGAAAGCGTTGGTTTTCAATGGGACGACATCGACAAGGTGATGCAACGATACGATCCTGCAAAACTCAGAGAGGGGTTCAACATCCTTCCCGATGGTGAGGAGATCTATTACATCTCCAGTCCGGCCCTGGGACTGTGGGCTTACAGGGA
>DURL01000017.1 GCA_012837345.1 Bacteroidales bacterium
TCATCCTCCTTGATGTACTCGAGTGCCTCTTCCAGGCTGAACACTACGGGGGGGGCTAACTGCGCCTTGTCGTCGGTGCCGGAGGCCCTCACGTTGGTCAACTTCTTCGACTTGGTGACGTTCACCACCAGGTCACCCTCCTTGCTATGCTCACCCACCACCTGACCCTGGTATACATCGGTCTGGGGTTCAATGAAGAAACGACCGCGATCCTGCAGCTTGTCGAGTGCATAGGCATAGGCGTTACCCGACTCACCGGCGATAATGGAGCCATTCTGTCGCTTTTCGATATTTCCCTTCCAGGGTTGATACTCCAGGAAGCGGTGAGCCATGATCGCCTCCCCGGCAGAGAGGGTGAGCACGGTGTTGTTCAGTCCGATGATCCCGCGAGAGGGAATGGTGAACTCCATGTGCATGCGGTCTCCCTTGCTTTCCATAGAGAGCATCTCTCCCTTGCGGCGGGTGATGATATCGATAATCTTACTTGCCGACTCCTCCGGCAGGTTGACCGTCAGCTGCTCCACCGGCTCACAGTTC
Organism: Bacteroidales bacterium; assembly: GCA_012837345.1. Taxonomy (GTDB): domain Bacteria; phylum Bacteroidota; class Bacteroidia; order Bacteroidales; family Dysgonomonadaceae; genus Proteiniphilum. The sequence goes on from DURL01000017.1 coordinate 538, forward strand.
TCACCCCCGATCTGTTTGATGATCACCTGTGGCTGCCCCACCTGCAGCTCATACCCTTCGCGGCGCATGGTCTCGATCAATACCGAGAGATGGAGCACTCCACGACCGAAGACGATCCAGGAGTCGGCATTGCCTGTCTCCTCCACACGTAGTGCCAGGTTCTTATCCAGTTCCCGTAACAGACGGTCGTAGATGTGACGGGAGGTGACAAATTTGCCATCCTGACCGTAGAAAGGTGAGTTGTTGATGGTGAAGAGCATCGACATGGTAGGCTCATCGATGGCGATGGGATCGAGCGGCTCCGGCTTCTCCAGGTCGGTGATGCTGTCACCAATCTCAAAACCATCGATGCCGATCAGAGCGCATATGTCGCCGGAGCTGACGCCATCCACTTTTGCCCTTCCCAGACCTTCAAAGATGTTCAACTCTTTAATCCGTGTTTTCTTGATGCTCCCGTCGCGCTTGCAGAGCGCATAATCTTTGCCGGGGAGGAGGGTGCCACGGTGTACACGTCCCACGGCGATACGCCCCACATAATTGGAATAGTCGAGCGAGGTGATCAGGAGCTGAGGGGTGCCCTCCCTCATTCTGGGTGCGGGTATGTGGCGGATGATGGTATCGAGCAATGGGATGATGTTGTCGGAGGGTTTCTTCCAGTCGTCCGACATCCACCCCTGCTTGGCCGAGCCGTAGATGGTGGGGAAGTCGAGCTGCTCTTCGGTGGCGTCGAGACTGAACATCAGGTCGAACACCTTCTCCTGTACCTCCTCGGGCCGACAGTTGGGTTTGTCTACCTTGTTGATCACCAGCACCGGCTTTAGACCGATCTCGAGCGCTTTCTGCAGAACGAAACGTGTCTGTGGCATGGGTCCTTCGAAGGCATCAACCACCAGCAGGCAGCCGTCGGCCATATTGAGGACCCGCTCCACCTCCCCGCCGAAATCGGCGTGTCCCGGTGTGTCGATGATGTTGATCTTGGTGTCACCATAGCGGATGGAGACATTCTTAGAGAGGATGGTGATGCCACGCTCACGCTCCAGGTCATTGCTGTCGAGGAACAAATCTTCCTGCTGCTGGTTATCACGGAAGAGATGACCGGCCATGAGCATTTTGTCCACGAGGGTAGTCTTACCATGATCCACGTGGGCGATGATGGCGATATTACGGATATTTTGCATAAAACAATCTTTAGAGGGCACAAAGATACGCTTTTCCTGCTTAATATTTTTCTAATGCCCCCGATTCTTCCATGCCATGATGTGAAATAATGGGATGAAGGCATTCCTGCTGTTTTTCCGTTTGCGGTAATGGTGTTGTTTTTGTATCTTTGTTTTGCGATAGTGTACAATTTTTTTTTCACCAAAACGATCTGATGAAGTTACCCAAATTACCCCTTCTGTTATTGATTGCTATGCTCGCAGGCAGCTTCCCCATTGGTTTATCTGTTGTCATGGCGCAGGAACCTCCTCTCTCCAGCAGTGATCATGTGTATGAAGATCCCGATTATTTGCCGTTGTATACCGGTGGCACGGCAGAAATGCACCGTTTCATATCCAATACGCTCAGTTATCCGTCGGATGCTGCGGAACGCAATATCCAGGGGCTGGTGGTTTACACCTTCGTGGTGGAGAAGGATGGGACGCTTTCCAATTTCAACATCATCCATCGGGCCGATCCGTTGCTCGATGCCGAGGCACTGCGCATCCTGCAACTGATGCCTCCCTGGCGGCCTGCACGTCACAACGGCGAGATTGTACGTGCAGAGAGTTATGTGCCGATGTATTTCAGACTGAATAAGCAGGCCCGCCGCAGGACACCTGCCACTCGACGTCCATCTGAAACAGCCACTGCCAGGGCTTATGCCAAGACAGATCCGGAAATCATTGAACAAAATGAGATCCTCACCATCGTGGATCGCATGCCCGCCTATGTCTACGGGGAAGAGGGTCTGGCTGAGTTTATTGCCCACAATATCCGTTACCCGAAGGAGGCACGCCAACAAGGTGTGGAGGGACGTATTCTTTGCTCCTTCATCGTAAGCAAGGATGGTACCATCTCCAATATTGAGGTGGTGGAGGGGATCCACCCGCAATTGGACAACGAAGCCATTCGTGTTTTGGGTTTGATGCCACGATGGACACCCGGTGAAAATGGAGGTGAGAAGGTGAATGTGAAGTGTCTCCTGCCGATAGATTTCACCATTGATGAAACACCTATTCCTCCCATGACGGGAGGATTGGATTAGTCGTTAAGGGATCTGTTTCTCCTCACTGTCAGGGTGATTGATATAGAAAATCCTGATACCCTCGCGTGTGTGTAGGTTGACCTTGAAAGGCCTGTTCATTTCAGTGGGTGACAGAGAGTGTAACGAAAAAGAGAGGTAGACCTTTTCTGCATGACCGGGCGAATCATCATTCTTGGAGTGACTGAGGAATAAGTTCACGTGGGTCAGATCTGTTGGATCACGATAGAGGGCAAAGGTGTGGGGGGTATGATGATACTCAATTTCCAGGATCATGTTGATATGATCATCGGTAACCCATATCGATTGCACTTTAACCGGATCTGTGAAGATCTCCATGGAGGGCGAGAGGATGATGACGCCGGTGAAGACTTTCCTGAGATCATTGACATGAATGATATCATCCCGTACAGGAGTGTAGTTGAGTATCACTCTCTGTCCCGCTGCGAGGACTTCATCGATTGGCTGATCCGGAACGACTCTATTGGGGTTGTGGTCTATCTGAAAAGAGAGTTGATCCCGGGTTTTTATGACTGTGGCAAAATCGACCCAATAGTTATCCATCCGGTCCGGCTCTTTCTCACATGCGATCAGTTGCAGTGACAGAACAATAACTAACAGGTAGGAATGTGAGCGAATCATTTTACATCTCGAGGGCTTGCAAGTAGTTCTTGACTGTGTTCCCGTACATTTGAATGATTTTTGTGCGCAGAAACGCTTCATCTTTGTTGTCAACCTCAATCTTATCCACCTGTTTGGTGATATATTTCTCAAAATTGTTCCGGTCCACCATGTTATACTTGTGAGCAAAAGTATGCGTATCGGTCATCAGGTCGTAGGCGATGTAATTGTGGATGAAGAAGAGGTAATTAAGATGGATCTCTCTGTCAATGATTGAGGCCGTGGAGGATAGGACGGTGGCCTTATCCATATCCATGTCAAGTTGTTGCAGCTGACTGTTGATGGGGCGACCAAATTGGAGGTGAATGCGTCCCTTGTAGCCCATGATGCCGGTCTTCATGCTCTCCACATCATCGAAGAATGTTTTCTTGTGCTCCGCGTTATCCCGTTTCATTTGTGATTCCTTCGCTTTCAGATAATCACATGGATCATACTCATACGAAATAGAGATGGGCACAATATTGAGGTTCATCAGTGCTTTCAGCGGATTGTGCTTGTCGTAAAGTGCCAGCATTTTGAGTACGCTGATCTGTGTGCGGTCGTTTGCATCTTTCGCTCTTCCTTCTCTTTGTGCGATCCAGATGGATTGGTTACGTTCAATTGAGGTGTGGCTGATATAGTCTGAGAGATGATTGATGTTTTCAAGCAACTGTTTTATGGGGAGGTTACGCTTTACAATGAAGCTTTTATTGAGTCGGACGATGTCGGCAACCCAGGGAATGATAAGCAAGTTATCTCCGATAGCGATTTCAACAGTCTCTCTTTTGTTGAGCAGCATCAATATATTCAGAATGGCCGCATCCAGGATGATGTCTCTGTGATTCGAGATATAGAGATGGCTTTTGTCGCCTTTGGTGTATTGCCAGTTGGAGCTGTTAATCTTCGTTTGGGTAACATCGAACAATTTCAACAAGATGGGACTAGTGACCATTCTTTGGAAATCATAGACCGTTTTGCATCTCTTCATTGTCTGGATGAGATTTTTCCAGGTAGCAGTTTCAATGTACGGGACGACAGTTTGACGGAAGTATGAGTCAGAAGTTATTTTTTCAATTGTCGCTTCCACTTCATTGTCTCGAATAGGTCGAATATCATCAAAATTTGGATGAAGATTATTTTCCATTTTTCATAATGTTTTGTAGTTGCCTGCTCCCTTCTCTGTCAGTTTCCATAAACGAAAGTGGGAAAAATTTCGGGAAAAACTTCTATTTGCTTGGTATCTATATGAATATCAGTGTTTTTGTATTCAATTTCCCCTATTTTTCACTTACAAATATAATCGTTTTTTTTGTTTCACTGGCATTGTTTGATAACAAAAAAAACGTTAGGAAAGATCAACCGAACTCAATGATTTCGGTCAGGACGTCACGCATATTCAATCCCGCTGCCTCTACCTGCTGCGGGATGAAACTGGTGGCGGTCATGCCGGGAGTCGTATTCACCTCCAGCAATACCGGTCGTCCATTCTCCAGAATGTAATCAGCACGGACGATGCCGCGGGCTCCCAGAAGATGGTAGATGCGTGCAGTGGCCTGTTGCACTTTGCGGGTGATCTCCTCAGGTAAAGATGCCGGTGTAATCTCCTCCACCTGCCCATTGTATTTGGCATCATAATCGAAGAACTCATTGTCGGTGATCACTTCGGTGAGGGGTAACATGGTGAAACCCTTGTGAGTGGAAAAGCAGCCACAGGTCACCTCCCTGCCGGCGACGAACTGCTCAACAATCACCTCGTCTGCTTCGATGAAGGCTTCATTGATGGCGGTTTCCAGCATGATGGCCTCCTTTACTTTTGTAGTCGCAAAGCTCGATCCCCCCCCGTTGGGCTTTACAAAAAGCGGCAGCCCGAGGGTCTCGATGATCTGTTGCCCGGAAAGAGGCTCCTCTCTGCGTAAGAGGATGGCCCCGGGGACCTCAATTCCAAAGTTCTTCAGAAAATGATTGCAGGTGAATTTGTTGAAGGTGAGGGCCGAGGCAAAAACTCCACAGCCGGAGTAAGCTACCCCCATCATGTCGAAATAACCCTGCAGGGTGCCATCTTCTCCGGGGGTGCCGTGGATGGTGATATAGGCATAATCGAACCGGATGATCCCTTCACTGGTCATGATGCTGAAATCGTTTTTGTTGACCGGCAGGAATGACCCATGGTGGTTGGCAACCCACCCATTACGGTCAATTCGTACCTTCCAGATGTTATACCGCTCCTTGTCCATGAAGGAGTAGATGCCTGCGGCACTCTTTTCGGAGACCACTTTTTCGGAGGAGTATCCCCCCCATACAATGGCAATGTTTCGTTTCATTATCATTTGTGCTGATCTGTTGATTCTATTCTAACTCCCTTGAGGCAGTGTAGCTTCGCCAGCGGTGAATCACCTGTTGCATGTCATCGGGGATCTCACTCTCCAGGTGTATCTCCCTGCCTGTTACGGGATGTATAAACCCTAACGTGCGGGCATGCAGACATTGCCGTGGGCAGAGGGCAAAACAATTGTAGACAAACTGTTTGTATTTCGCGAAGTGGGTGCCCCTCAGTACTTCGTTACCACCGTAACGCTCATCGTTGAAGAGGGGGTGCCCGATCTGCTTCATGTGAACCCGTATCTGGTGAGTGCGACCAGTTTCCAGACGGCACTCCACCAGCGTGACATAACCGAATCGCTCCAGCACCCTGTAGTGCGTAACCGCTGTCTTGCCCTGGTCACCCTCGGGAAAGACGCGCATCAGCATCCGGTCCCTGGGGTCACGCCCGATGTTCCCTTCAATGGTGCCGCTGTCCTCAGCCAGGTTTCCCCATACCAGAGCCACATAGAGGCGTTTGGTCTCCTTGTGGAAGAATTGGGCCGAGAGGTGTGTCTTCGCTTCGGGTGTCTTGGCCACCAGCAACAGTCCCGAGGTGTCCTTGTCGATACGGTGTACCAGTCCCAGGCGCGGGTCATCCAGCTCTTTGATGTCATCCCTGTGGAGATGGTAGGCCACCGCATTGACCAGCGTGCCGGTGTAATTACCGTGTCCGGGGTGTACCACCATGCCTGCAGGCTTGTTGATCACCATCAATGTCTCATCTTCGTAAGCGATGTTGAGCGGTATATCTTCGGGTAAGATCTCCAGCTCCCGCCGCGGACGGTCCATCACGATGGAGATCACATCAAGCGGTTTCACCTTGTAGCTCGCCTTCACCGGCACACCATTCACCAGGATACACTCCGCATCAGCTGCCTGTTGGATCCTGTTGCGGGAGATCCCCTCGATCCGTACCGAAAGGAACTTGTCGACCCGTAACAGGTTCTGTCCCTTGTCGGCTATGAAGCGGTAATGCTCAAATCGCTGACCTTCCTCATGGCCCTCGTCGGCATCGGTTTCCTCTTCCGGGAAATATTCATTTTCATCCAATTGATTGTCGGTCACAGGCCACTCCTTTAAAAAAATGGATCATCAATGGCACCCTCTGCTACACGGTCATTGTGCTCCCTCTCCGGCTGGCCAGAAGGGAATTCATATCTGTCGTCCAACAGCGAGTCTCGTTCAAAACCTCTCGTTACCACCAGTGTGAGCGGAGATCCGGCCGGTATTTTTTCATCCGCAGCAAGGACCTTTCCCCGGTATTTGACAGCGATCACCAATCCGGCATATTCCGACGGTACCTCTTCCATGGCGATCTGGTTGAATCCCATGGAGGTGAGCAGTGCTGTGGCCTGTCGCGTGGAATAATCCACCAGTTCCGGTACCGCCACCATTTGTGGTGTCCGGGAGTAAATGGTGATATAGATGGAGCGTCCTTGCTTTACCTTGTTGCCTGCCTTAGGGGTCTGGTCGATGATTGCACCGGGAACCCCATCACGGAAATATACGGAGTCGACGATCTCAGCATGAAGCCCCTTGGCCTGCAGGAGAAGGTTGGCCTCGTCGGGCTGGAGTCCTTCGAGTGAGGGGATCACCACTTGCTCCCCATGTCGGGTGTAAAGGCTGAGAAAGAGTAGGGTCAGGAGGACAATGATCAGGCCACTGACAGCAATCATGATCAGATTTCTGATGATGCTGTCACCAAAGAAAGATTTCAGGGTTTGTTTTTTGCTCATAGCGTTCAATCGGTTTGTTGGAACTGTCAAATCCTGTGCAAAAATAGAAAAAATTAATGGCAGTGAGTGGGTAAAGGGGGAAAAAGAGCGCAGTTATTGGAAAAAATAGAGGAGTGGAGGTGATAAAAAAAAACAGGAATAGGTGTTTTTGCCCATTCCTGTTTTTACAGTTCTTTTTTTTGTTCAGTTTCAATATTCGTCGGATACTGATAATCTTGCCCTGCCTTTGGCACGGCGTGAGGCAAGTACTTTTCTTCCGTTCTTTGAAGCCATACGGCTACGGAACCCGTGTTTGTTCTTTCTCTTTCTGTTCGAGGGCTGGAATGTCCGTTTCATATGATAATTCAGTTTATATGTTGCATGTTGATTTTACGGGGTGCAAAAATAGGGAAAATAAACGAGCAATCCAATTTTATGACAATAAAAATTATTATTTGCTGGTTTTGAAAGCCTCCTGAAGGTTGTTGGCAAGAATTTGGGAAAAATAATGAAAATGTTTTGCACTTTCAAAAAAAGGCTCTATATTTGCACCCGCAATTCAGACAGCACGCTGTTTCGCCTGGGTTTACGCCCGCAAAAGGCCCATTCGTCTATCGGTTAGGACGCCAGATTTTCATTCTGGAAAGAGGGGTTCGATTCCCCTATGGGCTACCAATAAATATAAAAACCCAACATACACGTCAATAAAATGGCAAATCACAAATCATCAGAAAAAAGAATCAGGCAGACCAAAGTACGTCGTTTAACCAACCGGTATGCTTCCCGTACCACTCGTAACCAGGTGCGTAAATTTCGTGCCTTGACTTCGAAAGAGGAAGCTGTTAAACAGTACCCCGAGGTTTGTTCCATGTTGGATAAGCTGGCGAAGAAGAATGTCATTCACCAGAACAAGGCCAACAACCTGAAATCGAAGCTGGCTGCTCATGTGAACAGCTTAAGCTAATTGCCTTAGTCAGGAAAAGATATTTGAGCCGGACAGAAATGCCCGGCTTTTTTTCGTGTGATGTGACAACCAAGAATGTAGTACAATTAAATAGTGAAGTTGTGATTAGACATCTGGTATTGTTTCAACTGTCCGAAGAGGCAGAGGGGCGTTCAAAGGCTGAGAATGCACGCATCATCAAGGAGGAGCTGGAAGCGTTACAGGGGGTGATCCCTGAGATCCGCAGGATAGAGGTGAAGATCAACCATGAGGCGGCATCTGACGGGAACTATGACATTCTCCTGGAGAGTGAATTTGATTCCCTCGAAGATCTGCAGCGTTATGCCATGCATCCCGAACACCTGAAGGTGGGAGGATATGTTTCGAAGGTTCGTACGGCAAGGGCGGCGATTGATTACGAGGTGTAACAGCAATGGTTTGATGTAGTTGGTACATAAAACGGACTTCGCGTCCGTTTTTTTTGTTTCCTGCCGGTGACACCTGCCTCTAAAAAAACAAAAAACGATTGTCGGAGAGCCTTTTTTTTCGTATATTTGTTCGTTTTTAAAGCAGCAGTGAATGCCTGTGTAAGGCATTCAATTATAAAGTGATATAATTAAGTTAAACAATATGTCAGAAGAAGAATTGAAATCGGCAAGCGGGAATTATTCCGCGCAAAATATCCAGGTGCTGGAAGGACTTGAAGCGGTACGGAAGCGTCCGGCGATGTATATCGGCGATGTGAGTGAGAAAGGGCTGCACCACCTGGTCTATGAGGTGGTGGATAACTCAATCGATGAAGCATTGGCCGGCTATTGTACAGAGATCAATGTCATTATCAACGAAGACAATTCCATTTCTGTAAAGGATAACGGACGCGGTATCCCGGTAGATTATCACGAGAAGGAGAAGAAGTCGGCCCTGGAGGTGGTGCTCACCGTGCTCCATGCCGGTGGTAAGTTTGACAAAGGGTCTTACAAGGTTTCAGGGGGACTGCATGGTGTGGGTGTCTCCTGTGTGAATGCGCTCTCCATCTATCTGAAAGCCGAGGTCTATAAGAACGGTAAAATTTACACGCAGGAGTACTCTCAGGGTAAGCCATACTCAGATGTGCAAATAACGGGAGAGACAAAGGAAACCGGAACGGTGATCACCTTCAAACCCGATGACACCATCTTCACCGTCATGGAGTACCGTTACGACACGTTGGCCACCCGTCTGCGGGAGCTGGCATTCCTGAATGCGGGACTCACGCTGACGCTAACCGACAAACGTCATCCTCGTGAAGATGGGTCGTTCAAGACCGAACGTTTCTATTCTGAAACGGGACTGGAGGAGTTCGTGCTCTATATTGACAAGAACAAGGATTCACTCATCCAGGAGCCGATTCACATCATTACCGAGAAGAATGGTGTGCCAATTGAGATTGCCCTGACCTACAATGATACCTATAATGAGAATATCTTCTCCTACGTGAACAATATCAACACCATTGAGGGGGGTACCCACCTCACCGGTTTCCGCAGGGGACTCTCACGCACATTGAAGAAATATGCCGAGGACTCCAGGATGCTTGAGAAGGTGAAGGTGGAGATCAGCGGGGATGACTTCCGCGAGGGACTCACCGCGGTGCTCTCGGTGAAGGTGCAGGAGCCGCAATTCGAGGGACAGACAAAGACCAAGCTGGGCAACAGCGATGTGATCGGGGCGGTGGACCAGGCCATTGGTGAGGCACTCAAGTACTATCTCGAGGAGCATCCCAAGGAGGCGAAGGTGATCGTGGAGA
>DURL01000162.1 GCA_012837345.1 Bacteroidales bacterium
CGATTGTCCATGGAAAACCATCCCGTTTTCAAGGATCAATCGCACCGGCTTGTATCTGTGCATAGTGCCAATAATATTATGTTGAATTGAACCCTTCTGATATCGGGATACAAAGATAGCAAAAAAAGCGAAAAGAGAAACAAACAAGCAGCAATCGCCCTATTTTTTTAACAAATTGACAACAATCGCTCCTATTGTCCTGTACCTGATCACTCCTCCGGATGTTCTCTTTTCTCCTTGCTGAAACCGAGGATCCACAATACCACCCCCACGATGATCACCACGATGGTGAGGATAGGAAAGAAGCCGAGCAGGTAGTCCCACCCCATCAGGTATCCAAAGAGCATGAACCCGGCGGCGATTACCACCCCTGCCAGTGCAGCCAGCATTCGTGCCGTGCTTTTTTTGAGTCGTACCATAACCAACAATCGTTTTTATTTTTTTTCCGGGAGTCAAATATAGTCCATTTTTCCGAATGTCTCACACCCTATCCGGACAAAAAATAGCTGGAGTGAGCAGCTTGGACAAATGCAATTTCATGCAATTGGTTCCCGGGAAGCGTTGATTTCGATAAAAAAGATTATCTTTGCAGTGAATAGGATTATAAATTGCGCATATGAAAAACAGAATCATTGAGGCAGCAATCATCGCTGTGGGGATCACCCTGCTGGGGTATATGATCCGCTCAGGAATAGAGAATTTCAAGGAGCGGGACCGGGTGGTCAGTGTGAAAGGGCTCGCCGAGATGGAGGTGTCGGCCGACAAGGTGGTATGGCCATTGATGTACAAAGATATCGGGAACGACCTGCTCTCACTCTACCACAACATTCAAACGAAGAACAGTACCATTATCGCCTTTCTGAAAGCCAACGGCATCACCGAAGAGGAGATCACCGTGGCACCGGCCGAGATCATCGACATGGAGGCGGAGCGTTATTCAGCCCAGGCACCGCAACACCGTTACAATGCCACCTCGGTGATCACTGTCAGCTCAACGGATGTGGAGAAGGTACGCAAGCTGATGGCCGAGCAGACCGAGCTGTTGAAGCAGGGGGTGGCCATCACCGGTGGTGATTACCGCTACAACATCCTCTACGAGTTTACCGGCTTGAATGAGATCAAGCCGCAGATGATTGAGGAGGCGACCAAAAACGCACGGGAAGCCGCTGAAAAGTTCGCGGTGGACTCGGGCAGCAAGCTGGGCAAGATACGCAACGCCTCACAAGGGCAGTTCACCATCACCGACCGCGATGCCAACACCCCGTTTATCAAAAATGTACGGGTGGTAACCACCGTGAATTATTACCTGAGGAAATAGAGACGCAGGGCCTCAGAGAGAAAAACGTTTCCCCTGTGCCAGATACCTGGCAAATTTCTTCTGGTTGAAAGAATAATAAAAAGCGCCCCGCTTTGAGCTCTCTTTTTCTTTCATCTCCAACTTGTCCAGCAGGTTCATGGTGGTCAGTTTCTTCCTGAAATTACGCTTGTCGAGGGGCATCTGGAAGATTGCCTCATAGAGATCCTGCAGGGCAGGAAGGGTGAAACGCTTTTCAAAAAAGTTGAAGATAACCGGTTCTGTAGATACTTTGTAACGGAGCAGTTTCAATGCATCCTGTACCATCTGATTGTGATCAAACACCAATCGTGGCAATTCGTTGATATGGGTCCACCGTGCATCGAATTGCCGGGCCAGCGACGTATCGAAATTCTCCATCTTCACCAGTGCAAAGAAGGCTACTGATATCACCCTGTCACCGGTATCCCTGTTCACCTCACCATAAGCGCCCACCTGCTCCATGTAGATGTTTCTTTGTCTGGTATAACGGTACAGGATTTTCTCAGCGGCTTCGTTCAGGCTCTCCTTCTCATCCATAAATCCACCCATCAGCGACCACTCATTCTTCAGCGGCTCCACAGGACGTCGTGTCAACAGCAGATGCAGCTCTTTGTGGCGGAATCCCAGGATGATACAATCGACGGCGATCAGGAAACGGCTGTTGTGAGTGTAATAGGCTGGTATCATATCAATAAGGTTTAAATAACGCGAATGATTGGAAAAAAAGAAAGATTGGAAGCGTTCCATCCATCACTGACGGCTCTCAGCTTCCAATCTTATCTTCAACTATGGTTACAGCTTGCGTGCGCCGTCACTGATCACCACATCGTACACTTTGGGTGCATGGCCATATTTGGCCTCGAACTGCGCTTTGGCATCACTGATAAAAGAGTCGTAAAGCTCATCTTTCACCAGGTTGATGGTGCAACCACCAAAGCCACCACCCATCACGCGTGAGCCGGTGACACCATGCTCGCGTGCCACATCATTGAGGAAATCAAGTTCTTCACAGCTCACCTCGTAGAGCTTGCTCATGCCGTGGTGGGTCTCATACATCTTTTGTCCCACGGTTGCATAATCGCCGCGTTCCAGGGCATCACTGACATCTCTCACCCGTTGCGTCTCCTCAATCACATATTCGGCACGCATGAAGTCCTCGGCGGAGATCTCATCCTGCACCTCTTTTAGCATCTCCATCGATGCATCACGCAGGAATTCCACTTCGGGGTGACGTTTGGCGATGGTGCGGGCAGCATGCTCGCACGATTCGCGTCGCTTGTTGTAGGCTGAGGAGGCCAGCTCATGCTTCACCACCGTATCGAGCAGTACCAGCTTGTATCCTTTGGGATCAAAGGGGAAATAGGCATACTCCATCGACTTGGTGTCGAGACGGATCAGATGGCCTTCCTTCCCGAAGATGGAAGCAAACTGGTCCATGATGCCGCACTTCACTCCTACATAATTGTGCTCGGTGCTTTGTCCTATGCGTGCCAGCTCAAACTTGTCGATACCGAGGTTCAGCAGGTCGTTCAGGGCGTAGGCGTAGGTGCTCTCGAGGGCAGCCGAGGAGGACATCCCTGCACCCAGGGGCACATCACCGGAGAAGGTGGTGTCGAATCCCTTCACAGTGCCGCCGCGCTTGATGATCTCACGGCATACGCCAAAGAGATATTTGGCCCATCCCTCTTTTGGCAGATCCTCCTCGTTGAGTCCAAACTCGGACGATTCATCCAGATCGACGGCATACGCCCTCACCCTGTCCGTTCCGTTGAAACGAATGGCAGCGATCATACCTTTGTCGATGGCACCGGGGAAGACAAAGCTACCGTTGTAATCGGTGTGCTCACCGATCAGGTTCACGCGTCCGGGTGAGGTATAGACCTCGGGTGTATCCTTCCCGAATTTTTTCTGAAAAATATTGATGATTTCGTTTTTGGTCATGTTGTTGATAGAAATGTGTAACACCCTTTTTATTTCTCTGCAGGCATGCTCTGTGATGCTGTCTCTACAGGAAGCTCGTCTTCATCAGCCACTGAGATGTTGCGATTGACGTTCTTCGAACCAATCACGGCATAATAGAAGAGATAAGCCAGACCGATCAGCACCACCCAGTAGCTGGCGAGGTAACCGGCGGCATCGGCCACACCTCCCTGGATGGCGGGAACAATACCCCCACCCGAGACGAGCACCATGAAGATTCCGGATGCCGCAGCGGTATATTTACCCAAGCCTTCCACGGCCAGGTTGAAGATACCCCCCCACATGATGGAGGTACAGAGACCTACCAGCACGATGTACATGGCATTGATGGGCACCTCTGCAAATCCGAAGGCCAGTGATCCGGCATTACGCTCCAGCACGGGCAGGGAGACCATGGTCGAGGTGGATGAGAAGATGGCCAGGAGGATCAACACCATCCCCACGAATGAGGCAACCGTCAACATGATTTTACTCGACACCTTGCTACCGATGGAAGCGCCGATAAGACGACCTGCCAGCATCAACAGCCAGTAGGTACCGGCCACGACGCCGGCAATGGTTTTCCCCACCTCGGGATGATCGGACAACCAGTAGATCATCACACCGGGTGTACCCACTTCGACACCTACATAAACAAAGATGGCAACAGCACCCAGCACGAAGTGTCTGAACTTGAGCGCACCGGTCATCAGCTGCTTCAATGAATCCTTGTTCTTGGTGATGTAGGGTTCAGGTATGGCTACCGCGAGCAACACGAAGAAGACCACGGCAAAAACACCCATGGCGATGTACATCACGGGAAACACATCTTTGATGTTGGCTTTGGCCGCTTCACCAATCAACACCCCCACGAAGGCGGGTGTGAAAGTGGCCATCACCGAGTTGAAAGAACCACCCACCTGGATCAGCTGGTTGCCTTTGTTGCCTCCACCACCGAGGGTGTTGAGCATGGGGTTCACCACAATATTGAGCAGACACATGGAGAAACCGGCAATAAAAGCGCCAAGCAGGTACACACCAAAAGCGGCGCTCTGGGGAGAGTGTCCCGAGAGATATTGCACGAAGATACCCAGGAAGCCAACGGCAATCGCAATAAGAGCCGTTTTTTTATACCCTACACGTTGCAGCAGGATACCACCCGGTATTCCCATCACGGCATACGCGATAAAGTTTGCTGCATTACCCAACAATCCCTGAAAGTTGGAAACGCCGAACTGTTCCTTTAATACCTGTCCCATTGGTGCTGCCAGATTGGTAACAAATGAGATCATACCGAACAGTGCAATCATCATGATGATGGGCACGATTCGATTCGTTGTCTGATTAGTTTTTGTGTTCATTCCTGAAAAATTAATTAATTTACGATTCGCTTACTTTGTTGAAATGGTTATATGGAAAACTTATAGGTTGTGCGCGACTCGAACTCCTCGTCGGGAAGCAGAATAATCGAGGGATAGTCTGGTTTGTTGATGCTGTCGGGATAGTGTTGTGTCTCGAAGCATACTGCCGAGCGGCAGGGATAATGGTTGCCCTGCTTTCCGGCGAAGTTACCGGTCATCCAGTTACCGGTATAAAGCTGAAGACCCGGTTCAGTGGTATAGATCTCCATCTTGATGCCGCTCTTCGGTGACTCACAGATCCCGGCGTAGGCATACTCTCCGGGGGATGTCTTCTTCAGCACATAGGTATGGTCATACCCATTGCCAAAGAGCAGCTGCTCGAAATCCTGGTTGATCCGTTCCCCGATGCTGAAAGGATCGCTAAAGTCCATAGGGGTACCTTTCACCGGCTCGGGATCGCCAAAGGGAATGGCAGTCTCATCTGTAGGCAGGTAGTAGTCGGCGTGAAGCATCAGCAGGTGATCACCAATATAGGGATCTCCCTCTCCGGACAGATTGAAATAGGAGTGGTTGGTGAGATTGAGAATGGTAGGCTTGTCGGTCTCAGCCTTGTAGATGATGTCCAACGCGTTGTCTTCGGTGAGCGTGTAGATGATCGTGACGGAGAGGTTGCCCGGATACCCCTCTTCCCCATCAGGAGAAAGGTAAAAGAGCTCGATGCTGCGGTCACTTACCCTTTTCACCTCCCACACCACGGCATTGAATCCCTTTATTCCACCGTGCAGGGCGTTGGGACCATTGTTGACAGCCAGTTGATAACTGACACCCTCGAGGGTAAACTGCCCCTTGGCGATACGGTTTCCGGTCCTGCCGCAAACCGCACCGAAATAGGGCTCCTCAGAGGTGAGGTATTCATCGATGGAAGGGTGTCCCAGCACTACGTCGGTCAGCTGACCCTCTTTGTCCGGCACCATCAGTGATACGATCTTGGCACCATAGTTGGTTACCGTGATCTCACACCCTTTCTTGTTTGTCAAAGTGTATAACCCGGTTTGCCTGCCATCTACAGTTTTTTCAAACGCTTCGGCAAGCAAACCGGATTTGCTATACATTGCTTTCATGTAATTCTCCTGGTTTTAAAGATAAGATTGCGATGAAGATTGATCTTTTTGTAAAATTGGTGTAAAATTAACACAGTTTTCGATTGCAGCCTAATTAAAATGTGTGTTGTATAACATACAATCTGATAATTAACAATCGATCGGACCTATTCACTGCATACCAATCTTCCTATTCACTCTTATCTGGTTTAGTTCAATTATTCGATGTCTCTCTCTTCGTTCTATTCTTCCTGGTTACCAGCACCTTATCGATCTTGTTGCCGTCGAGATCGACAATCTCAAAAAGCAGATTGTCATATTCGAAGGTATCACCCACGAAGGGGATCTTGTTGATGCATGCAAAAACAAATCCTGCCACGGTGGCATAGTCGATTTTGTCAAAATCGACGATAAACTCCTCATCAAGGCGGGTCAATATCTCAATGGGAGCCTCTCCGCTCACCAGTGCAGAATGATCATCGCGCTGATAAAAGATCGGATCGGCTGTTGGCTCATCGTTCTCCTCAGGGATGGCCCCCACCAGGTTCTCGAAGATATCGTGAATGGTGATGATCCCATCCAGGCTTCCGTATTCATCGACCACCACCGCTACGAACTTGTGGTTGTTCTTGAAATTCTCCAACACCTTTTGTGCACGTAACGTGCTGGGTACGATGATGGGCTCCATGATCAGATCTTCTATCCCGAACGAGTCATGGTTGTAAAGACGCAGGAGCAGGTCGCGGACGGTGATGGTCCCGACGAACTCATCAATTTTCTTCCGGCAGGCAAGAATCTTGCTGTGTCTGGTTTGCAACAGATCCTGGATGATCTCCTCCCTGCTTTTATCGATATCCACCCACTCCACGTCGGTGCGGTGGGTCATCAGGTGGATGGCTTTTTTGTCGGAGAAGTAAAACACCTGCTCATGGATGATATTCTCCTCAGCGTCAATCACACCCTCACGGGAAGCTGTCTTCAGCATCGCCCGCAGCTCCATCTCGGAGACCACTTCGTTCCTCGGTCCGATGCCCAGCAGGCGGTTGATAAGGCTGGTGGAGAGTGAGAGCAACTTCACGAACGGGTAGAAGATGATGCTCACAAGATGGATGGCAGGGGCAACAGCGATGGCCAGTTTCTCCGGTTTGTTCAGCGCCATCGTCTTTGGCACCAGCTCACCCACCACAATGGAGAGATAGGTGATCAGGAAAACCACCAGTACCATGGCGATCGCCTCGGCGAAGGGTGCTGTAGCGGGAAACTGTTCGAAGAAAGGTGCCAGATAGACCGCGAAGGCCTGTCCCCCGTAAGCACCGTTGATGATACCGATCAGGGTGATCCCCACCTGCACCGATGAGAGGAAGTTGTCGGGCTCGGCGCGCAGACTGAGGGCACGCTGTGCGCCCTTGCTGCCCCTCTTACGTTCTGTCTCCAGCTTGTTTTTTCTTGCCGACACGATGGCGATCTCAGAGAGCGCAAAGAAGCCGTTAAGCAGGATCAGCAGGAAAATGATGATGATATCTAACCACATAATCTGTTTGTTAGAGGAAAGAGCGCCCTACAGAGTCACCAGAGGGGAGAGGGATAGTTACCCTCATCTGCCAGTTTCTTCAGCCGTGCCACGACGGAGGGACGATCCTCGGCATAGGTCACCCCAAACCAGTGGGAAGGGGTATCCAGCACCTTTACGGATGCGGTTCCTTCAACAATGAGGTGGTTGACCAGCAGGGGTATGAAGAACTCTGCCTTGATATTGTCGGCGTTCTCACGGAGGAACTGCACGAAGTAATCGTCCGAGTATCGGAAATAGTCAGGTGTGAAGCCCCACATATTCATTGAGACAGGTGTATGATCGTCGATGGCTACCCAACGGTCGTTTTCATCCTTGTAGCTCACTTTTCCTTCCACCCGCATCACCTGTGTACGTTCCACCACACCGGTGAGATAAGCCTCCTCATCGGTCTCGCAGACACCGCGAGCCACAGTACCGCTCTCGGAAAGCGTGTTGCCTACACGGTAGCCTACCATGCAGTATCGGCTCTCGCTGTCAGCCATACTTTCCAGATAATCACCCAATATGGCGAAGCTCTCCCTTCCGTAGAAGTCGTCCGCGTTGATCACGGCAAAGGGCTCATGGATTACCTCTTTGCCCATCATCACCGCATGGTTGGTACCCCACGGCTTCACCCTCTCGGGATGAGGGGTGAACCCTTCCGGCAGAGCATCCAGCTCCTGGAACACCAGCTCCACCGGTATCTTTTGTTCATATTTCTTTACAATCTTCTCCCTGAAATCGTGCTCGAACGACTCACGGATCACAAACACCAGTTTACCGAAGCCGGCGTTCACCGCGTCGTAAATGGAGTAATCCATGATTGTTTCGCCCGACGGCCCCAGTCCGTCTAACTGTTTCAGGCCGCCATAGCGACTGCCCATTCCTGCTGCCAGTACAAATAAAGTCGGTTTCATTCGGTTTAATGCTAGATTCATGTTTGCAGCACAAATGTACGTTTTTTTGTGTAAACGGGCAGAACGATCGGTGATAAAAAAACGGTTCACCCAATCTTGTTTGCCTCAGATTCGCACCAAACGATTAACTTTGTCATTTTCTCACATTAACAGGAACGAGTTTCATGAGAACCGATATGCAAAAACTGCTTCAGGAGTGTTCTTTTCAGACTGCACGCAGCAGTGGTAGCGGAGGACAGAATGTGAACAAGGTAGAGACCAAGGTGATCCTCCTTTTTGATATAAACAGGTCACAACAGCTTACGGATGAGCAGAAGCAACTGCTGTTGGTAAGAGTGAAGAACAGAATATCCGGTGAGGGAGTGTTGATGCTTTCATACGACAGGGAACGCAGCCAGATGATGAACAGGAAAAAGGTGATCAGTCAGTTTGAGAAGCTGTTGCGTAGCGCCCTCAAACCGGTTAAACCGAGAAAAAAAACGAAACCTACCGCAGCCTCGGTAAGAAAAAGACTGGAGAAGAAAAAGCAAATAGGTGAGAAGAAAAAAAGGCGCAGCGCGCCTTACGGATCATGATGCCACCCGCCTCATGAAGGGTTAATGGCTGCCTCGAATGTCTTCCAGAGGTTGTCATCCGGCACGGGGGCTGTAACATGGATCCGCTCTTTGGAGACAGGATGAACAAATGAGAGGGTGCGGGCATGAAGGCTGATGCTGCCGTCAGGATTAGAGCGTTCGGCCCCGTATTTTAGGTCCCCCTTGATGGGACAACCGATTTTAGCGAGCTGGCAGCGTATCTGGTGGTGGCGTCCCGTCTCAAGAGTGACCTCGAGAAGGTAATAATTTTGTGAGGTCGCTATCAGCCGGTAATGTAAAACCGCTTTTTTCGTGTGGGGTTTCTCGATGTCGAAGGCGGTCGATTTGTTGTTCTTCTCATTCTTGATGAGATAGTGAGTCAGGCTCTCTTCATCTCTTGTGGGTCTTTTTTTTACGACTGCCCAGTAGGTCTTCGCCACCTCCCCATTACGGAACATCTCATTGAGCCTCGACAACGCCTTGCTGGTACGGGCAAACACCACCACCCCACTCGTGGGGCGATCGAGACGGTGTGTCACACCGCAAAAGACGTTGCCGGGCTTGTTGTATTTCTCCTTCAGATAATCCTTGACGATTTCCGAAAGGGGTTTGTCACCAGTCTTATCGCCCTGTACGATCTCACCCGGTGACTTGTTTACGACAATGAGATGGTTGTCTTCGTATAATATGGTCATCACCCATCAGGTATTCATCCCGCCACAGACGTTGATCACCTGACCGCTCACATACGAAGAGAGGTCCGATGCAAGGAATAACGCCGCATTCGCAACGTCTTCGGGTGTACCACCGCGTCGCAGGGGGATCTGCTTGGCCCACTCATTGCGCACCTCCTCCGAGAGTGCGCCGGTCATCTCCGTGACAATGAATCCGGGGGCGATGGCATTTGCACGGATACCTCTTGAGCCCAGTTCCTTGGCTATCGACTTGGCCAGTCCGATCATGCCTGCCTTCGATGCGGAGTAGTTCGACTGGCCGGCGTTGCCGGAGACACCTACCACCGAGCTCATGTTGACAATGCTACCTGCTTTCTGGCGCATCATCACCGGTGTGACCGCGTGGATGAAGTTGAAAGCAGATTTCAGGTTCACGTTGATCACAGCATCCCACTGCTGTTCACTCATTCTCATCATCAGACCATCCTTGGTGATACCTGCATTGTTGATCAGGATATCGATGCGGCCAAAATCCTTCATGATCTCTTCCACCACCTGATGCGTCTCCTCAAAGTTGGCAGCGTTGGATGCATACCCCTTGCATTTCACACCCATGGCGGCAATTTCATGCTCGGTGGCTTCTCCCGCTTCATCGATCGTCAGATCAGTGAATGCGATGTTGGCTCCCTCAGATGCGAACCTGAGTGCAATAGCCTTACCAATACCTCTGGCTGCACCGGTGATGACAGCCGTTTTTCCTTCCAATAATTTCATATGAATGTTGATTTGTTGATTTGTTGATGTGATGATTTGGTGATGTGATGATTTGGTGATGTGATGATTTGGTGATTCGGGGATTTGAGGATTTGAGGATTTGGGGATTCGGGGATTCGGGGAATCATTCATTTTTTTGCATAAATCCCCTTGAAGAGGATGCTGGCAATGATTTCCCGATCCTCTTTCTTATTGTAGTCCAGCTTCATGGCCCCACGTATGGTCGGCACCTCAAGCCCTTTAAATGCATAATGGAGGATCTCAGCCGTTTGACGGGCATCTTTCAACAGAAAGATCCCCTTGTCTACACCATCCTGAATAATCGTTTCCAGAAAATGAATCTCTTTGCGGTCGAACTCTTTACGCACGTTCTCCACCTGCCATATGTCCCGGAAGAAATCAGCCCGCAGGGTCCCGTTGCGGGTGACCACCTCCTTGATGGCACTTAAACGGGTGAAGGCCATCATGATTAGTTTCTCATCGGCAGGCAGGTCGCGCACAAGCACCTCTTCCAGCTTGCTGTACAACACATTCAGTTCCGACTCGATTACGGCCTTGTAAATCTCGTTTTTGCTGCTGAAATAGGTGTAGAGTGTCCGTCGCCCGCGGTGTGATGCTTCGGCAATGTCGTTCATAGTGGTGTTCTCGACCCCTTTTTTTGCAAAAAGCTGCTGAGCTACATCGATCAGATTCTTTTTTGTTTTTGAAATAACTGATGTCACGTTATCTGCACATTAATTATCTATATGTGCAAAAATAGCACAAAGATTTCATATAGCGAAAACAAACCGGAAAAAAGTTATTTTTTCCGGTTTGCAAACAGTGTAGCCGCTTCACAAACTTTGTTGTACCAGGACTCACCGAACCTGCGAATCAGCGGTTCCCTCAGGAAACGATAAAGGGGTACTCCCTCTTTGCGACCCAGCTTCACCGCCGGCCGGCATACTGACCAGCGGTGATAATTGACAGCGGTGAAGTCGGGATAGTCGGTCAGCCGTATCGGATAGAGATGGCAGGAGATTGGTTTTTGTACCGGGATGCGTCCCTCCCTGTAGGCGGTATCGATGGCACACTTGCAGATGCCGTTCTCATCAAAGTAGGTGAAGACGCACTCTTCCCCATTGACAATGGAAGTGACCAGTTCTCCGTCGGTGTCATTATAAGCGATCCCCTGTCTGGTGATCAGCTCCTGTGCCTTGGGTGAGAGATCATCCCATATCTCCGGCAGGATAGACTGAATCAGGTCATGCTCCTCCCGGGTGAGCGGCGCACCCGATTCACCATCCACACAGCATTGGCCTTTGCACTTGCAGAGATCGCAGATGAACTGCTCTTCGAAGAGGTCATCGGATATAAGGGTGTTGTCTATTTGTATCATATGTTGTCTGACAGTTTATTGGCCTCTCCCTTACCGGCAGACCGTCCGGCAGGAAAAAGGTGAAAAAGTAACAGGGTAACCAGTGCCCCCGTCAATGCCGCGATCAGATAGGGCAAGGTGAGGGGCAGCTCGTCAAGCTCCCGGAACCAGGTAGCATCACTCCAGAAATAGTGGAGCAGGATCACCGTGGCATTGTTGGTGAAGTGAAAGAGGATGGGAATCCAGAGATTACGGCTGTAGAGAAAGAGGTAGCCCAGCAGTGCCCCCAGCAGCATCCGGGGCAGGAAACCGTAGAACTGGAAATGGATCAGGCTGAAGATGGCTGCCGCTACCCATACGGCAGCATGACCGCTCCTGAACCACTCCCGAAGCAGCTGTTGCAACACTCCCCGGAAAAAGAGCTCTTCCGTGACCGCAGCCAGCAACGCCACTACGAGGAGGTTCAGCAATAAGCCACCTATCGTGTCGACCGACAGGATCAACGCGGTGGTCTCCATTGCCGCATCTTCCATCGTCCGCATCGTTGTCTCGAGATCACGGAAAGCTTCCGGCAGCACCATCTGCTCGTTCCACCGAGAGAGTAAGGAAGCAATGGGGTAGGAAAAGAGAAAGATTGCCAGGGTGAAGAGAATCATTCTACCCATCTTGTCATCACCTCTCAAACAGAGGTAGCCGAGCGGATCTCTTTCCGTGAAGAGCGCCAGCAGTAATGCCGGAGCGGCAATGGCCAGTAGCGACTGTACCACGGTGCCCGCATAAATCATCGTCACCGTCCCCTCCGTATCCTCTGTGACCATCGTCCCGACCAATGTGATTACGGCCCCCGCCAGGATCAATCCTGTCAGCAGCAGCAGAAAAAGGAGGGCAAGACGGGTGCCGGTGGTGAGTGATGATAAGAGGAAACGCATGGAACGATTGCTTTTAAACTGCAAAGATAGAGAAATTTCGGGATAGAGGAAGCGGGATGCGGGAGGGGGAGGGTGAAATAAAATAATTTTTGCAGATTGGAAGAATAACACTATTTTTGCACTCTTATTTCAAAAACTATATCAAACGGTTGAAATATACCTACTTTCAACTCAAAAAAAATCATTCATCCCAATGAAGTCGACACTGAATAAAACAAACGATGTGAACGGAACCATCGTCATTGAACTGGAAAAAGAGGATTATCAGGAAAAGGTGGAGAAATCGCTGAACCAATATCGTCAGCGTGCCAACATCCCCGGTTTCCGCCAGGGCAAAGTGCCCAAGGGTGTGATCCGTAAAATGTACGGCAAAGCGGTGCTGGTAGATGAGATCAACAAGATTGTCTCAGACGAGCTGGGCAATTTCATCCGCGAGAACAAACTGAAGATCCTGGGCGAACCGATTGCCGACGACAGTGAAGAGAAGCAGGTGGACCTGGAGAAGGATGAGACGATGAGCTTTTATTTCGATGTGGCACTCACTCCCGAGTTTGAGCTGACGCTCGACAAGGAGACCGAGCTGACCTGGTACAACGTGAAGCTGGAAGAGGACCTGCTCGACAAGCAGATGGATGGCTACCGCCAGAACTACGGCACCTATGATTCGGTAGAGGAAGAGGCCAAAGATACCGACCTGATCAAGGGAACCCTCACCGAGATGGATGGGGCGCAGGTGAAGGAAGAGGCAGAGGCGATCGAAAACGCGATCCTGATGCCCTCCTACGTGAAAGATGAGACCACCAGGAACAGCTTCATCGGCGCAAAGGTGGGTGACAGCGTTGTTTTGAACCCGATGACCGCCTACGACAACAACAAGGCCGAGGTAGCCTCACTGCTGCAGACCACCAAAGAGACCCTGGGTGATGCCACCCCCGACTATCGGTTCGAGATCAAGGAGGTCACCCGTTACAAGGAAGCTGAGATGAACCAGGAGCTGTTCGACAAGGTGCTGGGTGAAGGTGTTGCCACCTCGGAGGAAGAATTCAAGGAGAAGGTTGCAGCCGAGCTGACACGTCAGTTCAAGCCCAGTGTAGATCACCTTTTCATCCACCAGGCAAAAGATCTGATCGTGGAGAAGATGAAGGATGTCACTTTCCCCGATGCGTTCCTGAAACGTTGGTTGCTGGAGACCAGTGATGAACGCACACCGGAACAGTTGGAAGAGGATTATCCCAGGATCCTGGAGGACCTCAAGTTCCACATCGCCAAGCAGAAGATTGTGGAAGAGAACGAGCTCAAGGTGGAGTACCAGGATATCGAAGCACTGGCTGCCGAGGTGGCTAAGGCACAATTCGCGCAGTATGGCATGACCAACCTGCCGGCCGACGTGTTGCAGAACTACACCAAGAGTCTGCTCGAAAAGGAGGAGACGGTACAGAACCTGGTGGAGAGAGCCACAGAAGACAAGGTGATCGACTGGCTGAAAGCCAACGTATCCGTCATGGAGAAAGAGATCTACTCAAAAGAGTTCAACGAGCTGATGGGCGAGCACTCACATACACACCATGAAGAGGTGGCGGACGAGGCTGAGACAGCAGAGCCATCAGAAGAATAAACGGAGAATCCACATCCAATTTCAACAATTCGTACTATATTTGTTTTTCAATCCTCTTATGAGGCTTAACGGAAGAAAATGTCAGGGGAGAGTGATTCCGGCATTATCTTTGCAACAATTGATTAACAACAATATTGTTGAACAAAAATGAGTAATATGCAAAACGATTTTAGAAAATATGCGGTGAAGCATCTGGGCATGAACGGTGCCAGACTGGACAGCTACATGCAGATCACCAGCCAGGGTGGCGGATACATCTCCCCCACCATCATCGAAGAGCGTCAGCTCAACGTGGCACAGATGGATGTCTTTTCGCGACTGATGATGGATCGCATCATCTTCCTTGGCACTGCCATCGACGACTATACAGCCAATGTGATCCAGGCGCAGCTGCTCTACCTCGACTCGGCCGACCCGGGCAAGGATATCTCCATCTATATCAACTCACCCGGCGGGACGGTCTATGCCGGCCTGGGGATCTACGACACCATGCAATTCGTGTCGAGCAACATCTCCACCATCTGTACCGGCATCGCCGCCTCCATGGCTGCCGTGCTGCTGGTGGCAGGCGCTGACAAGAAACGGTTCGCACTCACCCATTCACGGGTGATGATTCATCAACCGCTGGGCGGTGTACAGGGACAGGCATCCGACATTGAGATCACGGCACGTGAGATCGCAAAAATCAAACAGGAACTCTACCAGATCATCTCCACACACTCCGGCAAGCCGGTAGAAGATGTGGCACGCGACTCGGACCGTGACTTCTGGATGACCGCTGCTGAGGCGAAAGCCTATGGCATGGTAGATGATGTACTGGTAAGAAAATAAGCAACAACCAATGGCTAAAAAGGCAAACAGCAGCAACCACTGCAGCTTCTGCGGCAGAAGTGAACAGGAGGTCAATTTGTTGATCTCCGGCATGACCGGTTACATATGCGATATGTGTGCCGAGCAGGCACACGAGATCGTGAATGAAACATTCAAGGGCAGTGCCAAGAGTGATGTGGGCATCAGCCTCTCCTCACTACCCAAGCCGGCACAGATCAAGGAGTTTCTCGACCAGTATGTGATCCAGCAGGAAAATGCCAAACGGTTCCTGTCGGTGGCGGTGTACAACCACTATAAGCGGATCCTGCAGAAGAATGTGAAGGATGAGGTGGAGATTGAGAAATCGAATATCATCATGGTGGGTGCCACCGGTACGGGCAAAACACTGTTGGCCCGCACCATTGCCAAGTTGCTGCATGTACCTTTCACCATCGTCGACGCCACCGTCCTCACCGAGGCCGGTTATGTGGGTGAAGACATCGAAAGCATCCTCACCCGCCTGCTGCAGGTGGCCGACTATGATGTGAATGCCGCCGAAAGGGGCATTGTGTTCATCGATGAGATTGACAAGATCGCCCGCAAGAGCGACAACCCCTCCATCACCCGTGATGTGAGTGGCGAAGGAGTGCAACAGGGGCTGCTGAAGCTGCTGGAGGGATCGGTGGTTAACGTACCGCCACAGGGAGGTCGCAAGCATCCTGAACAGCGGATGATCGCCGTCAACACCAAGAATATCCTCTTCGTCTGCGGTGGCGCCTTCGACGGCATCGAGAAAAAGATCGCACAGCGCCTGAACACGCGGGTGGTAGGCTATGCTGCCAGCAGCGAGAAGACCCACATCGACCGGAACAACATGATGAAATACATCACGCCGCTCGACCTGAAATCGTTCGGTCTGATACCCGAGATCATCGGCAGGCTTCCCATCCTCACCTATCTCGAGCCACTCGATCGTGAGGCGCTGCTTCGCATCCTTACAGAGCCGAAGAACTCCATCATCAAACAGTATCAGAAACTATTCGAGATGGACGGTGTAGCACTCACTTTTGAGCCGGAGGCATACGAATATATCGTTGACAAGGCCATCGAGTTCAAGCTGGGAGCACGCGGTCTGCGCTCCATCGTGGAAGCAATTATGATTGATGCCATGTTCAGCCTCCCCTCAGAGGAGAAAAAGAAACTGCATGTCACCCGCAAATATGCGGCACAACAACTGGAAAACTCTGATCATCATCACTTGAGAGTGGCATAAATCCTCTGTTGATATCGCAAGGCAACAGATCACGTGGCCTGCTCATTTTTCAACGGTTTCCATATCCAATAAAAAACGCATGGTTTCCCTGCGTTTTTTTCTTGCAATCCCTTATTTGTTATTGTATATATGAAATACTTTTTTAATTTTGTATCAACCTTTCGGTGAAAACCTTCATATCGCAGGGTCATGAGCGCAATGGGAAAACAAGATTCTATACACAAGGGATTAAAGAAATATTTTGGCTTCGATACATTCAAAGGTAATCAGGAAGCCATTATCTCCAGTATCCTATCTGGAAACGATACTTTTGTACTGATGCCTACCGGTGGCGGGAAGTCATTGTGCTACCAGTTACCCGCATTGCTGATGGAGGGAACGGCAATCATCATCTCACCCCTGATCGCCCTGATGAAGAACCAGGTAGATGCCATGCGCAATTACAGTGAGGAGGATGGCATTGCTCACTTCCTCAACTCATCACTCAACAAGCAGGAGATTGAGGAGGTGAAGAAGGATATCCTCTCCGGAAAGACCAAAATGCTTTATGTGGCACCCGAGTCACTGACCAAATTGGAGAATGTGGAATTTCTCCGCAATGTGCAAATCTCCTTTTACGCGGTGGATGAAGCCCACTGCATCTCCGAATGGGGGCATGACTTCCGTCCCGAATACCGGCGTATCAGACCCATCATCAGCGAAATATCGGCCCGTCCTATTATTGCCCTGACCGCTACGGCCACACCCAAGGTACAGCATGACATCCAGAAAAACCTGGGAATGAGTCACGCTGCCGTTTTCAAATCCTCCTTCAACCGTCCCAATCTCTATTATGAAGTAAGACAGAAAACGGAACATATCGACCGGGATATCATCAAGTATATCCTCTCCCAGGGAAGAAAGTCGGGTATTGTCTATTGCCTGAGCCGTAAGAAGGTGGACGATTTTGCCAAAATCCTTCAGGCGAACAACATCCGGGCGCTACCCTACCACGCAGGTATGGATGCCTCCACCCGCAGTTACAACCAGGATGCTTTCCTGATGGAGAAGGCTGATGTGATCGTAGCCACTATCGCCTTCGGTATGGGAATCGACAAGCCTGATGTACGCTACGTCATCCATTATGACATTCCCAAAAGCCTGGAGGGATACTATCAGGAGACCGGACGTGCCGGCCGTGACGGAGGTGAGGGACGATGCATTGCTTTCTACTCTGAGAAAGACCTGCAGAAGCTGGAACGTTTCATGCAGGGGAAGCCGGTTTCTGAACAGGAGATAGGGAAGCAACTTTTGCTGGAGACTGCAGCATATGCCGAGACATCTGTATGCCGGAGGAGGATGCTGTTGCATTACTTCGGTGAAGACTATAATGAAACAAACTGCGAACATTGTGACAATTGTATAAATCCCAAGAAGAAAGTGGAAGCGAAAGAACTATTGATTACCGTATTGGAAGCAATAACGGTACTGAAGGAAAAACAGAAAGCTGACTATCTGACCGATTTCCTGATCGGAAAAGAGACATCCGATATAGAAACCTATGGTCACAACGAGTTGGATGAATTCGGCTCAGGATCGGACGAAGAAGCCGATACATGGGAGACCGTGATCCGTCAGGCACTGCTGGATAACTATCTGAAGAAGGATATTGAAAACTATGGTATCCTCAAGATCACCAGGAAAGGAAAAGAATTCCTAAAGAATCCCACAACCTTCAGAGTCACCAAAGACGATGAGGATGAGGATGATATAAATGATATAGAAAGTGGAGATTCAGATGCGTTGGGAGCTGTTGCCGGCAGTGGAGGAGCTGCAGACCCGGTTCTCTTCTCCATGATGAAGGACCTGAGAAAAAAACTGTCGAAGAAACTGAACGTTCCTCCCTATGTCATTTTTCAGCCCTCGTCGCTGGAAGCAATGGCTACCTCCTATCCCATCACACTGGAAGAGCTGCAAAACATTCCGGGGGTAGGATCCGGAAAAGCCAAACGCTACGGAAAAGAGTTCGTCGACCTGATTCGCAAGCATGTGGAGGAGAATGACATCACCCGCCCCGAAGATCTGCGGGTGAAAACGGTGGCGAACAAATCGAAGCTCAAGGTGTCGATCGTGCAGGCCATCGACCGCAAGGTAGCGCTCGACGATCTGGCGGAATCGAAAGGCATCGACTTCAACGAGATGCTCACCGAGGTGGAAGCGATCGTCTACTCGGGCACCAAGATCAACATCGATTACTTCCTCAATGAAGTGATGGATCAGGATCTGCTCCAGGATATCTACGGTTACTTCAAGGAGGCAGAAACAGATAACCTGGACAAGGCGCAGGTAGAGCTGCCCGAGTATTCCGACACCGAAATCCGGTTGGTACGGATCAAGTTCTTCTCCGACATGGCCAACTGATCTGATTAATCGATTATATAGAACTTATTTACACCGCCATCGTTTAACAAGTAAAAACGTGAGGTGTAGTGATCATGAAATATTTACAAGAGATAAACAAACCGGATGACCTGAAGAAGCTCTCAATCACACAACTGCAAGAGGTGTGCAGTGACCTGAGAGAATTCATCATTGATCAACTATCCCTCAATCCGGGACATTTCGGTTCCAGCCTCGGCACCATTGAGCTGACCGTGGCGCTTCACTACCTGTATGACACTCCTTACGACCGACTGGTGTGGGATGTGGGACACCAGGCATACAGCCACAAGATCCTTACCGGCCGGCGGGACCGTTTTGCTACGAATCGCAAGCTGGGGGGCCTCTCCGGCTTCACCAATCCACAGGAAAGCGAGTATGACACCTTTGCTGCCGGACATGCATCGACCTCCATCTCTGCAGCCCTGGGTATGGCCGTAGCGGCTTCGTTGCGCAAGGAAGAGGATCGTCATGTGGTGGCCGTGATCGGTGACGGCTCCATGACGGGGGGACTGGCCTATGAGGGACTCAACAACGCCTGTTCACAACCGAACAACCTGCTGATCATCCTCAACGACAACAACATGTCGATCGACAACAATGTGGGCGGTCTGCAGGATTACCTGGTGAAGCTTACCACCTCTTCAAAATACAACAAGGTGCGGCATGATGTGTATCAGGGTTTCCGCCGTCGCAATCTGATCTCGGAGACCGACAAAAACAGGGTGTTGCGTTTCAGTAATAGCATCAAATCGCTCATCACCAAAGAACAGAACCTCTTTGAGGGGTTCAATATCCGCTATTTCGGTCCCGTGGATGGTCACGACCTCCCTGGATTGATACGCATACTCAGCAACATCAAGGAGATGAAAGGGCCCAAGCTACTACACATCAAAACGGTGAAGGGCAAGGGGTTCGAACCGGCAGAGCGTTCAGCCACCGTGTGGCACGCTCCGGGAATGTTTAACAAGGTTACCGGTGAGCGAATAGTGAAAAAGAATCTGAACCAGACACAAGCCTATCAGGATGTCTTCGGCCATACCCTGGTGGAGATGGCCAGGGAAAACAAAGCCATTGTAGGGGTGACCCCGGCCATGCCTACCGGTTGTTCCATGATCTACCTGATGCATGAACTACCCGAACGAGCCTTCGATGTGGGGATTGCCGAGGCCCATGCGGTCACCTTCTCTGCAGGGTTGGCCAAAGAGGGGATGATACCCTTCTGCAATATCTATTCATCCTTTATGCAGCGTGCTTATGATCAGGTGATTCATGATGTGGCACTGCAAAAGCTGAAGGTGATCTTCTGTCTCGACAGGGCTGGCCTGGTGGGCCCCGACGGTCCCACCCATCATGGTGTGTTCGACCTGGCCTATATGCGACCCATACCCAACCTGGTGATCTCCGCCCCCTACAATGAACATGAATTGCGAAACCTGATGCACACCGCCGTAAATGGTAATGACGGACCTTTCGTGATCCGTTACCCCCGCGGACAGGGAGAGCTCACCGACTGGCACAACGAGCCGGAGATAGTGACCATAGGCAAAGGCAGGAAGCTCAGTGAGGGGAAAGAGGCAGCGTTGCTCTCCATCGGTGCCATTGGCAACAACGGTGCCAAGGCTATCGAGCAGGTGAAACAGAAAGGGTTCAGTGTAGCACACTACGACATGGTTTTTCTCAAGCCGATCGACGAGGAGCTGCTCCATGAAGTCTGTTCGCGCTTCAATACCGTGATCACCCTGGAGAATGGTGTTGTGAACGGGGGCCTGGGAAGTGCCGTCTCGGAGTTTTTAACCGACCACCACTACTCAAATGTAACCCTCCACAGAATTGGTATCCCCGACACATTCGTCACTCATGGGACGATCAACGAGCTTCAACGAATCACCGGTATTGATGTGGAAAGCATTCGGCTACAGATTGAATCATGGCTCCCGGGAAACCGCAATGAGGATTCCACAAGCAGACTCACCTACCAATCACCCCTCCCGGTTGAGAGCGAGAAAAGATCCAAATGATTAACAATATATTATTGCTTCGCAATCAATGAAAATTCTAATTGCCGGTGCAGGCGCCGTTGGAACACACCTTGCAAAACTGCTGGGACAGGAAAATCACGACATTACCCTGATGGATGAGGATAAGGATCGCCTTGCCATCATCCGCGACAACTCGGACGTGCTCACCTATGTGGGTAAATGTACTTCACTGAAGGATCTGACAGAAGCCGGCATCCACGGCTCGGACCTCTACATCGGTGTCACACCCGAAGAGTCGAAGAACATCACCTCCTGCATGCTGGGCTCCAACCTGGGGGCGAAGAAGACACTGGCCCGGATCGATAACTACGAGTACCTGCTGCCCAAGAACAGTGACTTCTTTGAGAAGCTGGGCATCCACTCCATGATCTATCCCGAGCTGATCGCGGCACGCGAGATCGCCATGTCACTCAAGAAGCCCTGGACACGTTTCTGGTGGGAGCTATGTAACGGAACGGTGATCCTGGCCGCTGCAAAGGTACGGGAGAATGCCCCCATCGTCAACAAGTACCTCCATGAATTGATGGAGGAAAACAAGCGGTTTCACCTGGTGGCCATCAAGCGCAACAACATCACACTGATCCCCAGGGGCAATGATCAGGTGTTGCCCAACGACATCATCTACTTCACTTCCCTGCGCAAACATATTGACAATCTCTCAGAACTGCTGGGCAAGAAATCGTTTGAAACGAAGAAGATCATGTTCATGGGTGGCAGCCGCATCACCATGCGCACCATCCAGCAGCTGCCACAAAACATCAGCATCAAGATCATCGAGAAAGATCGGGAGCGTGCCGAGATGCTCGTAGAGATGGCACCGCCCAATGTCACCGTTTTCGTGGAAGATGGCAGAAACAGCGAGTTTCTGTTGCGGGAGGGGATCACCGAGACCGATGCGTTCCTGGCCCTCACGGCCAACTCCGAAGCCAACATCCTGGGCTGTATGATGGCCAAGCAGTATGGCGTGAGGAAAACGGTGGCCGAGGTGGAGAACCTGGATTACATCTCCATGGCGGAGCGGTTCGACATCGGCACGGTGATCAACAAGAAGCTGATCGCCGCCAGCAAGATCTACGAGTTGCTGTTGAAGGCGGATGCCTCCAACATCAAAAGCCTTACCATCGCCGATGCCAACGTGGGGGAGGTGACCGCCAAGCCCAACTCAAAGGTGACCAAGAAACTGATCAAAAACCTGAACCTGCCTTCCGATATCACCTTCGGTGCTCTGATCCGCAACGGCGAGCCGATGCTGGTGGATGGCGATACCCTGATCGAACCCTACGACCAGGTGGTGGTCTTCTTTCTGAACAAATCACTTAAAAGCATTGAGAGCCTTTTCAACTGACGGGCTGATAACCAACCATAAAGATCTGGCTCTGATTGGTTACAGGAAGTGAAGGTGAAAAAGAAATAAGATGAAGAGATTCAACTATCGGTTTGTATTGAGCAGCATCGGACTGCTGCTGATGATCGAAGCGGTCTTCATGCTCTTCTCGGCGTTCGTGGGGGAGTATTTCAGGGAGAGAGCCGTCACCAGCATCTACCACTCCGCGCTGATCACCTTCCTCTCAGGTGCCTTCTTCACCTTCCTGGGCAGGAAGAGAAACCGTAAGCGAGGCAACATCAGCAAGCGGGAGGTCTACCTCACTGTGACGCTCTCCTGGCTGATCCTGGCTCTCTTCGGGACGCTGCCCTTTCAGCTGAGTGGTGCCATCCCCTCCTTCACCAATGCCTTCTTCGAGAGCATGTGTGGTTTCACCACCACCGGCAGCTCCACCCTGCTCAATATTGAAGCCTTTCCCAAGTCACTTCACTTCTGGCGCAGCTTCACCCAGTGGATCGGCGGCTTCGGCATCATCATCTTCGTGATGTCGTTCATGCCGGTGTTCGGTGGCAGCTCGGGGCAGTTCTTCGATGCGGAGGCCACCGGCATCGCCGAGGATATGTTCCGACCCCGCATCTCCGAGGTAGCACGTAACATGACCCTCACTTACCTCACCCTCACGATCTTCGGTTTCCTCTTCCTCTGGTGGGGGCCGATGGATGCGTTCGATGCAGCCTGCCATACCCTCTCAGCCGTCTCCACCGGTGGCTTCTCGACGCGACAGGCCAGCATCGCCTTTTTCAACTCACCCTATACCGAATATGTGATCACGGTGCTGATGTTCTTCGGCGGCACCAACTTCATGCTGCTCTACACCTTCTTCACCCGTTTCAGGCTCTCCACCTTCAGGGAGGAGGAGTTTCGCTGGTACCTGGCCATCATCCTGCTCTTCACCCTGCTCATCACCATCCTGCTCCTCACTACGGGCGAGATGAGCGGACTGGAGCAGACCTTCCGCACGGCGCTCTTTCAGGTGGTGGCGGCGGTCACCACCACCGGCTTTGCCACGATCGACTTTCAGATGTGGGGACATGTCTACTGGCTGCTGCTGCTGGCGATGATCCTCTTCTGTGGCAGCGAGGGCTCCACCTCCGGCGGCATGAAGATCTCCCGGCTGGTGGTCCTCTTCAAGAGCACCATGCTGGTATTCAAGAAGCAGGTGCACCCTGATGCGCTCTATCGTGTGAAGCTCAACGGCAGGGTGATCTCCGGCAGTGTCTCTGCCAAGGTGCTGGCTTTTGTCTTCCTCTACCTCTCCCTGGCCGCCTTCAGCGCGCTGGTGCTGGGCTTCACCGGCATGACCTTCGAAGAATCGATCGGTGTCTCCATCTCCTCCATCAGCAGCTACGGCTTCGGGCTGGGCTCCTATGGTCCCAGTGGCACCTTCGAGTCGGCCACCCCCTTTGCCAAGTACTTCCTCACCTTCCTGATGCTGGTGGGGCGCCTCGAGGTCTTCACCGTACTCTCGCTCTTCATCCCGGCGTTCTGGAAGAGATGAAGGAGCGGTCAGATTTCAGCTTTCAGCTTTTAGATGCGTGCTTTGTAAGGGCAGCGGTTTGGGCTTAAATTTTCACTATTTATTTTTCATTACCCACATCCCACATCATACATTCCACATCATTCATCCCAGATCCCAGATCCCAGATTATACATTTCTGAAGAACACCGTGTCATCAATCGCGTCGATGGTGATCGGTTGCGATTTGTCCACCGTGCCGGCAAGGAGATCCTTCGAGAGTTGGTTCAGCACCTTGCGTTGGATCACCCGCTTCACCGGTCGTGCTCCAAACTCGGGATCGAAGCCGGCATGTGAGATGCTCTTCACCGCCTCCTCGCTGTAACGCAGCTCGATGCCATTCTCTGCCAGCATCCTGCGAACCCCTTCCAGCTGCAGACGGACGATCTGCGTGATCTCCTCCTCCCTGAGTGGTGCAAACATGATGATGTCATCGATACGGTTCAGGAACTCGGGACGGATGGTTTGCTTCAGCATGTTCAACACCCTATTCTTGGTATTTTCCACGATCTCCTCACGATTGACGGATGTGATCTTCTCAAAGTTCTCCCGAATCAGACTGGAACCCATGTTGGAGGTCATGATGATAATCGTGTTCTTAAAGTTGACCACCCTACCCTTGTTGTCGGTCAGCCGCCCGTCGTCCAGCACCTGCAGCAGGATGTTGAACACATCGGGATGAGCCTTCTCGATCTCGTCGAACAGCAGCACCGAGTAGGGCTTGCGGCGTATCGCCTCGGTGAGCTGTCCCCCCTCGTCATACCCCACATATCCCGGAGGCGCACCGATCAGCCGCGTGGCGCTGAACTTCTCCTGGTACTCGCTCATATCGATGCGGGTCATCATGTTCTCGTCGTCGAAGAGGTATTCCGCCAGCGCCTTGGCCAGCTCTGTCTTACCCACCCCGGTGGTGCCGAGGAAGATAAAGGAGCCGATGGGCCGCTTGGGGTCGCTCAGCCCGGCACGGTTACGCCGTACGGCATCGGAGACAGCCGTGATCGCCTCCTCCTGGCCGATCACCCGCCTGTGCAGCTCCTCCTCGAGGTGCAGCAGCTTCTCCCGCTCGCTCTGCAGCATCTTGTTGACGGGGATACCGGTCCAGCGCGATACCACGTCGGCGATATCCTCCGCATCCACTTCCTCCTTGATCATGGCGCTGGCACCCTGCCGCTCGTGGAGCTGAAGCTGCAACGCTGTGATCTCGTTCTCCTTCTCCTTGATCCTGCCGTAGCGCAGCTCGGCCACCTTTCCGTAATCTCCTTCACGCTCCGCTCTCTCCGCTTCGAACCGGGCATCTTCAATCTCAATTTTGGCCTGCTGGATGCGGTTGATCAGCTCCTTCTCCGACTGCCACTTGG
Organism: Bacteroidales bacterium; assembly: GCA_012837345.1. Lineage (GTDB taxonomy): Bacteria > Bacteroidota > Bacteroidia > Bacteroidales > Dysgonomonadaceae > Proteiniphilum. The sequence continues at coordinate 24,951 of DURL01000162.1, forward strand.
CCTTGTAGTCTGCCTCCTCGGCACGCAGCTCCTCGATCTGGCGGGTGAGCAGCTCCTCCTTGGGTGCATCGTTCTCGCGACGTATCGCCTCTCTTTCGATCTCCAGCTGCTTCACACGACGCATGATCTCATCCAGCTCCTCCGGCACCGAGTCCACCTCCATGCGCAGCTTGGCGGCAGCCTCATCCATCAGGTCGATCGCCTTGTCGGGCAGGAAGCGGTCGGTGATGTAACGGTGCGACAGCTGCACCGCGGCGATGATCGCCTCATCCTTGATCCGCACCTTGTGGTGGTTCTCATAACGCTCCTTCAGGCCCCGCAGGATGGAGATGCTGTCCGACTCGGTCGGCTCATCCACCATCACCGTCTGGAAACGTCGCTCCAGCGCCTTGTCCTTCTCGAAGTACTTCTGGTACTCATCGAGCGTGGTGGCACCGATGGCACGCAGCTCACCCCTCGCCAGCGCCGGCTTCAGAATATTGGCCGCATCCATCGCCCCATCGCTCTTACCGGCACCCACCAGCGTGTGGATCTCGTCGATGAAGAGGATGATCTCACCCTCCGCCTTCACCACCTCGTTGACCACCGCCTTGAGACGCTCCTCGAACTCGCCCTTGTACTTGGCACCGGCAATCAGCGCCCCCATGTCGAGCGAGTAGATCTGCTTGCTGCGCAGGTTCTCAGGCACATCACCCCGCACGATGCGGTAGGCCAGTCCCTCAGCGATGGCGGTCTTACCGGTACCCGGCTCACCGATCAGGATCGGGTTGTTCTTGGTGCGGCGGCTCAGGATCTGCAGCACACGCCGTATCTCCTCATCGCGACCGATCACCGGGTCCAGCTTGCCGTTGCGGGCCCGCTCGGTGAGGTTGACAGCATACTTGGCGAGCGACTGATAGCTCTCCTCGGCACTCTGGCTGGTCACCTTCTCTCCCTTGCGCAACTCCTCCACCGCCTTGCGCAGCTCACCGGGTGTGATGCCGGCATCCTGCATCATCCGCGAGGCATTGCTCTTCACCTCGGTGAGTGCCAGGAGCAGGTGCTCCACCGAGACGAACTGATCGCCCATCTTCGATGCCAGGTCGGTCGCCTTCTGGAACACCGCATTGGTCTCACGTCCCAGCATCGGCTCCCCGCCCGACACGCGGGGATAGGATTCGACCTCCCTGTCGAGCACCTTCTCCAGCTGTGGGCCGTTCACGCCCAGCTTCTGGAAAAGGAATCCGGTCACGTTGTCCGCCGTCATCATCACCCCCTTGAGGAGGTGCGACGGCTCAATCATCTGCTGGCTGTTGGCCTGCGCCAGGTCGATCGCCTTCTGTACCGACTCCTGCGCCTTTATGGTAAAATTGTTGAAATTCATATCTGTTGCTATTTTACAGATGATGGTCAAAATCTTTGCCATTTGCAAACAGGTGACTTTTTGTCAGGATATTGTTGTACCTTTACGCAACAATCAAGCATTTTGTATGACAGAAGAGAGGTTTTATACCATAAGGGAAGAGAGAGCCAACTGGTTGACCCACGGGTTGGGTCTGCTGATGGGTTTCGTGGGGGCGATCATGTTGATAGGAAGGGCCATGGCGGCGGACGACCAACGGGCGGTGGTGGCCTATGCCCTCTTCGGAGTGGGCATGATCGGCTGCATGGGTGCCTCCACCCTCTACCACTACGTGCAGGAGCCGCTACGCAAGGCACGACTACGCCACTACGACCATGCCGCTATCTATCTGCTGATCGCGGCCAGCTACTCACCCTTCACGCTGATCCTGTTACGGGACGAGCCTTTCTGGGGCTGGCTCATCTTCGGGTTGGTCTGGCTGATAGCTCTTGTCGGTATCCTCATCAGTTTCCGACCACTGAAACGGAACAGTCACCTGAAGACCACCTCCTATGTACTGATGGGACTGATCGTGCTGATCGCCTTCAAGCCGCTGATAGAGGTTGCAAGGGCAGTGGATGCCATGGACACCGTGATTTGGTTGTTTGTGGGTGGCTTTTTCTATATTGCCGGGGCGGTGATCTACGCCATGGCAAAGCATGAGTTCGTCCACGCCGTTTTTCACCTCTTCGTGCTACTGGGACTGGCCAGTCATCTCTATGCCGCCTGGCTGATACCGCTGTAACAAGCTGACAGCTATCAGCTATCAGCGGTCAGCTATCAGCGGTCAGCGGTCAGCGGTCAGCAATCAGCTTATCACGATTCTACGACTGAATGTTAGGTGATTCCAGTCCGTACCCTTTCTTCCTGTCCTCTGCTTTCAACAGGAAGGCGAAGAAGAGTGCCAGCACACCAAAGCTGGTGAAGATCAGCATGGGGAGCGTGTAATCGTAGGTGTTGACGGTGAGCCCGTCGCGCACGGTCTGTCCCGTGATGCAATATTTCTCCAGCACCCATCCAATGAGGAGGGGTACCCCCATCAGGCCCCAGTTCTGTACCCAGAAGATCAGCGAATAGGCGGTACCCAGTCGCTTTTCCGGGATGATCTTGGGCACGGAGGGCCACATGGCCGACGGCACCAGCGAGAAAGCGATGCCAAGCACCACCACCAGCACCATGGCGAAGATCCAGCTGTTGAGACCCGGCACCGAGAAGAGTGCATGCACGATGATCAGCAGCACGGCGCCGATGATCATGATGGTAGCCCCTTTCCCCTTGCGGTCGTAGATGCCGCCGAAGAGGGGAGTAAGCAGTATGTTGCCGAAGGGGAGCAGCATCGGGATCAAGCCCGCCAGGTCCTCCTTCACACCGAACTTGTTCACCATCAGGTCGGTGGCATACTTCAGGAAGGGGAAGACCGCCGAGTAGAAGAGCACGCAGAGGATGGCGATGTACCACCACCCCTTGTTGGTCAGGATCTTGCCGATGTCGGCGATCTTGAACTCCTCTTCCGGTACGCTTACTTCACCCTCTTCCAGTGCTTCCGAGGCATCCAGCTTCTTGTCCATCATCACGTAGACGATGAAGGAGATCAGGCCGATACAGAGACCGATCAGCGCCACCAGCACGGGACGGGATACATCCACCACGCCGGTAGCCTTGGCGATGGGTACCGAGAATCCGAGAGCCATGGCGGTACCGATACGGGCCATCGCCATCTCCATCCCCATGGCCATCGCCATCTCCTTCCCCTTGAACCATTTCACGATGATCTTGGAGACGGTGATGCCGGCCACCTCGACACCCACGGCGAAGGTGGCGAAGCCGATGCTGGCCCAGAACACCTGTGCATCAAGGCCGAAGAGGGTTGCTCCCTCGAGCGCGTCGGTCGATACCGCCCAGTACTTGATGGCCGTGCCGGCCACCATCACCCCGGCAGCACCCAGACCGGTGAGGCGCACCCCCAGCTTGTCGAGGATGATCCCTCCGAAGATCAGCATCAGCAGGAAGACGTTGAACCAGCCATAGGAGCTGGTGAAGGTGCCATAGTCGGCACGCGACCAACCCAGCTGTCCCTCCAGCAGGCCCGCCAGCGGGGCCATGATATCGGTTAAAAAGTATCCGCACATCATCGTGAAGGAGACAATGACCAGTGCTGTCCATCGTGCCGCTGCAGAATCCCTTAGCGATTTCCTCAAATTCTCTACCATATTTGTCTGTTGTTATAGGTTTGTTTTATCTTTAATTTGACTGTGAGAAGCTGCAAAGATACACAAAGTGATCTTTTTCGTCCTGTTTTTAACAATTAAATTGGCTCTCAGATAAATTGGCTCTCAGAGTCCATCCACATCGAGCCGGTTGAGGAAAGAGACCGTCTTGCGGATCTCCTTGTACATCGCGATATCCTCTTCGATGAAGGGCACCTCCTTGCGGTAGGCCTTCACCACCTTCTCGATGAGGGGCGAGGAGCGCAGGGGACGGCGGAAGTCGAGCGCCTGCACAGCGTTCATCATCTCAATGGAGAGGATGGTGTCGAGGTTGTCCATCAGCGGCAGCAGCTTGATGGCGGAGGTGGCACCCATGCTCACATGATCCTCCTGTCCGTTGGAGGAGACGATGGAGTCGGTGCTGGCGGCGTAGCTGTACATCTTGTTCTGGCTCACCACCGATGCGGCGACGTACTGCGGGATCATGAAGCCGGAGTTGAGGCCGGGGCTGGCCACCAGGAACTCGGGCAGTCCCCGCTTGCCGAGGATCAGCTGCGCGGTGCGCCGCTCGGAGATGTTGCCCAGCTCCGCCAGGGCGATGGCGAGGAAGTCGAAGGTGATGGCCAGGGGCTGACCGTGGAAGTTGCCACCGGAGATGATCTCATCATCGTCGGGGAAGATGGTGGGGTTGTCGGTCACCGAGTTGATCTCGGTCACCACCACCTGCTCCACGTAATCGATTGCATCCTTGGTAGCACCGTGCACCTGCGGCACACAGCGGAAGGAATAGGGATCCTGCAGGTGTTCCTTCTTGCGGAAGATAAGCTCACTCCCCTCCAGGAAACGGCGTATGTTACGGCTGGTCTCCTGCTGACCGCGATGGGGACGGATCAGGTGGAGCCGCTCGTCGAACGGTTCAAGGTGACCGTCGTAGGCATCGAGGGAGAGGGCGGCAATCAGGTCGGCCCGCCTGGAGAGCCTCTTCGCTTTCATGATGGCATAGACGCCATGTGCCGACATGAACTGGGTACCGTTGAGCAGTGCCAGTCCCTCCTTACTCTTGAGATGGATGGGGCTCCACCCGAACTCATCGAGCACTGCCCCGATGTCCCGTTTCTGTCCCTTGTAGAAGACATCCCCCACCCCGATCAGCGGCAGGAAGAGGTTGGCCAGCGGTGCCAGGTCGCCCGACGCACCCAGCGATCCCTTGTCGTAGACCACCGGCAGGATGTCGTTGTTGAACAGGTCGAGCATCCGCTGCACGGTGGCCACCTGCACCCCGCTGTACCCCAGCGAGAGGGCATGTGCCTTGAGCAGGAACATCAGCTTGACTATCAGCGGTGCCACCTCGTTGCCCACGCTGCAGGCATGCGATTTCACCAGGTTCTCCTGCAGGGTGTTGAGATCCTCCCCCGAGATGGTGCGGTCGCAGAGTGATCCGAAGCCGGTGGTGATGCCGTAGATCGGTTCCTTCTGTGTTTCCATTTTACGATCCAGGTAATCGCGGCATCGTTGAATCCGATCCATCGCCTCGGGTGCCAGCTCCACCTTGATGTTTCCGGTGATGATCTTCTCCAGGTCGCTGATGGTGAGCTCTCCCCGGCCAATCAGAAAGATGTTTTTCATTTAGATTCTTGTTTTTATCAGTTCAATCGCTTTGGCTTCTATCTCCATGGTCTGTTTCTCCAGCCGGTCGCACTTTGCGTTCATCTCCTCGACAAACGACTGATCCTGGATACCCCCCAGGTTGACACGCACGTTGAGTAGTGCACTCAGGATGGCGGTGCGGCAGTTCATCAGCCCCACCAGCCCGTCGGTAGCCGCGTTGGGGTTTCCCCTCAGCAATGTCTCCCACATGGTTTCCAACAGTGAAAAAGCCCTCTCAGCCACCTCCATGGGGACCTGTGACGCCCACCTGGTTGCCTCCTGGATCTGTGCATCGCGCAGCTGCTGTTCATCTTCCGTCTCTTTGGGTAACCGATATGCATCCATCACCAGTCGGTATGCCTCCGCGTCGCGGTCTATATCCTCCAGGAAACGGCTCCGTTGTACCGCCATCTCAACTGCGATCGCCCGCATCCGTTCATCCACATCGGCATACTTCTTCCTTCCAATGGTGAGGTTGGCCACCATCTCAGTCAGCGCTGTGCCCATAGCGGCGTTGAGTGCGGCACTGCTGCCGCCACCCGGCACCGGTTCGTTTGCGGCACTCTTCTCGAGAAATTCTTTCAGTAATAGATCCTGTAATTTCATTCTATATAAATTTGCGGTGAGCGGTGAGCGGTGAGCGGTGAGCGGTGAGCTGTGAATCTCGAACCAATTAACTTACCAACTTACTAACCTACTAACTTACTAACCTACTAACTTACTAACTTACTAACTTATTAACTTATTAACTTACTAACCTACTAACCTACTAACCTACTAACATCGAATATCGAACTATTTTATACAACTTCCCCTTTTTTGATTACCCGCTCCACGATATTCATCCCTACGTGGTAAGGCAGGAACTTGTAGGAAGGAAACTGCAACAGCAGCAGGTCGCCCTGTTTGCCCACATCGATGCTGCCGATGCGGTCGGCACGTCCCAGTGCTGCGGCACTGTTGAGGGTAAAAGCGGTCACCGCCTCCTCGGGTGTGAGCTGCATGTAGATGCAGGCCAGGGCGAAGAGCAGCGGCACCGAGGCGGTGAAGGAGCTGCCCGGGTTGAGGTCGGTGGCCAGCGCCACGATGCATCCGCTATCGATCATTGTGCGGGCACGGGCGTAGGACTCACGCAACGAAAAGGCGGTCAGCGGCAGCAGCGTGGCCACCGTTCCCGTTGCCGCCAGTGCGGCGATCCCCTCGTCAGAGGCCTGCAACAGGTGATCTGCCGAGAGGCAGTGCAGCTCCGCCGCCAGCTCGGCCCCCCCCAGGGATACGATCTCATCGGCATGCATCTTCGGTTTCAGTCCGAGCGAAGCAGCTGCCAGCAGGTAACGGCGGGACTGGTTAATAGAAAAGACCCCCTTCTCACAGAAGATATCGGCCGCTTCGGCCAGCCTCTCCTTCGCTACCAGGGGTAGCATCTCCTCTATTTGAAAATCAATAAAAGCATCCTCCCTGCCCTTCCACTCCTGCGGTACGGCATGTGCTCCCATATAGGTGGATACGACATCCATCGGATGAATGTCGTTCAAACGCTGCATCACCCGCAACTGTTTCAGCTCGGTCTCCCGGTCCAGACCGTAGCCGCTTTTGCCCTCCAGGGTGGTGATGCCCAGCCGTAGCATCGCATCCAGCCGTTGTCGTCCTGTGTCGACCAGCTCCTCCTCTGTGGCTTTGCGGGTGGCACGGGTGGTGCTGACGATGCCGCCGCCCCGCTCCATGATGGCCATGTAGCTGTCGCCTCTCATCCGCCAGGAGAACTCCTCCTCGCGATAGCCGCCAAAGACGAAATGGGTATGGGGGTCTACGAAGCCGGGCAGCAGTGCCTTGCCCGTGGCGTCGATCACATTGTAATCGTTGAGGTTGACCGGCAGGGGCTCCCCCTGCTTCAGGACATGTGAGATGATGCCGTCGGTGACGATCACAGTACCGTTTTCAATCACCCGCAGGTCGTTCATCTCTCTGCCCCGTTTCCCTTCGAAGCCACTGCAGGTAACCACCTGAGCGGCATTTTTGATGATCAGGTCATGCATGATTTCTTTTGACTTTTGCGTTCCACTCACGCAGCCCCATGATGGCCAGCACCAGGAAGATAGCGTACTGAATGGAGGTAAAGTATAGCCCTTGTGAGGCATAGATCGGTATGGAGACGATGTTGCCAATGATCCAGAAATGCCAGTTCTCCAGTCTCTTCACCGCCATCAGGATGGTGGCGACCAGGAAGAAGGAGGTGTTGAAGGCATCGATCCAGGGCAATATGGAGGCCATGTAATCAGCATCGTCACGGTTCACCCATCGCAACAGCAGGAACACCGCTGCATAGATCACCACCACGCTGCCCCAGGTAAGGATCTGCTGTCTGGAGCTGTTGCGTCTGATCTGCAGCTTCTGGTTGTCGTCGCCGGTGCGGGACCACATGTACCAGCCGAAGATGTTGGATGCCAGGTAGACCATGTTGATGCCCGCGTTGGCATAGAGGCGTGCCTCGAAACAGATATAGATGTAGATCGCCACGTTGATGATGCCGAAGGGAAAGACCAGGATCTTCTCCTTGCGGGCATACCATACGCTGATCACTCCGAAGATGGCGGCGGTTAGTTCAATCCAGTTCATCTATTCCATCAGTTTTGCCTCGAGCACCTGGCTCATTGAGAAGTTTTCCAATCCCAGGTAGTAGGCAGCCGCATCGACCAGCGCCTCCATCGGCACCAGTCCGATCACCTCGGCACCCACCACCGGCACCCCATAGCGCTGCGCCTCTATCCGCACCAGCTCTTGGGCACGATAGATGGCTGTCCTGGTGTAGTCGGTCAGGTTCATTGAGACCTGGGTGATGCCCCGCTCGCCGAGGGTCACTCCCATCGCTTTGCAGTAGCGGAGGCCGCCCCCCACGAAGCGCACCTTTTTGGCGATGGCAGTGGCGATCTCCAGGTTGTCGGTACCCAGGTTGACATTGTAGGCCACCAGCGGCATGCGTGCCCCAATGGCCACCGCGCCGGCAGTGGGGTGCGGTGCGGCGGGACCGAAATCGGGCTGCCACTCCGGCAGCAGCATCTTCTCCTGCAACCCTTCGAACTCCCCCTTGCGCACCGTGGCCAGGTTCTCACGATGGGTTGCCGTGGCCGACTTCTCATAGAGGAAGACCGGCAGATGGAATTGTTTGCCTACCGCCTCAGCCACCTCCTTTGAGAGAGCAACCGCCTCCTCCATCGTCACGTTGCGGATGGGGATAAAGGGCACCACGTCGACCGCACCCATGCGGGGATGCTGTCCGTTGTGCCGTGTCAGGTCGATCAGCTCCACTGCCCTGCCTACGGCATCGATCACGGCTGCCTTCAACGCCTCCGGCTCACCTACCACGGTGATCACCGACCGGTTGTGGTCCGCATCACTGCTGTAATCCAGCAGCTTTACCCCCTCTCTGCCGCGAAAGGCATCCGCTATCTGCTCTACTTTTGCTTTGTCGCGTCCCTCACTGAAATTGGGTACGCACTCCATGATCCTGTTCATTGATATCTAACTGTTTTATGCTTTGTCAAATTGCTTCAATTGCAAATGTATCGTTATATTTCTGGAATCGACTCCTTTTGGATGATGTTTTTCAGATCTCTCTGTTCGGAAAGCAGGTAGCGCTCAGAGATCTGTCAGCAGATTCTCCAGCAGCTCTCCATCCGCCACATAGGGTTCGGTGATGTTGTAATCGACTGCGTGCGAATGGTTGAAAGCATGCAGCGTCTCCATGGCATGGGGGTTGCGCGCCCAGGCACGGCGTGCCACGCCACCCATCACATCCCACAACATGGCGCTGCGAAGGATCTCATCCACCCGTTCGCTGCCGTCGAGCACCATGCCGAAGCCACCGTTCACCGCCTTGCCGATCCCCACGCCGCCGCCATTGTGCAGCGCCACCAGGCTCATGCCGCGGGCGGCGTTGCCGGCGAAGCACTGCACCGCCATGTCGGCCATCACGTTGCTGCCATCGCGTATGTTAGCCGTCTCCCGGAAGGGGGAGTCGGTGCCGCTCACGTCATGGTGGTCACGTCCCAGCATCACGGGACCGATCTCGCCGTTGCGCACCATCTCGTTGAAGCGCAATGCGATCTTCAACCGTCCTTCTGCATCCTGGTAGAGGATGCGCGCCTGGCTGCCCACCACCAGCCGGTGTTTCTCCGCATCACGTATCCATACCCAGTTGTCGCGGTCCTGCGCACGCCGTTGCGGGTCGATGCAGGCCATCGCCGCCCGGTCGGTTTTCCTCAGATCCTCCGGGTTCCCGCTCAGGCAAACCCATCGGAATGGACCGTAGCCATAGTCAAACAACTCGGGACCCATGATATCCTCCACGTAGGAGGGCCAGATGAACCCATCCTTCTCGTCGACGCCGTTGCGCGAGATCTCTTTCACACCGGCATCGTAAACAGCCTTCATGAAGGAGTTGCCATAGTCGAAGAAATAGGTGCCCCGCTCCGTCAGCCGGGCAATCACCCGGTAGTGGCGTTGCAGCGACAGGTCGACCAGCTCCCTGAACTGTCCCCGTTCATCGTGCAGCAACCGGGTGCGCTCCTCAAAGCTGATCCCCGCAGGGCAGTAACCACCGCTGTAGGGTTCATGGCATGAGGTCTGGTCGCTCAAAAGATCAATGTGTATCTTTTTTTCATCGGCATACTCCAGCAGATCTACGATATTACCGTGATAGGCGATCGAGAGCGGTTCTTTTCGTTTCATCGCCTCCTCTGCCCAGATGAACGCCTGCTCTCTGTCCGCAGTGACACGCTGCACCCATCCCTGTCTGCTGCGGGTAGCGATGCGTGAGCCATCCACCTCGGCGATGACCGACACCGCCCCTGCGATATCAGCCGCCTTGGGTTGTGCACCACTCATGCCACCGAGGCCGGAAGAGACAAAGAGGCGCCCCCGCAGGTCGCACTCCTGCGGGATACCAAGCTTGAGCCGTCCCGCGTTGAGCAGGGTGTTGAAGGTGCCATGGACGATGCCCTGGGGACCGATGTACATCCATCCGCCCGCGGTCATCTGCCCATAGTTGGCCACCCCCAGCTGTGCCGCCACCTCCCAGTCGGCCTGGTTGTCGAACAGGCCCACCATCATCGAGTTGGTGATGATCACGCGCGGTGCGTCGGGACGTGAGCGGAAGAGACCCAGGGGATGTCCGCTCTCCACCACCAGTGTCTGCTCATGCGTCATCACCTCCAGGTAATGCCTGATGAGGCGGTATTGCATCCAGTTCTGACACACCTGTCCCGTCTCGCCGTAGGTGACCAGCTCGTAGGGGTAGAGCGCGATGTCGAAGCTGAGGTTGTTGTCGATCATCAGCTGAAAAGCCTTCCCCTCCAGGCAGTTTCCCTTGTAGTGATCCACCGGCCTGGCTTTCAGATCTCCCGGGGGACGAAAGCGATAACCATAGATGCGTCCGCGGGTGCGCAGCTCCTCCAGGAACTCGGGTGCCACTGTATTATGCAGGGCAGGAGGTATGTAACGCAGTGCATTTTGCAGCGCGGTCAGCGTCTGCGCTTTGGTAAGCCGGTATCCCCTGTCGGGGGCACGACGGATCGAATCATCGAAGACCGGAGAGGGTGGCAGCTGATCGGAGAGTGATAATTTCATAAGCAGCTAATTCATCTCAAGGTTATGAAAGCAAAAATAGCAAATTTTATCCAAAAGCCGTCAATAATTGTGATTATTCAACCGTTGAATTGAAGGAAGTTGTTATAGAGACGAAAGACTTTAGGGTATTTGAAAAGGTTTAACCAACATTTATGCCCTTTTTCATGATTTGAGTAACGGTAAACTTCTGTTTTTTCTTGTAATTCATTACTTTTGTTTTTTAATTTATTAAACTTTTTAATTAATTACCTGCGTTTCGTTGATGTCGATCGCAGACAGAGCGTTATCATGATGAAAAAAGATTACAAACTGGAGATCTGCGCCAACTCAGTGACGAGCTGCCTGGAAGCAGAGAAGGGAGGTGCTTATCGGGTGGAGCTCTGTGCCGGTATTCCGGAGGGGGGTACCACCCCATCCTACGGCGAGATGGTGTTGGCCCGTAAGCTACTACATATCAAGCTCAATGTAATCATCCGCCCGCGAGGAGGTGATTTTCTCTACTCTGACCTGGAGCAGCGAATCATGCTCGAAGATATCCGCATGGCCCGCAGTGTGGGAGTGGATGGTGTGGTGATCGGCAGCCTGACAGCCGAAGGAGAGGTGGATATGACCCGCAACCGGGAGCTGATCGAAGAAGCCGAAGGGATGAGTGTTACCTTTCACCGGGCCTTCGACATGTGTCGTGATCCCTTTGAGAGCCTGGAGCGCATCGTCGAGCTGGGATGTGACAGGATTCTCACCTCGGGCGGTCAACCCATGGCAGAGCAGGGTGTCCCCCTGCTACGGCAGCTGGTGGAGCGTGCCGGCCACCGGATCATCATCATGCCGGGTAGCGGCGTGAACGCATCGAACATTGCCCACCTGGCTCTGGAAACAGGGGCAGAGGAGTTTCACCTCTCGGCACGGGAGCAGAAGCAAAGCGGTATGATCTATCGCAATCCGAACGTGAAGATGGGTGGTGAGCGCATCGTGATCGACGAGTATGCCATCCCGGTCACCCGTGCCGGGATAGTACGGCAAACCCTGATAGCACTAACGAACAACCCTAAACAATAAGTTCAACAAATCAACAAAAAGATGAAGATGATCAAACGGTTACAACTACTGATGACTGCTGCCATCCTACTGCTTGCCTGTGGCAGGGGAGGCAATGGCACGGCCGAAGCTGACTACAAGGTGGTACCGCTGCCAGACCAGATTGAAACGGCGGAAGGAACATCCTTCCGGCTTACCGGTGCCACAAAAATTGTTTTTCCGGAAGAGAACGAGATGATGGAACGCAATGCAGCCTTCCTGGCTGATTTTCTGGAGCTATCCACCGGTATCAAACCGGTGGTGACCGCTGATGGAGCAGAGGAGGATGCTGTCATTCTCTCCATCGGACTACAGCATGAGAATCCCGAAGCCTACCGCATCCGGATCGACGGGCAGGCCATCCGGATTGAGGGAGCCAGCGAAGCGGCTGTCTTCTACGGCATCCAGACCCTGCGCAAGTCGATAGCTGTGGGTGATTACAGGGATATCTCCTTCCCTCCCGTCACCATCACTGACGCACCCCGCTTTGCCTACCGCGGCATGATGCTCGATGTGGCACGCCACTTCCAGTCGGTCGATTTCGTGAAGAAGTACATCGACCTGTTGGCACTGCACAACATCAACCGTTTTCACTGGCACCTGACCGAGGATCAGGGGTGGCGCATCGAGATCGATGCCTATCCGAAGCTGACAGAGATAGGCTCCATGCGCAGCGAGACGGTGATCGGCCGCAACACGGGTGAATATGACGGCACGCCACACGGTGGTTTCTATACCAAGGATGAACTCAAAGAGGTGGTTGCTTACGCTGCTGAGCGTTACATCACCATCATCCCCGAAGTAGACCTGCCGGGACACATGCTGGCTGCACTGACCGCATACCCGGAGCTGGGTTGCACGGGAGGCCCCTATGAAGTAGCACGTGAATGGGGCGTTTTTGACGATGTGCTCTGCCCGGGCAAGGAGGAGACCTTTGCATTCCTGGAGGCGGTGTTGACGGAGGTGATGGAGATCTTCCCTTCGGAGTATATCCACATTGGTGGTGATGAAGCACCCAAGACACGCTGGGAGGAGTGTCCCGATTGTCAGGCACGCATCAAAGAGCTCGGGTTGACCGATCACAACGGTCACCTGGCAGAACACTACCTTCAGAGTTATGTGACGGCACGCGTCGAGAAATTCCTGAACGATCACGGCAGAAGAATCATCGGCTGGGATGAGATCCTGGAAGGGGAGCTGGCACCCAACGCCACCGTAATGTCATGGCGCGGCATGGGAGGCGGCATACAGGCTGCACAGATGGGACACGACGTGATCATGACCCCCACCACTTACTGCTACTTCGACTACTACCAGACCGACAAGACCGACGATGAGCCCCTGGCTATTGGTGGCTATGTGCCACTGGAGCTGGTTTACAGCTTTGAACCGGCACCCGATCAGCTGACCGCAGACCAGAAAAGTCATATACTGGGTGCACAGGCCAACCTCTGGACGGAATACATCCGCGAGGAGGAGCATGTGGAGTACATGACACTGCCGCGTCTGGCAGCCATGAGTGAGGTGCAGTGGATGCTACCGGCGAAGAAGGAGTATGCAGCATTCCTGGAGCGTTTGCCCCGTCTACTGTCTCTTTACGATAAGATGGGCTACAATTACGCCACCCATGTGTTTGACATCAAGGCTGAGCTGACACCTAACTTTGACACCAACGCACTCGATGTCACCTTCAGTACCATCGACGATGCACCGGTATACTACACACTCGACGGCAGTGACCCCGGCGAGTCGTCACCCCGATACGAGGGCAAGTTCTCCATCGGTGAGGAGTGCCAACTGAAAGCGGTAGCCATCCGACAGGGGAAGAAGGGCAAGCTCTTCAGCGAGCAGATCCTCCTCAGCAAATCCAGCTTCAAGCCGACAGAGCTGCTCACCACACCAGCACCCAACTATGGCTTCGAAGGTGCACCCATGCTGGTGGACGGACTACAGGGCAACAACACCAACTACCGTTCCGGTCGATGGATCGGCTTCCAGGGCGAGGAGCTGGTGGCGGTGATCGACATGCTGGAAGCTACCGAGGTCAGTAGCGCCACTATCCGCAATGCCGTGGTTACCGGCGACTGGATCTTCGATGCCTCTGAGATTCTCATCGAAGGTTCTGACGACAACCAGCAGTTCACACAGGTAACTTCCCAAACCATCACCGACGAGAAGCAGGAGCACTGGTCCGACATCTCGGAACACAAGCTCACCTTCGAACCGGTCACGGCCCGTTACTACAAGGTCACCGTGAAACCTGCGGTGATGCCTGAGTGGCACCCGGGCAAGGGCAACAAGGCCTTCTTCTTCCTGGATGAGATTCGCCTCGACTGAGTGCTGAGGAAGATGATTGAACGAGATTGAAAGATTGAAAGAGCGCCGTAACCTTTATAAGGTACGGCGCTTTTTTGTGGGAATAAAAAAAAGGAAGGAGCTTATTTTTGTAGATTGTAGAGCACCTGAATCTCTTCCGCCCATAGCGCTTCATGGGGTGTCTCGAGGATCAGCGGCATGTTGTCGAAGCGGGGGTCGTTCATGATGAAGCCGAAAAGATCCATGTTCATCACTCCCTTGCCGAGGCTGTCGTGGCGGTCCACACGTGTGGCCAGCTCTTTTTTGGAGTCGTTGATGTGCATCCCCTTGAGATATTGAAAACCTATGATCTCCTCAAATTTACGGAAGGTATCTTCAAAACCCTCACGTGTTCTGATCTCGTAGCCGGCAGCGAGCGTATGTGCCGTGTCGAGGCAGACCCCCACCCTGCTCTTATCCTCCACCTTATCGATGATATGGGCTATTTGCTCGAAGGTGTGGCCCAGGTTGGTACCCTGTCCCGCGGTGTTTTCAATCACTGCAGTGACACCGCTGGTCTTCTCGAGGGAGAGGTTAATCGACTCGGCGATGCGATCGAGACAGCCATCCACCGATATCTTGTTCAGGTGGCTCCCGGGGTGGAAGTTAAGCCGGTTGATGCCCAACTGCTCACACCGTTTCATCTCATCGTTGAAGGCGGCACGCGATTTCTGCACCTCCTCCTCGCCCGGGTTGCCCAGGTTGATGAGATAGCTGCTGTGCGGCAGAATCTGATCTGGGGTGTAACCATATTCCTTGCAGCGTGAGCGGAACAGTTCAATGTTCTGATCACTGTAAGCAGCGGCAACCCATTGCCGCTGGTTCTTGGTGAAAAAGGCAAACGCCTTGGCCCCAATGGCGTGAGCGTTGACCGGTGCATTCTCCACACCGCCTGATGCGCTGATATGCGCTCCTACATATTTCATATGATTAAAACTTCTGACGTAGTTCTAAAAACAAAGATACAATGATTTTCCCAAAAAGTGTGTCCGGATGCGATTCTATTGCAAGAAAAGGCTAACTGCGTTTTTTGGGAAAAGTGATCAGGAAAGAGAGCCCCCCCTCGGGTCGGTTGCGGGCAAGGATGCTGCCCTTGTGGAAGAGCACCGCGTTCTTCACGATGGAGAGACCCAGCCCCGAGCCCCCCGTCGTGCGGGTACGCCCTTCATTCACCCGGTAGAACCGTTCAAAGATCCGCACCAGGTGCTTCTCTTCCAAACCGGGGCCGTTGTCATGAAACTCGAAGAAGTAAGCATCCTCATTCTCGCTGTGGCAGCGTATCACGATCTCAATACCCTCTCCTGCATAAGCGATCGCATTCTCTGTCAGGTTGCGGAAGATGGAGTAAAGCAACGTGCGGCTCCCGTAAAGCACAACATCTTCACCCACCTCCAGCATGAATCGGTCACCTTTCTCCATCAGTTGTTCAGACAGGTCGCCCTCCATCTCCTGAAGCAACTCCCCAATGTTCACCGGTTCCACCTCAAAGCGGTCGGAAGCCTCCTCAATCTTGGTAAGCATGCTGATATCCTGGATCAGTTCAGAGAGACGGATGGTCTGCAGGTAGGCCCTGTCGAGAAAACTACGAAGGCGCACATCCACTCCCTCACCGGCAAGTCCTAAAATGGTCTCCAGGTAACCGCGGATACTGGTGACGGGTGTCCGCAGCTCATGCGCGATGTTATTGGTCATCTCCTGCTTGAGCAGCCGTCGCTTCTCCAGGCGGGTGATGTCACTGATATACAGCTCGAAGCTGTGATCTTCAAAGGTGATCACCCGTACGTTGAACATCTTGCCACTCTTCTCCATGCGCTTCGAGAAAACGTTCTCATCGGCATCATGTCGGTCGAGGAACCCTACCACCTCCCTGAATGCGGGATCAGCAAACAGGGTTTCCGTGATCAGCGTGGGTGACTCGAGGATCAGGTTGAGATATTGCAGGAAATGGGAGTTGGCGTAGACCTCTTT
Organism: Bacteroidales bacterium; assembly: GCA_012837345.1. Classification (GTDB taxonomy): domain Bacteria; phylum Bacteroidota; class Bacteroidia; order Bacteroidales; family Dysgonomonadaceae; genus Proteiniphilum. Next base: position 41,208 of record DURL01000162.1, read on the forward strand.
GCGTGCTTCCGAGAAGATGGCGATACCCTCTTCCGAGAACTGAAAGTGCTGCAGCAGCTTCTCCCGCTCGGCTGCCAGGCGGCGTCGGTTCTCCTGCAGCAGGTTGTAGTTCTCAACGATGGCAGCACTCACCTCTCCCACCTCATCATCGGCAAAGACAAATGAGGGTGGGATTGCGGCACCGCTCTTCACATTCTGTGAAAAAACCCGGAGCTCCCTTATCGAACGGGAGAAACGGTCGGAGAAGTAAATCATCATCAGCACCGAGACGATAAAGAATAGCAGGATGTAGTAGGCAAACGAGTTGCCGGAATGAATGAATGAGTGTAGCTCCACATCGTAGGGCAACGCCACACGTACAAAGAGGTTGTCGGTGTGTCGCACATGATACAGATACTCCAGCTGGTTGCTCGCGGAACGGCGGATATCCGATCCGCTGCCTTCGGCAATGCTCTCCTGCATCTCCGGTCTCAACAGGTGGTTCTCCATGCTGTCGGCTTCCAACCGGTTGTCGTACAGCACCTCCCCTTTGTGATCGATCAGCGTGAGTCTCAGTTCCGGCTGCATGTATTGCAGCAGCTCCTTCAGCCTGGTGGTATCCATCAGGCTGAGGATCTGATTCTTCTCCAGAAAGCGGGCAATCAGGAGTGCATCATTGTCCAGCATCCGCTGCAAGCTCTCGGTACGTTCTTTTCTCACCTGCTGTTGTTCAAAATAGATGATACCTGCGGTGAAAAGAGCGATGATCAGAGAAAAAGTAAGCAGGATACGACTTTTAAAGGAGAGCTTTATTCTCATGGTTACTTTCCGTTATCCAGGTTCAACCAATAGCCGAAACCGGAACGGTTGACAATGACGCCGGCATACTCACCCAGTTTCTTTCGCAGACGGGTGATATGCACGTCGACGGTACGGTCAAGCACATACTCATTCTCACCCCAGACACTCCCAAGGATTTCGGCACGGGTGAGCAGGTTGGGTGAGACCTGTGCCAGCAGCGAGAGTATTTCGAACTCTTTCTTGGTGAGTGACACCTCAACCCCATCGATGGTCACCCTGTTGGAAGGTATGTCGATGGTAAGCCCCCGGTAATTCCAGCGTGTCTCTGCCGGCATTCGCACCAGCGAGGTACGTTTCAACAGTGCCCGCACGCGTGCCAGCAACTCCTTCACCGAGAAAGGTTTGGCGATATAGTCATCGCCACCAAGCGAGAAGCCGGTGAGCATGTCGTTTTCACTGTTCTTGGCAGTGAGAAAGATGATTGGGATTGTATTTCCCTCTTTCCGGAGTGTCTCTGCCATCTTAAAGCCTGACATGCCTCCCATCATCACATCCAGAATCAACAATTGATGCACATCGGTCAGCACTGCCAGTGCCTCTTCTGCTGAGTTAGCCACATCCACGATGTACCCTTCCTGTTCCAGGTTGAACTGCAGGATATCGCAGATATCCTTCTCATCGTCCACCACCAGTATCCTCTCTTCCATTGTACAGTTGCAATTGGTTTCCAGCCCCACTGTGTGGGGGCCAATCTCTTTGCAAATGTACGACATGGATGTTACATTCCTGTTACAAATAGATTACTTTTTTGTTAAGATGGTTTTGAATACCCTATCAGACAATGAGACAAATAAAGGGAAATATGTTATCTTTGCAACCGGAAGGCAACAGCCTCCTGTGTAGCTTAGGAAACCACATAAAAAACAAAGAACAATGAACGATTATCATCAGGAGGACGCTCTGGTTCTCTTCTCCGGTGGTCAGGACTCCACCACCTGCCTCTACTGGGCCAGGCAACAGTTCCGGCAGGTGCACGCGCTCTGCTTCACCTACGGTCAGCGTCACTCGCAGGAGGTGGAGAACGCACGCCGCGTTGCAGCGATGGCCGGCACACCCTTCCGGGTGCTCGATGCCTCCATCATTTCCCGGCTGGCACCCAACTCGCTGACCGACCTCTCCATGACGATGGATGAGACACAACCCCAGGGCTCCTATCCCAACACCTTTGTTCCGGGCAGGAACCTGCTGTTCCTCACCTTCGCCGCCACGCTGGCCTATGCTCAGGGGATCCGTCACCTGGTCACCGGTGTCTCGGAAGCGGACTACAGCGGCTACCCCGACTGTCGGGACACCTTCATCCGCTCGGCCAACACCACGCTTAACCTGGCGATGGACAGGCAGTTCGTGATCCACACACCGCTGATGTGGCGCAACAAGAAGGAGGTGTGGCAACTGGCGGACGAGCTGGGGGTGTTTGAGATCATACGCAACGAGACGCTCACCTGCTACAATGGTATCGTGGCGGAGGGGTGTGGCCATTGTCCTGCCTGCCTGCTGCGCAACAAGGGGCTGGAGGAATACCTCGCCGAAAAAGGAGGATAGCCCTTTTTATTTGTTCATCAACTACAATAGAGATATCCCATATGGAAAAAGAACAACTCACCCTGCTGGGGGGCCAGACCGTCTACCGGCAGGATTATGCACCCGAGGTGCTGGAGGCATTCACCAACAAACACCCAGAGAACGACTATTGGGTCACCTTCGACTGTCCCGAGTTCACCAGCCTCTGCCCCATCACCGGACAACCCGACTTCGCCACCATCCGTATCGACTACATCCCCGATGTGAAGATGGTGGAGAGCAAGAGCCTGAAGTTATACCTCTTCAGCTTCCGCAACCATGGGGCCTTTCATGAGGACTGCGTGAACATCATCATGAAAGATCTGATTCAGTTGATGGATCCCAGGTACATCGAGGTCACCGGCATCTTCACCCCCCGTGGCGGCATCAGCATCTACCCTTATGCCAACCATGGCCGAGCGGATACGAAGTACGAAAAGCTGGCCGAAGAGCGACTCTTCGCCCACGCTGTCCCCCTTAAATAATCAGAGTAGATCGAAACAAAAAAATATCCGGCCCGGGAATTCCCGGCCGGATATTTTTGTTTGTTGAACGACAACAAGATACAGCTTGCAGCCTATCACTTATTCCTCTTCTCCCACTTTCGGCTCATATACCCTCACCCAGTCGATCAGCATATCGGCAGGCAGCTGTTCAGGATCGGTGTCCTTATTCAGGCGGATACCGAGAAACAAGTCAAAAACCTGATCATCGAAAGGAAACTGTCCCGGCATATCGGTAAGGATGCGGGGGTACTTCCGTGTGCGGATGTCATCCACAAAAAAGACCAGGCTGTCGGGATATTTTTCCACACCATAGATGCGGTACTGCATCGGATTGACACCGACCAGCGAGCTGGAGGGGGGATTTTCTGCCATGCCCTGCGTTGTAGTATATTCAGAAGTTACCGACTGGTAGACAAACTCATCCATACCGTAATGTTCCATGAAGTCGATCGAGACATTCTCCGACCCGTCTGTCGGCAGCAATGAGAGGTAGTGGGTGGCTCCCTCAGCCGGGTTGACTCTCACCTTCACCTCGATGCGGGTCACATCACCCGCATTCAACCCCTTGCGGGTGATGCCTCCGGTAAAATAGGGCATTGCTTTGTTCGACACGGAGTTGGGCAATGCACGCAACACCAGGTTACCCTCCTGTGAGAGATACAAGGCATCATGCGTGCTTGCATAGCGGTTCATGTGAAGCTTACCTTTGGGAATCTTCGACCATTCAATTTCGTTCAGCCCCTTATCGAAATCATCTTCCCATACCAGCTCCCAGCCGGCACGAAACTTCAAATCGCTTTCATCCTTCTGACCGGCACAAGAGAGCATCCCTGTAAGGAGTGCTGCAGTAAGCAGCCATGTAGTACTTTTTTTCATATAGTTGTGTTTGTTGTTTCTTTCAAATTGTTGCTGCAAAAGTAACAATAACCGATGTTACAAGTTCTCCTAAAGGACACAATAAGTGTTAAACGAGGCCTCTCACCAATCACTTTTATTCAATTTGGAACAATCAGGTATCGATTTCATACCAACAATAGGGTAAAAAAAACAGATGAAAGGAAACTTTTATTACCTTTGCCTCCTACATATAGAAGAGATAGAAAAGATTCGCACAGGTTACTTTCAACACGATTCACCATGCCGGAAATTTCTCAGCGGGGTTTTGAGATGCCCGCTTCACCCATACGCAAGCTTGCACCCCTCTCCGATGCCGCCAAGGCACGGGGTACCAAAGTATATCACCTCAACATTGGCCAACCCGATCTGCCTTCACCACGGGCAGCACTCGAAGCCATTCGCAACATCGATCGCACCACGCTGGAATACAGTCCCAGCGACGGTTACCGTTTCTACCGTGAGAATCTGACGGCATATTACAGGAAGTACGACATTGAGCTGAAACCGGAAGAGATCATAGTCACGGCGGGTGGATCGGAAGCAGTGCTCTATGCCTTTATGGCCTGCCTCAATCCGGGTGATGAGATCATCGTGCCCGAGCCGGCCTATGCCAACTACATGGCTTTTGCCATCTCAGCAGGTGCGGTGATCCGTACCCTGCCCTCCACCATCGAGTCCGGCTTCGCCTTGCCTCATATTGATGATTTTGAGCAGCTGATCAACGAGCGTACCAAGGGGATCCTGATCTGCAACCCCAACAACCCCACCGGTTATGTCTATACGCCACAGGAGATGGAGCAGATCCGGCTACTGGTACTGAAGTACAATCTTTACCTCTTCTCCGACGAGGTGTACCGGGAGTTCATCTACAATGATACCCCCTACATCTCCGCCTGCCACCTGAAAGATGTGGAGGAGCACGTGGTGCTGATCGATTCTGTCTCGAAGCGATACAGCGAGTGCGGTATCCGCATCGGAGCACTGATCACCAGAAACCGGAAGGTACACGACACCGTGATGAAGTTCTGCCAGGCGCGACTCAGTCCCCCGCTCATCGGCCAGATTGCCGCCAACGCTTCGCTGCAGGAGAACGGCAGCTATATGCAACACAATTTCGACGAGTATAAGAGCCGTCGTGACTTCCTGATTGAACGGCTCAACCGTATACCGGGCGTCTACTCTCCCATGCCGCAGGGGGCCTTCTACACGCTGGCACGACTGCCTATCGACGATGCCGATCGTTTCTGCTCCTGGTGTCTCTCCGATTTCTCATTCGAGGGACAGACCATCTTCATGGCTCCCGCCACCGGCTTTTATGTCACTGCCGGGCTGGGCAAGAACGAGGTGCGCATCGCCTACGTGCTCAACAAAAGTGACCTTGAGAAGGCGTTAGTCGTGCTGGAGAAAGCGCTTGAAGCATACCCAGGCAGAAGATAACAAGGAATAATGAGTACAGAACTGTTCATAGCCAGGCGTATTTACCGGGGAGACAAACAGAACGATAAGCGTGTCTCCTCACCCGCCATACGGATTGCCATCACCGGCATCGCACTGGGATTGGCAGTGATGCTCGTGGCAGTCTGCATCATCGTCGGCTTTAAAAAGGAGGTGCGTGCCAAGGTGGTGGGCTTCGGTTCTCATATCCAGGTCACCGCTTTCGACAGCAACAACTCCTACGAGCAGACCCCCATCGCTTTCTCCGACACACTGGCATCAATCCTCACCTCCAACAATGCCATCAGCCATATCCAGGAGTACATCACCAAGCCGGGTATCATCAAGACCGACGATGATTTCATGGGTGTGGTGCTTAAGGGCGTTACGGAACGGTACGACTGGGCGTTTTTCCGCAAGAACATGGTGGAGGGTGAGGTGATACAACCGGGTGACACCACCACCGGCAACCGGGCCATCCTCTCCCGCGAGATCGCAGACAAGCTGCAACTGAAGATGGGTGACAGCTTCACCTGCTATTTCGTGCAGGAGCCGGTGCGTGCCCGCCGTTTCACCATCGCCGGCATCTACGAGACCAACTTCGAAGAGTATGACAAGCTCTATGTGATCACCGAAAAAGAGGTGCTGGCCTCCCTCAACGGCTGGGAAAAGGATATGGTGAGCGGCATCGAGCTGCTGGTGAAGGATTATGACAACCTGGACCGGACGACGCAGGATCTCTTCTTCACACTCGCTTCGCACAGCGACCGCTTCGGCAACAACCTCTACACCCGTTCCATCAAGGATATCAACCCCATGATCTTCAACTGGCTCAACCTGCTCGACATGAACGTCTGGGTGATCATCATCCTGATGCTGGTGGTCTCCGGCTTCACCATGATCTCCGGTCTGCTGATCATCATCCTGGAACGAACCAACATGATCGGCATGCTCAAGTCGATGGGTGCCCGCGACTTCAGCATCCGCAAGGTGTTCCTCTATCTCTCCGCCTTCCTGATCGGCCAGGGTATGTTGTGGGGCAATGTGATCGCACTGCTCTTCTGCTTTCTTCAGGACCGCTTTCAATTGCTGAAGCTCGATCCCGCCACCTATTACCTCTCCTCGGTGCCGGTGGATCTCAACCTGCTCTATATCCTGCTGCTCAATGCCGGCACGCTGCTGGTCACCCTGCTGATGATGGTGGGTCCCTCCTACCTGGTAGCCCGCATCACCCCTGCCCGTTCGATCCGTTTTGAATAGAGATCCAAAAAAGTATGTTTCTTCTCCCGCCTGTTGACTGAAAAATATTGGTTATATTTGACAGCAAAAAGAGGGTATGCGCATATTACACACTGCCGACTGGCATCTGGGCAAACGGCTCGATGATTTCCCGCGGCTGGAAGAGCAACGGGAGGTGATGGAGGAGATCTGCGAGATTGCGGAGCAGGAAGCAGCCGACGTAGTACTGGTGGCGGGCGACCTGTTCGACACCTTCAATCCCCCGACCGAGGCGGTCGACCTGTTGTACAGGACATTGAAGCGGCTCTCAGCAGAAGGGCGTCGTCCTGTGATCGCCATCGCCGGCAACCACGACTCACCCGATCGTATCGAGGCAGCCGACCCGTTAGCGCGGGAGTGTGGCATCCTCTTTGCCGGTTATCCCCATACGGAGATACCTCCCTATCTGCTTGAGTCGGGATTAAGGGTACTTAAAAGCGAAAAGGGGTTTCTTGAGCTCCTGCTGCCGGGTTCATCCTTTCCGTTACGCATCCTTTTCACCCCCTATGCCAATGAGTACCGCCTCAAAACCTTTCTCGGTCTGGAGGAGAGCGAAAAGGAGCTACGGTCGATTCTGCAGGAGCGGTGGCAGCATCTGGCAGACAGTTATTGTGACCAACAGGGAGTCAATATCCTCCTGTCGCATCTCTTCGTGGTAAGGAGAGGTGACACTCTTCCCGAGGAGCCGGAGGAGGAGAAGCCGATCCTGCAGGTAGGCGGTGCCCAGGCGATCTTTACCGAGAATATCCCGTCACAGATACAATACACCGCGCTGGGACATCTCCACCGCATGCACTTCGTGGAGAAAGGGCCGTCGCCAGTCTGCTACAGCGGGAGCCCCCTCTCCTATAGCTTTGCCGAAGCAGGTCAGCAGAAACAGCTGCTGATGATCGACCTGGAGCCTGGCGTGGCAGCCGTTGTGCGGGAGCTGCCCCTTACCCGTTCGAAGATGCTCCTGCGAAAAAGGGCAGAGGGTATTGATGAGGCACTTCAGTGGCTCAGCGAGAACAGGGATGCGTTGGTGGAGCTGACCATCGTCACCGACAGCTTTCTCACCGCCATGGAACGGAGAGCCCTAATGGCTGCTCACCCCGGCATCGTGAGCATCATTCCCGAGGTGACAGATGCGGAGAAGCTGACGGAAAGCGGACAGAAGCAGATAGACCTGACGAAGGGCATGGAAGCGCTGTTCCGCGATTATTTCCGACATGAGAAGGGGCAGGAGCCCAATGATGAGATCATGCAATTGTTTCACGAAATAGTGGCAGAAGAGGAATGATACCGATACAACTTACCCTGCAGGGGCTATACTCCTACCAGGCAAAACAGACCATCGACTTCACCCGGCTCACCTCTGCCGGCCTGTTCGGCATCTTCGGCATGGTGGGCAGCGGCAAGTCATCGATCCTGGAGGCGATCACCTTCGCCCTCTATGGCCGTACCGACCGCCTCAACCTCTCAGGTGACAACCGTAACTACAATATGATGAACCTGAAATCGAAGGAGCTGCTGATCGATTTCATCTTCGAGGCAGGCAGCGAGCGGACACTCTACCGCACCATCGTGAAGGGAAGGCGCAACAGCAAACGGTTCGAGGAGGTGAAGACGCTCGATCGCACAGCCTACAGGAGGGTTGACAACGAGTGGATACCGATTGAACAGGAGGCTCTGCAGGATGCCATCGGGCTGAGCTACGAGAACTTCAAACGCACCATCATCATCCCGCAGGGGCAGTTTCAGGAGTTCCTGCAGCTGGGCAACAAAGACCGCACCCAGATGCTGAAGGAGCTGTTCAACCTGGAGAAATTTGAGTTTTTCTACAAGGTGGTCTCGCTTGAGTCGAAGAACAACGAACAGAAGCACCAGCTGGAGGGACAGTTGCAGCAACTGGGCAACATCGATGAGGGGCAGATTGAAAAGTACCAGGCTGAACTACAGGAGCTGGAACAGACCATCACAGCGCAGAAGAAAATGCTGGAGGAGCAGCTGCAAAATGAGGAGCAGCAACGTTACTTGCAGGAGTTGGTTCGCAAAAGGGGTGATGCAGAGAAAGTGGTTAGGGAGCTGGCACAACAGGAGCCAGCCTGGCGTGCCCTCGAAAAGAGGCTAGCCCGCTATGAACTGTGCCACTACCGGTTCAAGCAGCGGCTTGAACTGTTGGAGGAGAGAGGCAGGGAAAAAGAGAAGAGAAGCATTCACATTGAGCATGACAGGAACCGTCTGATAGCAGTGGAGACAGCAATCGAAGAGATCGGGAATCTGCTGGCACGTATCAAACCGGCATACGACAAACGGGATGAGCTGCAAAAAAGGGCCGCAGACCTCTCCCGACTGCTCAGGATGAAAACAGCTGCGGCAGTGATTGAAAAAGAGAAACAACGTCTTCTTTCAGGCAGTGAGATACTGGAGAAAGTGACGAAACGGGCAGATGATCTCAAAGTGGAGAAGCAGCACCTGGAGGAACATATCAAGACACTGCGCAGCAGCATGCCTGATCTGACAATGCTCTCGGCCATCAGAAGCTGGTACGACGAAAAAAGAAATTTGGAGAACCAACAGGGAGAGGTTCAAAAAGAGATAAACAGATATGCAAATCAGGTTGAGGAGGTGAAAAGGGAACAGTCACAACTCCTCACCAACGGGCTGTTTGAGAAACTGCCACACGATAGCGGTTATGCTGCAATGGAGGATTGCCTGGAGCAGGATGCCGAGAGGGTAAAAGCAGCACAACTCAAACTGCAGGTTGAGGAGCATCATCTGCTGGTGAAAGAGCAACTGAAAAGATATGCCCGGGAGCTCGAAGAGGGTCACCCCTGCCCCCTCTGCGGATCCACAAACCATCCGGAGATCTATCGGAGTGACGATCAGGGTAAACAGCTGCAACGCATCGCTGATGAGAAGAACAGGCTTGAACAGCAACTCAATCACCTTGCATCGCTCAGCAAGCAGGTGACGCTGCTCAGGAGCAGGCAGGAGCAGGCCGGGGAGCACCGCGATGAGTGGTGCGGGAAGGGCAAAAAGCTGCAACAAAAGATCACGGATCATATGGGGCGGTTTCACTGGGATAAGTACCATGAGGAAGAGGAGCTGAACAATGCCTTCCTGGAGGTGAAGAAGATAGAGGAAGCGACAAGCAGGCAGGAGGAGGCTCTCTCACAAACAACCTCTCAGCTGGAGCAGGAGGAGAGCAACAGGGAGCGCTACCGCTCGGCACTGGAGCAGATTCGCAACGGGCTCACGGTGCAGGAGACCACGCTTACCACCCTGCGTGAACAGCTCGAAATCATCCATCCGGACGAGTACAGGGAAGCAGGCTTGGAGGAGATCGAAAAAGAGCGGCAGCAGCTGTTGCAGGAACAGCAGCAGTTGGTGGAGGAGTATGAGGAGAAGAGCGATCTGTTGCAGAAACAGACTCGGGAGAAAGATGCACTGAGCAGTGCGCTGCAGATCAACAACAGAGAGCTGGTGCAGGAGCAGACAGCCATCGAGAGCCTTCAGCAACAGATCGACGAGGAGCTGGCAAAAACATCATTCAAGGATCTCGGAGAGGTCCGAGCGATCCTCTCCGAAGCAATGGAACCGGAAACAGAAAAGATGAAACTGACCGCTTTCAATGACCAACTGCTGCGAAGCAGATCCACCTACGATCAGTTGCAGAAAGAGATCGGAGGAAGAAGATACGATGCAGAGGCACACGGGAAGCTGTTGGGTGAAATCAACACGCTCAGGGAAAAGGAGAAGAAAATAACGGAGCAACAGATTGAGATGAGATTGCTGCTCAAGCAGCTTATGGAGGATCTGCAAAGCATGGCCACGCTGAAAGAGGCGCTGGAGAAAGTGGAGGCAAGGGGTGAGAACATACGAACCATGAAGTCGCTCTTCAAGGCGAGCGGCTTTGTAAACTGGATATCAACTGTCTACCTTCATAACCTCTGCAATGCGGCCAACGACCGCTTCTTCCGGCTCACACGTCAGAAGCTGAGCCTTGAGATCACTCCCGACAACAACTTCCAGGTGCGTGACTTCATGAACGAAGGAAAGGTGAGGAGCGTAAAGACCCTCTCCGGCGGTCAGACCTTCCAGGCATCGCTCTCACTGGCGCTGGCACTGGCCGACAACATTCAGCAGATCACCTGTTCCAGCCAGAACTTCTTCTTCCTCGATGAGGGGTTTGGATCGCTCGACAAGGAGTCGCTCGACATTGTGTTCGACACGCTGAAGACACTACGCAGGGAGAACCGCATCGTGGGGGTGATCTCTCACGTGGAGGAGATGCAGCAGGAGATCGAAGCACACCTGCGCATCGAGAACCACCCGGAGCGGGGCAGCCTTATCTGCCGCAGCTGGGAGGAGTAGTCTCATCGCACAAAAAACGCAATCGAGCAACAGATCTATAAAAAGAAAAAGATGAATATCAACTGGATCATACTGATTATTGGCGGACTGTTTGAGGCGCTGTTTGCCCTGAGCCTGGGAAAAATGCAGCACTCCTCAGGAAGGGAGTTATTCTTCTGGCTCCTCAGCTTTATCCTGTCGGTAAGCCTGAGCATGTTTCTGCTTTTTAAATCAATGGGCGGCAGCAATCCCATCCCCACCGGTACCGCCTACGCGGTCTGGGCCGGCATCGGTGCAGCCGGGACGGTACTGCTCGGCATCCTGGTCTTCCGTGAACCGGTCACCCTCTGGCGTCTCTTCTTCCTCACTACACTGATTTTCTCAATTGTGGGGCTACAGATCACCTCCACACACCAGTGACTCAATGGCCGCACCAATGCATATCCCACCTTTCCCGCTCTGAGAGCTACTTCTGGAAAATGTTCATAACCTGTTGATAATCTGTTTACAAGTTGTTCACAACAACAGCCAAAAATATTTGCTTATTCTTAACGACTATTGTTATATTTGCAAACAAGGATAACGAAACAGATCTGTACAATACAGACAAGAGTTATAGGAGTTCATTGACATTTTGTACACAACCGGAAGGATTGCATTCAGGAGAAGGCCGGACTTGTCCGATCATGCTCCGTGTGTATGGCGATAATGGCTTCCCGCTTTTTATCACATCACAGGATGACAATTCTGCTACACGAACGTATCTGCTGCCGCTGCACATTGTGTGCCTCAGGGCAACAGTGGTTTCAACGAAAAAGCGTGACAGAGAAAAGAGACAGAAGGTAAAACGGAAATTTCATTTCTGTTGCGTCCAGATTAGACGGAGATCATATTTCGGGTTCTCGGAACTCTCACCGGAAAGATGAAGCCCGGGAAGATGAAAATCAGGTATAAAATGGCCGTTGAAAAGTGGCAGACCGGTTTCGGGAAAAAGGATGTTCTACTACATCAGCCGTTCTCGCTCGCGGGGATTTCTGTTGGTAAGAATGTTCGGGGCTGAATACCCTTACACGTATAAACGCTTCTTGTAAGCATCGCCGGAGACAGGTTCGCCTGTGTCATGCGAAGGCAACACAAAAACGTTTGTGTATCTATTCTGCTTCACAGTTCGGAAAAAACGTATCAAACGATTGAATGTTATCGAAACGAATGATATTGTGACTTCCCTGAACAGCTTTAACAGCTTCAAACACTGTTTCAGATGTTTATCGAAGTATCTCAACTCTGAAGTATTTCGCCTGCAGCACGAAAAAGATAAACCTCCAAGTTTGTTGGCTTCAAACTGCGTTTCTTCGGGACATGTCTCACACGGCACCGCAACAGCAGCTTACCGATGTGACCGTTTGGTACGAAACGATTTGAACTCCTACCCTAAAAGAGAAGCCCCGCATCTGCGGGGCTTTTTTTTGCTCTCAACTGAGGGTCAATATCATCTTATGATCAGCAGCCAGCCTGCGCATGTTGAGAATGGCATATCGCATACGCCCCAGTGCCGTGTTGATGCTCACCCCTGTCAGGTCGGCAATCTCCCTGAAGCTCAAATCCGCATAGTAACGCATCTCCACCACCTCACGTTGTGTGTCGGGCAGGTGTTCCACCAGCTTATTCACATCACTATAAACCTGCCTTTTCACCCACTCACCTTCAACGGTCTCGTCGCAGAGGGAAGGGTTGTTGAGCAGATCTATTCCGCATTCATCGTTTGAGAGGGTCTTCTCGTTTTTCTTCTGCCGGAAATAGTCGATCATCAGGTTATGAGCTATGCGCATCAGCCAGGAGCGAAAACGGCCGCTCTCGGTGTAGCGACCCTGTCGGATGGTGACAATCGCCTTACAGAAGGTTTCCTGAAAGAAATCATCCGCAAGATTTTTGTTTCGTACCGTGTAGAGGATATAACTGTAAACCACCTGCTGGTGTCTGCCCAGTAGAAGATCAAACGCTTCATCGTTGCCACCGGTATACAAAACGACCAACTCCTCATCGGTCATTGTGCTGAGAATATCCATAGCTTTACTGCTTCAATTGTTATGTGCAATGTTCGGAGTAAAGTGGACCTATAGGCAATCGATTTTAGTGTTTGTTATTTTTCAGTAACAAAGTAAAAGAAAAAAGTGAGAACGAGCAAGTTCAAAACGTTAAATGAGTTATAGGATTGGTGAGATCATAG
>DURL01000163.1 GCA_012837345.1 Bacteroidales bacterium
GAGCGATTGCACCGCGATCTCCTCCACATCACCCCGTTTCAGAAAAGATTTCAGTTCGGCAAGGTTGTCAAATTGTTGCATATATTCGGTTTGAATGTTAGTAGGTTGGTAAGTTGGTATGTTAGTAGGTTGGTAAGTTGGTATGTTAGTAAGTTGGTATGTTAGTAAGTTGGTAAGTTGGTATGTTAGTAAGTTAGTAAGTTGGTAAGTTGGTAAGTTGGTAAGTTGGTAAGTTAGTAAGTTGGTAAGTTGGCAAGTTGGTAAGTTCTTGGTTTATGGTTTATGGTTTGACAACTAACAACAACCCAAGAAACGGTCAACGTAATTTAGGCATTAACAAGCTGATAGCTGATAGCTGATAGCTGATAGCTGATAGCTGATCACTGATAGCTGATCACTGATAGCTTACATCTTCAACGCTCTCCTCGCCCAAATAGTTTGCGTCACCCCCCTCGAAAGGAGATAGAGGATAAAGGCCAGCCAGAGGCCGTTGTTACCCCAATGGGGTGAGATCAGGAAGAAACAGGCGAAGAAGAGGATGGAGGAGAAGATCATCGCGTTGCGCATCTGTGCCGAGGCGGTGGCACCGATGTAGATGCCGTCCCACAGGAAGGCGGCAAAGCCGGTCAGGGGTATCAGCAGGATCCAGAAGAGGTAGTCACCCGCCGCTTCGATGATGATCCGGTCGTTGGTCAGGATCTGCAGGATCTGCTCGGGGATAAGGATGTAGACCACCATCGAGGTGATGCTCACCACCCCACCCCAGAAGAAGATGCGACGCAACATATGCTGCAGGGCGCTTTTGTTGTTCGCCCCGATAAAGCGGCCGGTGAGCGCCTCACCGGCATAGGCAAAGCCATCCATAAAGTAGGAGAAGAGCATGAAGAACTGCATCAGCAGGGCGTTCACCGCCAGGATGACATCACCCATCCCGGAGGAGGCAAAGGTGAAGAAGGTGGTGACCAGCGTCAGCAGGAAGGTGCGTACAAACACATCGGCATTCACACGGAAATAGAGACGGATGGTGCCTCTTTCCCAGATATCCTCTTTCCGCACATAAAAACGGAGACGCCGGTAGTAACGCCACCAGAAGCCGGCAGCCACCAGAAAGGAGATGATCTGCGAGAGCAGCGTACCCAGCGCGATCCCTTCAATCTTCATCCCCAGCACGAAGACAAAGAAAACACTCAGCAGGATGTTCAGCACGTTGTTGAAGATGGCAATGAACATGGGGATCCGGGCGTTCTGCATCCCGATGAACCATCCCTTGAAGGCATACATCCCCAGCACCGCGGGGGCACCCCACACCACGATGCGGAAGTAGCTCTCCACATGATGTACCGACTCTGCTCCCGACTGAATCAGTGAAAAGGCAAACCTGCCCAGGGGAACCTGCAAGAGCAGGATCACGGTGCCGATACCCAGGCCAATCAGCAGCGAGCGGATCAGCACATGCATCGTCTCCGGCAGATCACGGGCCCCATAGGCCTGCGATGCAAAACCGCTGGAGCTCATCCGCAGGAAACCGAAGTTCCAGTAGATCATGTTAAAGATATTGGCACCCAAAGCGATGGCCCCAATAAAGACCGCCGATCCCAGCCGTCCGGCAACTGCCATGTCAATCATCCCCAGCAAGGGTACGGTGATATTGGTAATGATATTTGGGAGTGCCAGTCTGAAGATCTTCCTATCCATCGGCACAAAAATAATCTAAAAACTGTTCATCTGCGAATGAATCTCTCAAATTTCAGAAATGAAACCATCCCTTTCGGAGAGGAAATAACTGATTTTTTTCCGTAATCAATAGATTGATACAATCATTTTTTTGTAACTTTGTTTACTCCTTAACTAGATTTGTCTCTTTTTTTTTCCTCTTGACCGGGGAGTATACAACAAGACGATTCTGTAAGTTAAACATCAGGATACACAACATCATTTAGGATATACCATATGGACAAAATTCAGGAACTTACCTCAAAACTGTACACCGAAGGGGTAGAGAAAGGCAGGGAGGAAGCTGAGCGGATCATTGCCGAAGCCAAAGCCAGGGAAGAAAAAATAGTGAAAGAGGCAAAGGCAAAAGCAGATCATCTGATCGCCGCCGCTCAGAAAGAACAGGCTGAGCTGAAAAAGCATACCGAAGCGGAGCTCAAACTCTTTGCATCGCAGTCGGCCGAAGCGCTCAAGACAGAGATCATCAACCTGTTAACCGACAAGCTGGCCACCATGAATGTGAAGGCAGCCATGGAGGATAAGGGATTCATGCAGAAGCTGATCGGTGAGCTGTTAACCAACTGGTCGAAGGATGAGACCCTCACCCTGGGTGTGGAGAATGCGGTGGCGCTGGAAGCATATATTGCCTCCAACATGAAGCATCTCCTCGAGAAGGGATTGAAAATCGAATCGGTGAACGGCATCAAGACCGGATTCACACTCACTCCCGCAGACGGGACCTACAAGGTACGCTTCGGTGAGGAGGAATTCATCGATTATTTCAAGGAATTCCTGCGTCCCCAGATCCAGCAACTACTCTTTTAAAAGGGAGGCTATTCAGCATCTCCACCTTTTTAGATTTTGCCTATGCTTTTTAAAAATCAGTATTACTATTTTATCTCCGGCTTGCCCGACTTCTCGTTCGATACGACGAAGCTCCCCTTCTCCACCGAGACATTCAGGGAGATGCTCGACGAAGCCCTTAAGCCGGAAGACAGAAAGCTAATCAGCAGATACTTCCTTCGCTATGACAACCTCAACCTGTTTCACATCCTGAACAAGAAAGAGGGTGAATGGCACAACGAGGGCAACTTCTCCCCGGAAGAGATGAAAGAGATCGTAGGGAAGGTGAAAGAGGGGGAGCCTCTTGATCATGAGCTGGCACCTCCCTACTATGAAGCATTCATCAGTAGCTGGCTCAATGAAGAACTGCCGGAAGAGTTTCGCACGCTGGAAGACCTGATTGCATCATTTCATATGGATTACGGCCTGGAAGCACGGAACAGCCTGATCGCCAACTGGTTCGAGCTGAACCTAAACATCGGAAACATCCTCTCGGCCATCTATGCCCGCAAATATGGGATCGATATCCCGGGTGTAGTGGTGGGGAACAACCCGCTGGCGGTCATCATCCGTGAGAATGCCAACGCCCGTGATTTCGGCATCGGCCTGGAGCTGGACTACTTCGACACCATCGTGCGTCTCTCAGAAGAGAGTGACATCTTCGAACGGGAGCGCCGACTCGACAAGTTACGGTGGGACTGGCTCGAGGAACATACGGCTCTCGACTATTTCAATATTGAGTATATCTTTGCCTACCTCTGCAAGCTGCAGATACTGGAACGGTGGGTGGAGCTGAATGCCGAAGAGGGAGAACGTCTCTTCCGCGAGATGATCGACAACCTGAAAAGCGGGGTTGAGATGCCGGATGATATGTGACAACGACAAACAACAACAACCAAATATGCGAACAAAAGGAACTGTAAAAGGAATCATAGCCAACCTGGTCATCGTCGAAGTGGATGGACCGGTAGCCCAGAACGAGATCGCCTACATTGATCTCGACGGTACCCGCCTCATGTCGGAGGTGATCAAGGTGGTGGGAAAGAATGTCTATGTGCAGGTGTTCGAGAGCACCCGCGGCCTGCGTGTCGACACGCAGGTTGAGTTTCAGGGACATATGCTGGAGGTGGTGCTCGGCCCGGGACTGCTGGAACGTAACCTCGACGGACTGGAGAACGACCTCGACAAGATGGAGGGTGTTTTCCTGAAACGGGGTGAGTACACCTTCCCGCTCGACGAGGAGAAGGAGTGGTCGTTCAAGCCGCTGGCAGCTGTCGGCGACAAGGTGACAGGCGGCTCCTGGCTGGGTGAGGTGGATGAGAACTTCCAGCCGCACAAGATCATGGTTCCCTTTGTGATGAAAGAGGAGTACAGGGTGAAGAGCCTCGCAGAGGAGGGCAGCTACAATATCCACCATACCGTTGCGGTGGTGACCGATCAGGCAGGCAAGGAGCATGCCATCACCATGGTACAGCGCTGGCCGGTAAAGGTACCCATCACCACCTACAAGGAGAAGCCGCGTCCCTACAAGCTGCTGGAGACCGGTGTCCGCTCCATCGACACGCTCAACCCGATCGTGGAGGGGGGTACCGGTTTTATACCGGGTGCTTTCGGTACGGGCAAGACCGTGTTACAGCATGCCATCTCGAAGCAGGCGGAAGCCGACATCGTGATCATCGCTGCCTGCGGTGAGCGCGCCAACGAGGTGGTGGAGATCTTCACCGAGTTCCCCGAGCTGATCGACCCCCACACGGGACGCAAGCTGATGGAACGTACCATCATCGTGGCCAACACCTCCAACATGCCGGTGGCGGCACGCGAGGCTTCGGTCTACACGGCGATGACCATCGGTGAGTATTACCGTTCCATGGGTCTCAAGGTGCTGCTGATGGCCGACTCCACCTCACGCTGGGCGCAGGCGCTCCGTGAGATGAGCAATCGCCTGGAAGAGCTGCCGGGACCGGACGCCTTCCCGATGGACCTCTCAGCCATCATCTCCAACTTCTACGGCCGCGCCGGACATGTCACCCTCAACAACGGACAGGAGGGCTCCATCACCTTCATCGGCACCGTATCGCCGGCAGGTGGTAACCTGAAGGAGCCGGTGACGGAGAACACCAAGAAGGTGGCACGATGCTTCTACGCCCTGGAGCAGGAGCGTGCCGACAAGAAACGCTACCCGGCCATCAACCCGATTGAGTCCTACTCCAAGTATATCGAGTATCCCGAGTTTGAAGCGTTTATCTCCGAGCATATCTCCGACGACTGGACAGCGAAGGTGAACGAGGCAAAGACAAGGCTGCTCAGAGGTAAGGAGATCGCCGAGCAGATCAATATCCTGGGCGATGACGGCGTGCCGGTGGAGTACCATATCACCTTCTGGAAGGCTGAGCTGATCGACTTTATCGTGCTGCAGCAGGATGCCTTCGACGAGATCGATTCAGTCACACCCATCGAACGACAGAAGCATATCCTCGACCTGGTGACGGAGATCTGCCGTACCGAGTTTCAGTTCGACAACTTCAACAAGGTGGCAGACTTCTTCAAGGAGCTGATCAACATCGGCAAGCAGATGAACTACGCCGAATTTGAGTCCGACTCGTTTAAAAAATACCACAGGCAACTGCTTGAGAGGGTATCGGAGAAGAGCATCGGCTAAATCAGCAAATCATCGAATCATCGAATCATCAAATCAATATAAGATGGCAAAAGCATTTCAGAAAATATATACCCAGATCACCCAGATCACCAAGGCCACCTGCGCGGTGAAAGCCACCAACGTGGGATATGATGAGCTGGCTACGGTCAACGGCAGACTGGCACAGGTGGTAAAGATCATCGGTGATGAGGTGACCCTGCAGATCTTCCAGGGAACAGAAGGAATACCCACCAACGCAGAGGTGATCTTCCTGGGCAAAGCCCCCTCACTCAAGGTGGGTGATCAGCTGGCAGGACGCTTCTTCAACGCCTATGGTGACCCTATCGACGGCGGTCCCATACCCGAGGGAGATGAACAACCCATCGGCGGTCCGTCGGTGAACCCGGTAAGAAGAAAACAACCCTCCGAGCTGATCGCTACCGGCATCGCCGGCATCGACCTCAACAACACCCTGGTGTCGGGACAGAAGATCCCCTTCTTTGCCGACCCCGACCAGCCCTTTAACCAGGTGATGGCCACCGTGGCACTGCGTGCCAAGGCAGACAAGATCATCCTGGGCGGCATGGGGATGACCAACGACGACTACCTCTTCTTCAAGAACGTCTTCAGCAATGCCGGTGCCCTCGACCGTATCATCTCCTTTATGAACACCACTGAAGACCCGGCGGTGGAGCGGCTCCTGGTGCCCGATATGGCGCTGACGGCAGCTGAATACTTCGCCGTGGAGAAGAATGAGAAGGTGCTGGTGCTGCTTACCGACATGACCTCCTATGCCGATGCCCTCTCCATTGTCTCCAACCGCATGGATCAGATCCCCTCCAAAGATTCAATGCCGGGATCACTCTACTCCGACCTGGCGAAGATCTACGAGAAGGCGGCACAGTTCCCTACGGGTGGTTCCATCACCATCGTGGCGGTGACCACCCTCTCGGGGGGTGACATCACCCATGCGGTACCCGACAACACGGGTTACATCACCGAGGGACAGCTCTTCCTGCGTCGCGACAGCGACATCGGGAAGGTGATCGTCGACCCGTTCCGCTCCCTCTCACGTCTCAAACAGCTGGTACAGGGTAAGAAGACACGCGAGGATCATCCGCAGGTGATGAATGCAGCCGTGCGTCTCTACTCCGATGCGGCCAATGCCAAGACCAAGCAGGAGAACGGCTTCGACCTGACCGACTACGACGAACGTACGCTTGCCTTCGCAAAAGATTACTCCGAGTATATCCTGGCCATCGATGTGAACCTCGATACCGATGAGATGCTCGACAAAACATGGCAGTTACTCTCCGACCACTTCAAGCCGGCGGAGGTGAACATGAAACAGGAACTGGTGGAAAAGTACTGGCAATAATGGCAATCAAATTCCAATACAACAAAACCTCACGACAGCAGCTGGAAAAGCAGCTGAAGGTGCGTATACGGGCGCTTCCTACATTACAGAACAAGGAGACGGCACTGCGCATGGAGGTGAAAAAAGCCAAGAGGGAGATTGAAGAGCTGGAGAAGGAGCTGGAGAAGCAGATTCACTCTTACGACAAGATGGTGAGCCTCTGGACTGAGTTCGACCCCACCCTGGTACGGGTGAAGGATGTGGATCTCTCAAAGAAGAAAATCGCCGGTGTCATCCTCCCCATCCTGGAGAAGGTGGATTTTGAGATCAAACCTTTCAGCATCTTCAGCCAGCCCAAATGGTTCCTCGACGGCGTGAAGACGGTGGAGGAGCTGGCGGAGATCGGTATCCGCCGCGAATTCAACGAGATTAAACTGAGAAGGCTCGAGTATGCCCGCAAGAAGACCACGCAGAAGGTGAACCTGTTTGAAAAAGTACAGATACCCGGCTATCAGGACGCCATTCTGAAGATCAAACGATACCTGGAAGATGAGGAGAACCTCTCCAAGTCGTCGCAGAAGATCATGCGTGCACATCAGGAACAACGCAGAGAGAAGGAGGGAAGCATATGGTAGCGAGGATGAAAAAATTCACCTTCCTGGTCTTTCACAGGGATTACGACCGTTTTCTGCATGAGCTGCGGGAGCTGGGGATGATCCACGTGGTGGAAAAGGAGGAGGCTGCACTCAACCGCGAGGAGCTGCATCAGTTCATCGCGGAGAGCAAGCTACTGAAAGAAGCCAGGAAAACACTGGAGAAGGTGGTGGACAAAAAGACATTCACCCCCACCGACCAACCCAGCGTGGCGAGAGGCATGGAGATCCCCGCGGCCATCGCCGGGATAGAGGCTGAGAAATCGGCCCTCACCCAGAAGCTGCATGTGAGCATACGCGAACGGGAGGCACTGCGACCCTGGGGTAACTTCAACCCCACCTATCTCAAAAAGCTGGAAGAGGCAGGCTATCACCTCAACCTCTTCATCACCCCCGACAGGAACTACAACCCGGAATGGGAAGAAGAATATAACGCCCTGATTATCCGCAGGGAGGGATCAAAGACCTATTTCCTCACCCTGACACGGGAGGCTGGTCTGGCTGACCGGCTCAACCTGGAGGAGATGAAACATCCGGAGCTCTCACTGCAGGATCTGGATCAGCTGACCGTCACGCTGCACGAACAGATTGGGCAGCAGGAGGAGGCACTGAAAAAGCTGACAGCCGAACTGCCCTCGCTCGATGCGGCACTCAGTGAGCTCAACACGAAAATACTCTTCACCCGCGTAGCAGACAGCGCTACCCCCCTGGCAGAAGAGAAGTTGAAGCTGCTGCAGGGATGGGCACCCCTCGACAACGAGGCGGAGATCGCTGCTTACCTGGCATCGAAAGAGGTATACTTCGAGACGGCCACACCGCAACCGGAGGATGATGTACCCATCAAGTTTGCCAACAACCGCTTCACGCGTCTCTTCGAGCCAATCGCGGAGCTCTACATGCTACCGAAATACAACGAGATCGACCTCACACCCTTCTTCGCACCCTTCTTTATGATCTTCTTCGGATTGGCGCTCGGGGATATCGGTTATGGCGTCTTTCTCTTTGCAGGTGCCACCATCGCCTCCATCTTCATGAAAAAGAAGCTGGGCAAGGCGATGATAGGTATCCTCAGACTGGTACAGATACTGGGTGCCTCCGCCACCATTTGCGGACTGCTCACCGGTGGCTTCTTCGGCTTCAACATCTACGAGACCAATATCCCCTTCTTTCAGAATATGAAGGATCAGGTCTACTTCGATAACCAGCAGATGTTCAACCTCTCGCTGGTGCTGGGTGTGATACAGATCATGTTTGGCCTGATACTGAAGATCTTCAACCGTATCAAGCAGTTCGGCTTCATGCACGCCCTCTCCACCATCGGATGGGTGATCCTGCTGTTGAGCGTGATCGTGGCATTCCTCTTCCCGGCGCTGCTGGCAATGGGAGGCACCCTCCACCTGATATTGATGGGGGCAGCTGCCATCCTGATCTTCTTATTCAACTCCCCGGGAAAGAACCCGCTGCTCAATATCGGCCTGGGCCTCTACGACACCTATAACATGGCCACCGGGTTGCTGGGCGACGTGCTCTCCTATGTACGCCTCTTCGCACTGGGCCTCTCGGGAGGGATCCTGGCCAGCGTTTTCAACAGCCTGGCACTGGGTCTGAAGCCGGACAACCTGATTGGCGGGTCGCTCGTCTTCCTGCTCATCTTCCTCTTCGGACATGCGATGAACATCTTCATGACCGTGCTGGGTGCCATCGTGCACCCCATGCGCCTCACCTTCGTGGAGTTTTACAAGAATGCGGAGTTTGCCGGCGGAGGGAAAAGATACAACCCTTTCAGGAAATAACAGGCCATAACGGCAACATCTGATTGGCAGAGAAAAGAAAACAATGAACTCAGATAAAGTACATCATTTCAACCACAACAAATAACAATTCACAACATGGACATCAACTTATTAATTGCCTATATTGGCATCGGAATCATGATCGCCCTTTCGGGTATCGGCAGCGCCTACGGCGTTACCATTGCCGGAAATGCAGCTATCGGCGCACTCAAGAAAGACAGCACGAAGTTTGGCAACTTCCTCGTTCTTACCGCCATGCCGGGAACACAGGGACTCTACGGCTTTGCCGGATACTTTATGTTCCAGAGCATCTTCAACGTGCTGACACCGGAGATCACCTCCATCCAGGCGGCGGCCGTACTGGCAGGTGGCATCGCACTGGGGCTGGTAGGGCTCTTCTCCTCCATCCGTCAGGGACAGGTATGTGCCAACGGTATCGCTGCCATCGGCCAGGGACATGACGTCTTCGGCAACACCCTGATCCTCTCGGTGTTCCCCGAGCTATACGCCATCGTATCACTGGCAGGTGTCTTCCTGATCGGTACCGCCGTAGCCTGAACGAGTCAACAACCAAATGCATAGAGGCTGCTCCCACAAAGGAACAGCCTCTATTTTATTTCTGACCAGCGAAAGAGATCAATCACCCTCGATCTCAATGCGATC
>DURL01000164.1 GCA_012837345.1 Bacteroidales bacterium
TACCCTCATTTTGCGGAGGTAGCCGAAGCAGAAGGCTTCAAGGAGATCGCCACCATGTATCGCATGATTGCCAAGGCGGAGGCGGAGCACGAAGAGCGTTATTTGAAGCTGTTGGCGCGCGTGGAGAACGGCACCGTATTTGCCCGCGAAGAGGCAATTGAATGGCAGTGCCGCCACTGCGGTTACGTCTTCACCGGCAAGAAACCGCCAAAGAACTGCCCCACCTGCCTGCACCCTCAGGCTTACTTCGAGCCGAAGAACAACGCATACTAATTATCTATGCATTGCATACGTCGGGCGCATCTCTTCGGGGTTGCGCCTTTTCTTTTATACGCTGATCCAATTCATCCCTGTCATGATGTGTCTCACCGGGATCATATTCGCCGTGAAAGCCATTTTGAAGATTGCCTCATCTTTTCACCTGAATATTGTACTTTTGCAGCAGTAAAAAAAAGTTGCCACTGTTCCGGATGAATTCATCAAAATGGAACAACAAATGAAAAACAATGGAACAGAACGAACAGTTTGCCCGTACGGAGCTTCTGATCGGCCGCGAGGCGATGGCGGCAGTAGCTGCAAAACGGGTGATTCTCTTCGGCGTGGGAGGCGTGGGCAGCTGGTGTGCCGAGGGATTGATCCGCAGCGGCATCATCTATCTCACGCTGGTAGACTCCGACCGGGTGGCGGTGGCCAACATCAACCGGCAGCTGCCGGCCACCACGCGCACCGTGGGAGAACTGAAGGTAGAGGTAATCAAACGACGGCTGCAGGAGATCAACCCTCAGGCGGTGATTACCGCTATCCCGGAGATCTACAGTGCGGAGAATGCGGATTCATTTCACCTGGAACAGTATGACTACATCATCGACGCCATCGACTCGCTGGCCCACAAGACACATCTGCTGCTGACCGCCTCACAGATGGAAGCCACGCTCTTCGCCTCTATGGGAGCAGCCCTGAAGATGGACCCGCAACAGATACGGGTGGCTGAGTTCCATAAGGTACGCGGTTGCCGGCTGGCGGGGGCAGTGCGACAGCGGATGCGCAAGGGAGGCGAGATGCCGCACAAGCCCTTTCTCTGTGTCTATAGCGAAGAGTTGCTGGAAAACAGGGGCATTGAAGTGCTGCCACAAGCCGACGAGCAGGGCAGCTTCCACAAGGTACAGACCAACGGCACCATGGTGCAGGTGACCGCTGTCTTCGGTTTCACCCTCTCGGGACTGGTTGTTCAGGACATCTGCAACAAAGCATCGAATGCAGATCTTCCAGCACAATAGGATACCATCTGCCACTTTTTTCTTACCTTTGCGCTTTCAATCAGCAACTTCAACTATGCAAATCGAACAGATAATCCTGGATGCCGTGAGCGGCGCCATCAAAGAGCTATACGGGGCGGATGCCGGAGCGTTACAGATCACGCTGCAAAAGACCAAGAAGGAGTTTAAGGGACACTATACCCTGGTCACCTTCCCTTTACTGAAGATCTCACGCAAGAGCCCCGAGCAGACGGCTGAAGAGATCGGCCGCTGGCTACGGGAGCAGTCGCCCGTGGTGTCGGACTTCAACGTGATCAAGGGGTTCCTCAACCTCACCATTGCCCCCGCCGTCTGGGTGGAGCTATTGCAGACCATCGACGCGGCACCCGACTACGGATTCAGGCCGGTGGCCGATGATGCACCACTCTACATGGTGGAGTACTCCTCACCCAACACCAACAAACCGCTACACCTGGGACATGTACGCAACAACCTGCTGGGGCATGCCCTCTGCGAGGTGCTGCAGGCCAACGGCAAGCGGGTGGTGAAGACCAACATCGTGAACGACCGCGGTATCCACATCTGCAAGTCGATGCTGGCCTGGCAGAAGTGGGGCGAGGGCGAGACGCCCGTAACGTCCGGCAAGAAGGGTGACCACCTGATCGGCGACTACTATGTGTTGTTCGACAAGAAGTACAAGGAGGAGCTGGCATCCCTACAGGCAGAGGGTCTCACCCAGGAGGAGGCAGAGGCACAATCCACTCTGATGCAGGAGGCACGCGAAATGCTCCGCAAGTGGGAGGCACACGACGCCGAGACGGTGAACCTCTGGAAGATGATGAACGGCTGGGTCTATGCCGGCTTCGACGAGACCTACCAGCAGATGGGTGTCACCTTCGACAAAATCTACTACGAGTCACAGACCTACCTCACCGGCAAGGAGGAGGTGCTGCGTGGTCTGAAGGAGGGTTGCTTCTACCGCAAGGAGGATGGATCGGTATGGGCTGACCTGACACCCTTCGGACTGGATCACAAGCTGCTGTTGCGCTCCGACGGCACCTCGGTCTACATGACCCAGGATATTGGCACTGCCCGCATGCGGTTCGACGACTACCCCATCGACAAGATGATCTACGTGGTGGGCAACGAGCAGAACTACCACTTCCAGGTGCTCTCGCTGCTGCTCGACATGCTCGGCTTCTCCTTCGGCAAGGGGCTGGTACACTTCTCGTACGGCATGGTAGAGCTCCCCGAGGGGAAGATGAAATCGCGTGAGGGAACGGTGGTCGACGCAGACGACCTGATGGCGGAGATGATTACCACCGCGCACGCGACCTCACAGGAGCTGGGTAAACTGGAGGGTATTTCGGAGGAGGAGGCGGAGGCGATCTCCCGCATGGTGGGGCTGGGTGCCCTCAAGTATTTCATCCTGAAGGTAGATCCGAAGAAGAACATGACCTTCAACCCTAAGGAGTCGATCGACTTCAACGGCAACACGGGCCCTTTTATCCAGTACACCCACGCCCGCATCCAATCGGTACTGCGCAAGGCGGTCGACCTTCGAATAAACCTCCCTGAGAAGATGGAGCAGTCGCTCCCCCTCTCCGAGAAGGAGGAGAGCCTGGTACAGCTGCTCTCAGAGTTCGCAGCGGTGGTGGAGCAGGCCGGCACGGAGTACAACGTATCACTGATCGGCAACTATGTATACGAGCTGGTGAAGGAGTATAACCAGTTCTACCACGACTACCCCATCCTGAAAGAGGAGAACACCGCCCTGCGTGACTTCAGGCTGGTGCTCTCCAAAAATATTGCGCTTACGATCCGTAAAGGGATGTCGCTCTTCGGTATCGAGGTGCCGGAACGGATGTAATCACTCCTCTGTTATTTCAGATAGTTCGCCAGGAAGCCCAGCATGGAACTGTAGAAGTCCATACGGATCTCTTCACGGTAAAAACCGTGCCCCTCATTGTACTTCACCATATAGGGGGCATAGAGGCCCTTCTCCCGTAGTGCGGTCACGATCTGATCCGATTCGTTGATGTTCACGCGCGGGTCGTTCGCGCCCTGCACCACAAAGACAGGCCTGTTAATCTTGTCGGTCTGATAGATGGGAGACACCTCACGGGCGATCGCCAACTCCTCCGGGTCATCCAGGTCGTACCATATCTCCTTCACCATCTCGGTGAGCGGCTTCCAGTACTCGGGGAAAGAGGCGAAGAATGTCTCGATGCTGGAGATGCCTACATAATCCACACCACAGATGTAGAGGTCGGGGCTCTTCACCAGCCCCATCAGGGTGGCATAACCGCCGTGGCTGCCGCCATAGATGGCGATCTTATCCTCGTCGACCCATCCCTGATCCATCACATGGCGCACACCATCCTCCACGTCATCCATCACCTTTCGCCCCACCTGCTTGAAGCCGGCACGCAGGAACTCCTTGCCATAACCTCCTCTTTCAGCTGCGGCATCAGGTCGTAGAGCAGAACAGCGGTCTTATCGCTCTCGAGGTTGCTGATCACATAGGCATCATCCGGATCGGGAGAGCTGTAATTGAAAGCAATGATTCCGAAACTGTCGTCCCAGTTCATCTTTTTCTTCAGATCGAAGGTTCCGCTCTCGCTGTTCTTGTAGTAAAACTCCATCTCCACACCGTTCACCATGCGGGTATAACCGCGCAGGTTACCCTCTTTGTCGAAATCATAGCCCTGGATGGGGTTGGCGGGGTCGCTGTTCTCATAGAGTTTCTCCAGCTCACCCGTCACCACATTCAGCCTGAAAGGTTCAAAGACCTGCGGGTTCTCCCTGTTCATGGAGATGATGATGTAATCTTTCTGCTCCTTCAGGAGAGAGAGGATGCTGGCTCTCACATTCTCGAAGGGCGTCAAGTCGAGGGCGTTGCTCCCATCCAGGTTGGTCGCATAGATATGGTAGTTCTCGTTGCCACCCCTGTCCATCATGTAGAAGAGGCGCTCATCGTTGATCCATCCGTATCCTTTTATCGGCTCCTCTTTCTCCTCGATGATACGGGTCACCTCACCGGTTTCAATCTCTTTGATTATTTATAATGAATCCAACAGTTGAGACCAACTATGGCAAAATTAGTAATAATTAATCGAAAAAAAATCCTATTCCGGGCGATAACTACTGATTATGAACAGAAAAGGGGATGACACCCGTAGTATCACCCCCTTGATGGTTCATCAAAAATAGAAAGATTAGTTGTAGGCTTTCTCGCCATGCTCGAAATAGTCGAGCCCGATCTCCTCTTCCCTACTGCTGACACGTATACCAATTGTATACTTGAGGGTTACAAAGAGGGCACTTCCGGCAATGGCTGCCCAGGCCGCGATGGCCAGAACACCGATTGCCTGACTGACCAATACGCCGGCACTGCCGCCATAGAAGAGTCCGGGCAAGGCAGCATCGGCAGAAAACAGGCCCACCATCAGGGTACCGAAGGCACCACAGA
>DURL01000165.1 GCA_012837345.1 Bacteroidales bacterium
CTCGGCGCTCACCTCCATCTCACTCGATGATCACAACTGGATACCCGCCTCCGACAACCGCCTGTTGCGGCGCCTCGTGCGCGATTACCGTTACCGTGGCTACTCGGCCGAGCAAACCATCTCCCGCTGGGCGAGTGTGAGACGTGGTGAGGACCGCTGGATCTTCCCCTTTCAGGAGAATGCAGACGTGATGTTCAACTCGGCAATGATCTATGAGCTGGCTGCCATCCGCCGTCACGCCGAGCCGATCCTGATGCAGGTGCCCCGCACCGCTCCGGAATACTCCGAAGCCTACCGCCTGCTCAAGTTCCTCAGCTATTTCAATTACATCACCGACAGGGAACTGCCTCCCACCTCGCTGTTGCGCGAGTTCCTGGGTGGCAGCAGCTTCAGATACTAAATAAGATGTCAGAGGTTATTTGTGCCATCTCTACCCCTCCCGGCATGGGAGCCATCGCCGTGATCCGTCTCTCGGGTGAGGGGTCGGTTGCCCTGGTGGATGCAATCTTTCAGGCTGCTTCGGGGAAAAAACTGGAAACAGAGGCATCCCATACCGTCCATTTCGGACGGATCAGCGATGGGAAGGAGCTGCTTGACGAAGTGCTGGTGACCCTTTTTCGCGGTTCCCGTTCCTTTACGGGGGAAGAGAGCGTGGAGATCTCCTGCCACGGTTCGGTATACATTCAGCAGCGGATCATGGAGTTACTGATCAGCCGTGGGGCACGAATGGCTGCGGCGGGTGAGTTCACTCGGCGCGCTTTCCGCAACGGGCGCTTCGACCTGAGCCAGGCAGAGGCGGTGGCCGACCTGATCGCCTCCTCCTCACGGGCCTCCCACCGCGTGGCAATGAATCAGATGCGGGGTGGTTTTGCCCGTAAGCTGGCTGAGCTGCGCGACCGGCTGCTGCAGTTCGTCTCCCTCATCGAGCTGGAGCTGGACTTCTCGGAGGAGGATGTAGAGTTCGCCAACCGGGAGCAGCTCTCCCTGCTGACCGACACCATCGAACAGGAGATCAGCCGTCTGGCAGGATCCTTCCGCCTGGGCAACGCCATCAAGAGCGGCATCCCGGTGGCCATCATCGGTGAGACCAACGCCGGCAAATCGACCCTGCTCAACCTGCTCCTCAACGAGGAGAGAGCCATCGTGAGCGACATCCACGGCACCACGCGCGATGTGATCGAGGACCTGGTCAACATCGGGGGCGTCACCTTCCGCTTCATCGATACGGCCGGCATTCGCCACACCACCGACACCATCGAAGCAATGGGCATCGACCGCACCTACCGCAAGATTGAACAGGCCTCCGTCATCCTCTG
Source organism: Bacteroidales bacterium (assembly GCA_012837345.1). Classification (GTDB taxonomy): domain Bacteria; phylum Bacteroidota; class Bacteroidia; order Bacteroidales; family Dysgonomonadaceae; genus Proteiniphilum. The sequence goes on from DURL01000165.1 coordinate 1,317, forward strand.
GGTGATCGACCTCCTCACCCCTCAGAAGCAGTTGGAGTCAATGGCGGCAACGCTGATCCCACGCCTTACGGGTAAGAAGGTGATCCTGCTCTTCAACAAAGCCGACCTGGTCGCAGACAGTGAGAAATCTGCCGCGCTTGATCTCTTCCCCCACCTGGATGCGAACCGCCTCTTTATCTCGGCGAAGAAAGGAGAGAACACCGAACAACTGCAACAGCTGCTGGTAGAGGCAGCTGCCATGCCTGAGATCGCGGAGGAGGATGTGATCGTGACCAACCTGCGGCACCTGGAAGCACTCAACCGTGCCCACGAGTCGATCCTCCGCGTGCAGGAGGGACTGGCCATCGGGATCACCAGCGATTTCCTCTCACAGGACATCCGTGAATGCATGTTCCACCTGGGTGAGATCACCGGCCAGATCTCAACCGACGAGATCCTGGGAAACATCTTCAGCAAGTTCTGTATCGGAAAATGATTCATTACGAGTTTTACTCTTTTGCATCAGTATCGTCCAGTGCTTAACTCACAATTACTGTAACCTATTTCATAACTAGACAGGGAGACTAGTGAAATTTGGTATCAAACCCAATTATAGTTGCCTAATATTTGGTGTGAATGACATAAGTTGTCAAACATTGTTTTAATCTTTGTTCCTTATCTCGAAATATCAAAATTGATCTTTAAATGGCAACGTCGATGCTCTGTATATAAATGATTCAGCATTCTTTAAACGAATAGGCGGATAACCGCATGAGAGGAAGCTCATTTAAGTAATTAGAAGACTTTTAAATGTACGATATACAATTAAAAATACTTCAAGGGCGGCTATGCCCATATTGTAACTGTGAAACTAAATTGGTTTCAGGTGAAATGGTATATCCCCATTTGACGAATAAAACCCAAGACTAAAATTCCTTGACAAGAAGTATTATATATGCATCAAAAATGCTGACCATTATGTGGGAACTATAATTCCCCCCGAATCTTGGACAACAAGTATCGTTAAAAAAATGTATTAATTTTGTTGTCATGAAGAAAAGGAAAACTTACAGCGCCGGCTTTAAAACAAAGATAGTTTTAGAAGCCCTTCAAGAACGTGAAACAGTGCAGGAGATTGCGAGGAAGTATGAGCTACACCCGAGTCAGATCTCTACATGGAAGAGTCAATTTTTATCCAATGCGGATGTTGTTTTCGAGAAAGGTACATCCAGGACAGAGGATGACAAAGAGAAAGATGCCCTCTTCAAGAAAGTTGGGCAACTTCAACTGGAGGTTGACTTCTTAAAAAAAGTATTGGGGAAATAGCCAAAAAAGATCGGATGGGCAAGATTGACAAAACCCACAGTTTGAGCGTTTCACGCCAGTGTGAGCTGTTGAATGTGGCCCGAAGCAGCTTCTACTATTCTCCCCTTGAAGATGGTTCTTATAATGAGGAACTGATGAAGCAGATCGACAAACAATACATGGATACCCCATTTTATGGTGTGCCCCGGATGACAAATCACTTGCGTGGCCTGGGCTAC
>DURL01000166.1 GCA_012837345.1 Bacteroidales bacterium
CACCTCTTCCCATTCCGAACAGAGAAGTTAAGCCCAATAGCGCCGATGGTACTGCACACAAGTGGGAGAGTAGGTAGCCGCCGTCCTTTACAGAAGCCCTCAGGAGTCATCCTGGGGGCTTTTTTTGCAATTAGATAATCTCAAATCAATCTAATCAACACAGATTAAAGCACGATTATCTGCTCTTCGCAGAGCGTGATGTTCTCAAGACCGTTTTCCTGTACAATATAGCTGTTTTCGATTCCCACTGCGCCGATGCCGGGAAGCACGAACTTGGGTTCCACGGCTATCGCCATACCCGCTTCCAGGATCTCTTTCGATCGGGGTGTCAACACCGGCGGCTCGTTGATCTCGAGCCCTATCCCATGGCCGATAAACTTAGCCTGCTGTGTGGTGCCCATGAAGTAGGGATGCATTCCTTTCTCCTCTACCATCTTTTCGGCCAGGTGGTAGAGATCGGCACAGCGGGTGCCTGCACGACTGCTCTGTTCGATGGCATGAACGATATCGATGGAGAGCTGATGTGCCTCACGGGCCACATTGGGGATCTCTTCTATCGCGAAGGTGCGGCTCATGTCATCCATCCAGGGGCGGTAGTTACCCGCCATATCCACCATCAGGGTCATTCCCGGCACCAGCTTCGTGCCGTTGGCACCCAGCGGCAGCAGCGGTGAGATACCTCTACCTCCCAATGCATAGTCGAAGGGAGATGCCGCCTGTGCATTGTCACCCGCCAGCATGCTGCCCATAAAGATCTCCATGTTCTCACCAAATGAGCGAAAGATACCTATGGAACCGTGAAGGCGCATCTCACGCTCGATCTCGATCTGTAGTTCCAGATCGGTCATACCCTTTCGGTACAATGATGGGATCAGTTCATACACTTGCCGGTGCACCAGCGCACTTTCACGTATCTGGTTCAGTTCATAAGCCGATTTCACCGCACGCAACCTGCGCAGCTCCCACGAGAAATTGACAAGTTCCGGCATCTCCATGGCCGCCTGCAGACGGGTGGCACTGCTGAATGATAGTTGATCGGCCTCCAGTAGCAGTCGGTGTGGCAGAGGCAGGCCGGCATTACGCAACAACGAGGGGATCAGCTCCGGCTTGCGGATCTCAATCACCCGCTCATCGGCAATGCCGGCGGGACGTCTTACGAAAAGCAACGCCTCTCCTTCCGGATAGAGAAGCAGGTAACCGTCGAAAACAAAACCGCAGAGCCAGAACTGGTTGACCGGTGAGGTGATGACGCAGGCATCGGCCTGCAGGGTTGTGATGGAGTGTTGCACCCTTTTCTGTCTCAGGGTACGCTCATTCTTCTGATCGTGCATCTGTTTCTAATTTGTGTCAAAGATACAATTTTCCGATGAGGGATGGAATCCTCTTCTGCCCTCTTTTTCATACGCTCATCGCCCACATCATAGATATAGAGGATGAAAAATGGAATCTATCCATTTGCGTCAATCAGGAGAAATAAACTATCTTTACATTCTCGCTTATAATAATCAAGGTGTGAACAGAAGCATATTGATCGTAGAAGATGACCGTTCCTTTGGAGCCATGCTGCACAAATGGTTCGAACGCAATGGTTTCGGTGTGACCCTCGCTTCCGGTATGGAGGCTGCACAGGAGGCCCTCACAAAGCACACCTTTCAGGTTGTGTTGTCGGATCTGCGTCTGCCTGACGGCGACGGCATCATGCTCCTCACCTGGCTCAATGAGAAGGGGAGGAGGGAGCCGGTGATCATCATGACCGGTTATGGTGATGTGCAGACAGCCGTATCAGCTATCAAGCTGGGAGCGTTCGATTATCTGGAGAAGCCAATCAATCCCTCTATCCTGTCACAGAAGATTGAGGCTGCCAGCAGCTCTGGCAGAGAGCCTGTTGAACCAGGGGAGAAGCGACGCTCACACAAAGGGGGCAGTCCCGTAGAGCAGGAGACGATCGTCTTTGGTCGTAGCAGACAGGTGAAAGAGATGTATGACCATGTGGACCTGGTGGCGCCCACACAGATGGCGGTGATGGTCACCGGTGAGAGTGGTACCGGCAAGGAGCATGTGGCACGAATCATTCACCAGCGAAGCAGCCGTGCCAGGGGCCCTTTTGTGGCGGTCGATTGCGGTGGACTCTCCACGGAGCTGGCACCCAGTGAACTGTTCGGTCACATGAAAGGATCGTTCACCACCGCACTGGAAAACAAGACAGGCTTCTTCGCTGAAGCCGATGGCGGCACCCTCTTCCTCGACGAGGTGGGGAACCTGCCTTACGGAGTACAGATGCAGCTGCTTCGCACCCTCCAGGAGAAGAAGATCCGTCCCGTGGGCTCAGCAACCGACCGGCTGGTGGATGTGCGGATTGTGACCGCCACCAACGAGGATCTGTTAAAAGCCATCTCCGAGGGACGCTTCCGCGAGGATCTCTATCACCGTATCAATGAGTTCACCATTACGGTACCGCCATTGCGTGAACGTAGCGAGGACATCTTGCTCTATGCGCTTCATTTCATGAAGGAGGCCAATCTTGAACTTGATAAACAAGCAGCGATCATCACCCCGGAAGCGTTGTCGTTGCTGACGCAATATGGCTGGCCGGGTAATCTGAGAGAGCTGCGCAACGTGATCCGGCGGGCTGTACTCTTCTGTCGCGACGGCGAGATCACTCCGGCCACGCTGCCATACCTGCCCGAAAAGAGGTCACACATCAGACCTGAATCGGAAGCGTTACAATCGAAACCGGAGATGTCGCTGGCTCGCGATCCCGGGAGCGAAAAGGAGAAGATTGTACGTGCGCTCGAGATGGCACGAGGGAACAAGACAAAGGCTGCCCGCCTGTTGATGGTGGACCGCAAGACACTCTACAACAAGATGCACCAGTATGGCATCGATCTATAAATGATCGCGCCGGATGGCCGCGGTAAACATTTTGACCTCTCTCACAGTCTCGCGTAAAGCCATCTCCCATTCCGGCCAGACATCCTCTTCTTCCCCTCGCAAACGATCCATCCTGCGCATATGGGTTGCCAACTCCTCCGCACCAAGCTGGCTGTAGAAGGGGTGGATGCGGTGACAGAGTTGCTGTGCCTCATGGTAGCGGTGCCTGTTGATCAGTTCCGATAGTTCATCCATATCCTTGTCAGCCGATTCGACGAATTCAGACAGAACCTCCCGGATCGCTTCCCGGTCGTTGCCAAAGAGTGCTGTCAATCCGGGAAAAGGATCATCCATCACGCAATCATCTCTCTCCATACCATTGCTGCCGGAGAGCAGGAGAAGCAGTTTCTCCAGCCGGACAGGCTTGGCAAGCAAACCGGCAAAACCCTCTGCGATGGCTTGCTCGGGACTATAATCGTCGTGGGCTGTCATGAGCCATACCGGGATAAATGGATCCCTCTCCCTTATCGCCTGAAGAATCCCGGTGCCACTCACCTCCCTCATCTGTAGGTCCGTGATCACCATGTCGAACGAGGAGACCACCCGTATGAAACCTTTCACATCACGGGGGTCGCCGCATAGCTTCACCCTGCACCCCTGCCGTGTGAGATACTCCCTGAGCATATTGCCCAGCGAAGGATCATCTTCAAAAATAAGTATTTTTTCAGATGCTGCTCCTCCGGAAGTGGTGGAGCGAGTAGCGTTTGATGCAGTATTCTCCTTAAAGTGAGTGAGAGGAAGAAAAATCACCACACGGGTGCCCTTTCCCTTTTCGGAAGTGAGTGTGATCTCACCTTTCAGCGTATTCACCACTCCACGTGTGACATAAAGCCCGAAGCCACTACCCTCCGACTTGGAAGGATCTCCCACGCGCGAGAAAGGCTTGAAGATCTCTTTCAGCTCCTCCTCTCCCATGCCGATACCGGTATCGCTGATGGTGACTATCAGCTGCTCATCATAGCGCAGATCGATGTCCACACTTCCCTCATGGGTGTACTTAATCCCGTTTGAGATCAGATTCACCATGATCTGCTTGAACAGGGTCTGATCACTTTCGGTGACAAAGGGGCGTGGAAGATGATTCAAATACCGAAGTTGCAGCCCTTTCTCCTCCGCCAGGGGATGGAACAAACTGAGGAGATCCTCCATCAGTGCATGCATCTCGAAGCGGCTTTTTCGCAGAACGCCTCTGTTGCGCTCCATACGTGAGAACTCCAGCAGATTGGAGAGCATGTTGAGGATATGCCGGGCAGAGCTCCTGACGGAACGAAGCTGCCGCCTTCTTTCTTCAGCCATCTCATCCTCCTCCCACATCTCCATGTATCCCATCATCGAGCTGAGAGGTGTCTTGATGTCGTGCGACACCGAGAGCAACAGCTTGTGACGGCTCTCAATCAGCTGCTCGCTTCGCTGCTTCTCCCTGACCAGATCGACTCTGGCTTTTTGTCCTTTGTTCAGATCGCCTGCAATTAATATCACGATGAAGAGAATCAGTAAGATGGATACCATACCTACTATGAGTGCAAAGGTGTAGATACGCCGGGTGAGTGCCTCATTTTTATCGGTACCCTCCTTCGATTTCTCCATCGCCTGATGGTAATATTGGGTGATCAACTGTGAGATGCGCAGCGAGATACTCTGCTCGGCGAAGATCAAACCGCGTACCTGCTGTTCGATGCCGGCCATCCTGGAAGTGTAGTTCTCCGATGCCTCCCGGGTGGTCTGCTTCAGGTCACTATAGATCATGGTGTCGAGACGTGAGGCGGACCAGGCCTCCTGTTGTGTATGTGCAATGGTAATAGTGGTGTCGGTCATCTGTTTTGGATCAAACAGGTTCTTCAGTCTCCCCCAGAAATTTTGTTTCCTGCTCTCCACTGTTTGCACTGTATCCTGGCTGGTGGTCACCACCACCGTATCCCGTACAATCTCATCGTAGGTCTCAATCTTGCTGTCGAGCGTGGTGATGGGATTTCGTGAGCGGATTAGAAATGCCAGTCGCTCGCCGATCAGCTGTTTTTCCTGCAGCAGGGAGTCCATATCTTGTAGCAGTAATTCACTCTCCGCATCCAAGGTCAGATTCTTCACCGCTACTATCTGTCGGTCAATCTCGGACGTGAGAGAGTCATATTCCTGTTGCCATCTTCTGCGTGGCGAGAGCAGGTAGCTGTTCAACAAATCCTGTGCCTGTTGAATTGAAAGGATGAGCTGGTTATTGAGAAAGACCAGCTCACGCGAGTGTTCCATCTCCTCTTTCTGTTGCCTTATCTCTTGCCTGACACGTCCGGAGTATACAAACAACCCGACAAAGTAGAGGATCACCACCAACAGGATCATGCCTACTTTGATTCTGATACGATTTTCTGTTGAGCTGTTCGTTCCCATTCTC
>DURL01000167.1 GCA_012837345.1 Bacteroidales bacterium
CCAGCTAAATGAGCAAGAAACGACTCCCCCTGCACTGGCAGATCATCATCGGTATGACATCGGGTATCCTTTTCGGGCTGCTGATGACCAGCTTTTCATGGGGAGCGACCTTTGTGGGCGACTGGATCGCACCCTTCGGCACCATCTTCATCCGCCTGCTGAAGCTGATCGCCATCCCCCTCATCTTCACCTCGCTGGTGAAGGGGATCGCCGACCTGAAGGATATCTCCAGCTTCCGGCACATCGGTGTGCGCACCATCCTGTTTTACATCAGTACCACCGTGGCAGCCATCACCATCGGCCTGCTGCTGGTCAACACGATCCGTCCCGGCAGCGGCGTGTCGCCCGAGACCATTGAGGAGCTTACAAGCACCTACGCGCAGGATGCCTCCCTCACCTCGAACATACAAACGGCGACCCAGCAACAGCAGGGACCCCTCTCCTTCCTGGTGGAGATGGTGCCCGAGAACATCTTCGCCGCCCTTGGCAACAATGGGCTGATGCTGCAGGTGATTGTCTTCTCTATTCTCTTCGGCATCTGCATGCTGCTGATTGCACCGAAGAAAGCCAAGCCGGTGAGCCGGTTGATCGACGGACTCAACGAGATCGTCCTCAAGATGGTGGACCTGATCATGTTCATCGCCCCCTATGCCGTCTTTGCCCTGCTGGCACAGATCATCGTCAGCTCCGGCAACGTGGAGATCCTGCAGAAGCTGCTGATGTACGGCCTCACCGTGGTGACAGGTCTGACAGTGATGATTGCGCTCTACCTGCTGATCATCTACCTCACCACCGGTCGCTCTCCCCGCTGGTTCCTGGGTGGCATGGCCCCGGCACAGCTGCTCGCCTTCTCCACCAGCTCCAGCGCCGCCACCCTGCCGGTCACCATGGAACGGGTGACCGACCACCTGGGGGTAGACAACGAGGTCTCCAGCTTCGTGCTACCGGTGGGAGCCACCATCAACATGGACGGCACCAGCCTCTACCAGGCGGTGGCAGCGGTCTTCATCGCCCAGGCGCTCCACTTCCCCATGGAGTTCACCGACCAACTCACCATCATCCTCACCGCCCTGCTGGCCTCTATCGGCTCTGCCGCGGTGCCCGGTGCCGGTATGGTGATGCTGGTGATTGTCCTCGAGTCGATCGGCTTCCCGGCCGACAAGCTGGCCATCGGGCTGGCACTTATCTTCGCCATCGACCGGCCCCTGGACATGCTGCGCACCGTGGTCAACGTCACCGGCGACTCGATGGTGTCGGTGGTGGTGGCCAAGTCGATGGGCAAGCTCAAATAGTAATATGAGGAGAAAAGGATCCCTGCTGCTGTTGATATCACTTGTTGTTGCGATGAATGCCCTGTCGCAGCAACCCACATACCAGGAAGCAGACTCAACCATCCGGCTCAGCGAGGTGATTGTCAACGCCTATCAGGTCAACACACGACAACATCAGCTCCCCGGAAGCATCTCCCTTCTCACTGCTGAGGAGATGGAGCGGGGCGACAGCAACAGCTTCGCCCACGCCCTTCATGCCATGCCGGGCATCTACATGCACAGCGGCACCTATGCCACGAGTCGCATCGTCATCAGGGGCGTGGGCAGCCGCACACCCTACAACACCAACCGCATCAAAGCCTACCTGAACGATATACCCATCACCTCCTCCGACGGCATCTCCACGCCCGAGGATATCGACCTGACGGGAATCGCACGCATGGAGGTGATCAAAGGTCCCGCCTCCGCCCTCTATGGTTCGGGGCTGGGAGGGAACATCAACCTCTACACTCCTCAGACTGGCCGG
>DURL01000168.1 GCA_012837345.1 Bacteroidales bacterium
ACACCTTTCCCATGGTGGGGTAGATCACACACCCCAGCAGTGAGAGCAGGGTGGTCTTGCCCGAGCCGGAGGGCCCGACGATCAGGGTGATCTCTCCCTTCCTGAACTCGGTGGTGGTGGGCTGCAGTGCGACGATGGTCGACTCACCCGTCTTGTACTCCTTGCCGGCTGCCTCGAGCCGTGCCGCGATTTCGGTCATATGCTTTTCGTTACAGCAAAAGAACAGATTTTAAAGAACATTTGCAAACAGAAGCGCTCCTGAAATATTTGATCTTGTCTGCTTTCACCCTTTTTCTTTTGTTTTCATCACTCCCATGATTTGCCGGAGCCAGTCGCTCAGGGGAATGGGACAACTCAGCAATCCGTCATTCTCTCTGAGGTTATTCATTGAGATACGGACTCTCACAGGTGGCTTGAACTGCTTTGAATATACTGACAGACTCTTGCCGCTGATGCGTGTTTCAGATTTAACCTCAATCGGTATAACTCCGCTATCCATCTGCCAGATGAAATCCACCTCCGCCTTGTTACCGGAACTCCAATAGAAGGGTTTCGCATCATTCTGCAGCATGAGTGACTGCAATACAAAGTTCTCCGTCAAAGCTCCTTTGAATTCCGTGAAGCCTACATTGCTATTCATGATCACTTCCGGTGACAATCTGGCCAGCCTCCGCAACAGCCCGCAGTCGCAGGCATAGATTTTAAATGCAGAGAGATCCTGATACCCACTTAAGGGTATAGCAGGTTTACTGACATTGAAAATGCGATAGATCAATCCTGCCTCCTCCAGCCAAAGCAATCCATCCTCATACTCACGGGCTCGTGCTCCCGATCGAACGATGCGATAGATGAACTTTCGGTTCTCCTTGGCCAATTGTGAGGGGAGTGAGTTCCAGAGACTATTTATTCGGGGAATCTCAACCGGGGAAGCGTATCGTGAAAAATCGAGCTGGTAGAGATCCAGGATATGCTGCAATACTTCGTCCACTTTCAGCATTCCCTTGTTTTCCAGTAATGTGGTTATGGCTTCCGGCATACCTCCGGTTACAAGATATCGCTTATATTCTAATTCCAGCCTGTGATGAATGATCTCCGGCAGTGGTTCAATGCTCTTCAGTTGGTTGATGTATCTCCAGCTGCGTTCGTCGGAAGTGTGCAGAAACTCCCTGAAAGAGACAGGGTATAGGTGCAATATTTCAACCTTACCGACAGGTACTGACATGTTTTTTTGTCTGATAGCCACTCCCAGGAGTGAACCGGCAGCAATGACATGGTATTCGGGTGCATCCTCACAAAAATATTTGAGACTGTTCAGTGCTCCTTCACTCATTTGTATCTCATCGAAAATAATAAGCGTTTTGCCCGGCAGGATGGGAACGTTGGTGTAAAGAGAGAGCTCCTTCACAATTCTGTCAGTCGCTTTTGTCTTTTCAAAGATGCTGTTTAACTCGATATCTCTGTCGAAATTAAAATCAGCTACATAATCAAAGCACTCCTTCCCGAATTCTTTCATGATCCAGGTTTTCCCAGTTTGTCGTGCTCCTTTTAGAAGGATGGGTTTTCGATCTTTACTCTCCTTCCAGTTATGCAGATCTTCCAGTAGTTCTCTCCTGATTTTCATCTCCATTTAAACGTTGGATAGGGTCTACTGCTTCGTGAAACACATACTACGTGCGTAAAGTGTGATAAAACACACATAATCGATACATAATATTGACAAATATAGTGATTTTATTTCAATGATGCGTATATGAATGATCTTTTTTAGTGGTGGTTATTGAGTCCTATTCCATTTTCCGGATCCGTACCTCGATGCCGCTATCCCTGAGTTGTTCCTTGATCGGCTTCACATCGGTTTCGCCGAAGTGGTAGGGGTAAAGCAGATCGGGAGAGAACATCTTTGCTGCACGCACCGCCTGCTCCACGGTCATGGTGTAGGGCTGGTTCACCGGCAGGAAGGCGATGTCGATATCCTTCAAAGCGCTCATCTCGGGGATATCTTCGGTATCGCCGGCAATGTAGATGCGGAGCCCGTCGATGGTGAGGATATAACCATTGTCGCGGTGGCGGGGGTGGTACTGTTCCCGTCCCGGTGTGGTGTTGTATGCGGGGACGGCATCCAGGGTGATCGCATCAGTCAGTTTCAGCCGCTCACCGTTGCGTATCTCCTCACCTTTGCCCAGGATCTCACGGGAGGAGGGGTTGAGGATGAGTCGTGTATGTTCCCGGGTAAGCGCGTCGATTGCTTTCCCGTCGAGATGGTCGCCATGCTGATGGGTCACCAGGATGAAATCGGCTTTGGGGAAGGTGCTGTAGTCGGCAAACAGGGTCACCGGATCCACCTGGATATGCCGGGCCTCATAGGTGAGCATCAGCGATCCATGCTTGATAAAGGTGATGGTCACCTCCTTGCCGTTCTCGGTGCGGA
>DURL01000169.1 GCA_012837345.1 Bacteroidales bacterium
ACCCATGAATATCGTTGTCTCCCCCTCAACCATCCCCTCCTTTAACCTGGCGGCTGAAGAGTATCTCTTCCGAAAGAGTGGGGACTCATTTTTTCTCCTTTACCGCAACGATCCCAGCGTGATCATCGGTTCCAATCAGGCGGTGGTGAACGAAGTGGACATGGACTGGTGCATTGAGCGCGAGATCCGCATCATCCGTAGGATATCGGGCGGGGGAGCGGTATACCATGACCAGGGCAACCTCAACTACTCACTGCTCTATGACAAGACGGATGCACCGCTGAGCGGACGCTTCCTGGAGCCGGTGGTGGCTGTGCTTAAGGTACTCTCCGTGCCGGCTGAGGCGGGCCGGAGAAAGGATCTTTGGCTCAACGGCAAAAAAATCTCGGGTACTGCTTCCCATGTCTCGCTACAGCGGGAACTGCACCACGGCACACTACTTTATGACACCAACCTGGAGATGCTGCAGCGTGCACTCAACGCCGGGAACAGACGGCTGATCAAAAAAGCGACCGCCTCTGTGCCCAGCCCGGTGACCAACATCCGTAGTTACCTTGCCGAGGTGGGAGCAGATGCACCGGGAATCAGTATATTCATGAAGATGTTTGTAACAAATCTACTTCTTCACTATGGTGAGAGCGAGGTGATGTCGCTGCCTACCGACGCAGTGGCAGAGATTGAACAGCTTAGGAAGGATAAGTATACCCAACGCAGCTGGAACTACCGGCTTTGAATACCATTAACGGATCTCTTCTCCCAGTCGGAATCCCTGGATGATCCGGTGTGACATGCCGATGCCGTCGCGCAGGTTGCCGGCGATATGGAGCCCGGGATACTTTTTTTCAAGTGTTGTGACCGTGTGTAACCGCTCTTCAGACGAGCGTTCATATTGCGGGATGGCGTAGCGGTGGCGAAAGATACGGATCAGGTCGGGCTCTTTTCCGGCAGGGAATCGGAGCATGCCGTGGAAGGCACGGATCACCCTTTTCTCAATCTCTTTGTCCGATAGATCAATATAGCTGCTGTTTCGCATCCCTCCCATGAAAAAGGAGAAGAGCATACCCCCCTCGGGACTTCTGCCGGCAAAACAGGAGGAGGGGAAGAGCAGACCCAGGAACTCCTCTCCCTCTCCCGAGGGAATCAACCCACCGAAAGCATTGAAGCGGTGCTTTCCCACCTCCCTGACACCCACAGCCACCTCGATCACCGGTGCGTACCGGAGGCAGGTAATCTGTGCCATTTCTGCTGCATCAACAAAGGGAAGCAACTCCGGTAGCTGGTGCGCACCGGTAGTGGTCACCAGATGGCGCGAGCGGTAGGTGATTGGGTTTCCCTGATGCATCGCGGTGGTGGTCCAGTGTCCCGTCTCCCTATCGGGGGTGACCGTTATGCCGTAGAGGGATAGAGATATATCCTCATTGCCAATGGCGGCGCTCATCGCGCGGGGGAGCTGCTCCATCCCCCCGCGGGTGGAGAAGATCCCTTTCCCGGTTTTGCCGGCCGGTTGTCTCTTCGCCGCTCTCGCCTTTTGGATGCTGCCGCCGATAAAACTGCCGTACTGCTGCTCCAGGTTGTAGAGCTTAGGCAGCGCGTAGCGTGTGATCAGCGTATGAGGATCACCGGCGTAGATGCCCGAGAGAAACGGATCAACGGCATAGTTGAGGAACGATTTCCCCAGACGGCGGATGGTCATCGCCGCGACCGTCTCATCGGGATCACTCCCCCTCCTGCGGAATGGCTCTCCCAGAATCCGCAGCTTGTCCCATGGGGTGAACAGTGGGGTGGTGATGCCTCCCATCAGGCTGGATGGAAGTGGGTGAAACCGTCCCTTTTTCCAGATCCAGCGACTCTCCGCCTCCTTTGCCGCGAACTCGATCTCGCACCTGCCGGAGAGTGAGTCGTAAAGCTCCATCACCTCCTCCGATGCGCCGGAGCCGGTGTTGGGTCCCGACTCGAAGAGGAACTCCCCTTCACGGTGGGTGGCGATCTGCCCACCTGTACGGTTGCTCTTCTCGAGGATGACCACGGTGAGTCCTCTTTTTTTTAGTTGCAGTGCGGTGGTCAGTCCCGTGAGACCGCCACCGATGATGACCACATCTCGTTCCATGGTTTCTCTCATATCGGTTTTGAAAAAGTCTTGTCGCTGTGTATGAGAAGCGGATCGAGTGATGCCGCTACAGTGCGGACATAGGGTGATCCCTTTTCCCGCATCACGATCCCTTCCCGGTCGAAGAGGATGAGCCCGTCCTCAGCAAAACGCTGCATCCGCTCTTCAGAGTATGCGGTCATCGCCTGTATCTGCTCCACACTCATCTGCAACTGTTCCGCGAGCTCCTGCCAGCGGATTTCCTCGTTGCACATCAGGGTGGTGATCACCTCCCTGGTGATCTGCTCCTCCCGTGAGAGGCTGTATCCCTTTTTCACTGGTAGATGGCCGCTGTTGATCATTTGCAGATACTCGTCGATCTCTTTGCTATTCTGGGCGTAGGCACCTGTAAGCTGGCTGATGGCCGTGACGCCGAAGGCATAGACCTGTCCCGTGGTGCGACGGGTGCAGTAGCCCTGGAAGTTGCGGTGCAGGGTGCCGCTGCTCAACGCCCGGTAGAGTTCATCCTCCTCCTTCAC
>DURL01000170.1 GCA_012837345.1 Bacteroidales bacterium
GATGACCGGCTAAGTGCGATGGCGCTGGCACTGGGGAAGAACTTCCGCGACAGCAAGAAGGAGAAGGTGAAGAAGGAGGTGGTGACCGCCATCTACTCCTACGCCGTCAACACGCTCTGCAGCCTGTCGGAGGCCATCCTCCACGTCCGCTACGGCAACATGGAGAAGGAGGATGAGCAGGTGAAGCAATATGTGGAAGAGGACCGGAAACTGATTGCACCGGTCATCAAAAAATATATCGACTATAAAAAGGAGCGGCGCTACATCGATTACGACGACATGCTGAGCGTGGTGGCCACACAGCTGGAGCGCGACGAAGCACTGCGCGATGCGGTAACGAAGCGATACCGGCATGTGCTGGTGGATGAGATGCAGGACACCAATCCCCTGCAATACAAGCTGCTGAAATCGTTCGTCAAGGGGTCACACCTCTTCTGCGTGGGCGACGACGCGCAGAGCATCTACGCCTTCCGCGGAGCCGACTTCCGGACCATCCACTCCTTCACAGAGATCATCCCCCACTCCGAGAAGCTGAAGCTGCTGCTGAACTACCGATCCACGCAGGAGATACTGGATCTTTCCAACTGGGCGCTTGGACAGTCACCGCTCCGCTACGACAAGAAGCTGGAGGCACACAGGGGCAAGGGGGAGATGCCCTCGCTGATCCACGTGGAGGACGACTGGGAGGAGGCGGACCTGATCACCGACGGGATCCTGGACCATGTGGCCGAGGGGGGTCGCTATGCCGACACCATGGTGCTGGGCCGCTCGGTATGGTCGCTCTCGAAGGTGGAGGGGGCCTGCCTCAGTAAGAAGATTCCCTACGTGAAGTATGGCGGCACCTCGCTGATGCAGAGCGCCCACGTGCGCGATGTGGCCTCGGCCATGCGGATCGTGGCCAACAGCTACGACGAGATCGCCTGGATACGGTTCCTACAACTCTGGGACGGTATCGGTGAGATAAAGGCCAGTCGCATCATCTCACGGGTGATCACCCTCGCGACCTTCGCCGAGATGATCGCCAGCCTGCAGCAGTTCGACGGGATGGAGATCAACGCCGCCATCCCGGCCACGCTGGCTGCCGTGAGGGAGTATAACGACCGGCCAGCACAGGCCATGGAGGCTGCCGTGAAGGCGATGCAACCGATGCTGGAAAAGAAGTACCGCGAGGAGTGGACTTCCCGTGCCTCCGACTTTGAGGTGCTGCGTGAGGTGGCACGCTCCTCCGGCAGCATCACCGAGTTCATCACCGAGTATGTGCTGGACCCGAAGGCGGAGACTACCTTCAAGATCGGTGCGAAGGAGACCGAAGATGCCGTGGTGCTCTCCACCATCCACTCGGCGAAGGGTCTGGAGGCGGAGATCGTGCACATCCTCAACATCAACCCGGCCAGCTACCCCTCCTCGCGCACCATCCTCCAGGGGGAGGATGCCATCGAGGAGGAGCGCCGCTGCCTCTACGTGGCGCTGACACGGGCAAAGAACAGCCTGAAGCTCTACCGCAACATCCGCTCGCTGCATACCCAGTACACCGATGCAAACCAACATGAACAGCTTTACTTCCTCAATAACCTGCCCTCACAACTGGTGAGGATCGTGATCAACGGTCAGGAGAAGAGGGATTTACCGACACCCTTCAAACCCACACAGGGTCAGGCCGATTTCCCCGACTTCGATTTCGGCTAACGGGCTCCACCGGAGGTGCCCTGTAACAATAAATTTGACTCAGGTCTATGGCAACCGTTTTACTTCTAATCATCATATACCTTTCGTTTATCGGTCTCGGCCTGCCTGATACAATGCTGGGTGCTGCCTGGCCGGCGATGTACAGAGACCTCTCCGCCCCCATTCATTATGCAGGCATCATATCGATGATCACGGCTGCGGGATCAGTTGTCTCGAGCCTGATGAGTGCGAGGATCACACGTTTTGCCGGTACAGGCGTCGTCACCGTAAGCAGTGTCTTCCTCACCGCCATGGCTTTAATCGGGTTCTCCTTCTCCA
>DURL01000171.1 GCA_012837345.1 Bacteroidales bacterium
CCCACCACCACCAATTCGTCGAGGCTTTGTGTATCCTCCTGCAACACGATCTCCAGCACATTCCTACCTGCTATAGGGATCTCCTGTTCTATGTATCCAATATAGGAGATACGGATAATGGCATCGTCAGCCACCTGCAACCAGAATTTTCCATCAATATCGGTAACTGTTCCGTTGGTAGTGCCCACCTCAATCACATTCGCACCAATAACGGGCACACCCTGTTCATCGACAATAGATCCGGTGATCTGCTTTCCTTGCTGGATGAGGTTTTTCTCCGGAACAGCATCTGCGTTCACCTTTCCAGCCGGTTTTTTATCAATGAAGATGTACTTTCCGGAGATCCGGTAGGTGAGTGAAGTCTCCTTTAACAACGTATTCAGCAAATCGTTGATATTCCGGTTTTCGATATCTACGTTTAGCAGGGTTGTTTGTTTCACATCACTACTCTTATAAAAGAGTACATAATTGGATTGTGCTTCAATGGCGGATGCCATCTCGGCAAAGGTCATCTGATCCGCTTTGACCGTCAGTCGGTCATTTTGAGCCAGGCTACTGGCGAAACTGTTAAAGATACCGAGAATAAAGAAAATGAACATAAACTTCATGGTCAGGATGATTTTTCGCCATAAAAATCTATGGGAGTCTGTTAATCTATTCATATATTTGTATGTTTTTAATGAATAAAATGTTTGCATTCCAATTGTTTGCGAGACTGAGAATGCGGAAATTTATTGAAAACTGTTTGGTAGCCGGGACGCTGTATCTTCAGTTCCCGGCTTTTTCTTTTTTTTTACTCTTATCTCATAGGCATAACTTTTTTTAGGTGTATCATTATGGTTATTTTCTTGTATGAAGTATGATTGTATCGTTTTGATGGTGGGTCTGGAATTCATCTTTGAAGTTCAGGATATCCATGATCTCCTCTATCGACTGACCAGAAAAGAACTTACCGTTATATTGCTCCCTCCTGTAGGATGAATCGGGTATCAGGATGGTGATTCCATAAATCCTTTCCAACCGGGTGGTGATCTCCGACAAGGGTGAATCCCTGAAAGGATAGACACCATCGAGCCAGGAGATGGCATCGTGTGAATCTACTGTTGAAAGCCTTATCTCACCGGAGCGCTTGTTCCAGACAAACTGCTGGTCGGGTTGCATCTCCAGGCTCTTCCTTTGCTCGTGATCTGTGTCGAACAGCTCCAGCAAGATTTTCCCCGAGACCAGGGTTGTAACAGAATAGTCGTCTGCCGCATAGGCAAGAACATTGAAACGGGTTCCCAGGACCTGGATCGATTGATTGTGTGTATGTACGGTAAATGATCGCCGTTTATCAGTGTGAATGTCGAAGAATGCTTCACCTTCCAGGTGAACTTCTCTTTTCTTGCCACGAAACGTTTCGGGATATCGCAGAGAGGAGGAGGCGTTGAGTTGTACAATGGATCCATCTGAGAGCTGAATGGTATGTGGAGTAGCCCCGGCCTCTGTTCGGATCTCATTCCAGACGATCTGTTGCGATGAATAATCTGAGATGAGGAAGGTTACCGTGATGATGAATGCCAATGATACTGCTGCCACGGCAGCATATCTCCCCATTCTTGGGAGGAATCTCCTGCTTCTTCTCTTCCGGACCTTATAACTGGGATTTGAGGAGGAAATCAGCTCTTTCCAAAGACGATCCCAGCAGAGTATGATTTCATCCGTCTCCGGCATCAATCCTCCTTTTCTGGAATCGTAGAGATGCTTCAGTTGAAAAAAAAGAGTCTTGTTTACATCTGCTCTGTGATACCACGTCAGGAAAGTCTTCATTTCTTCCTCTGTCTGGTTCCCCTGAAGCAGATGCATCACGATCTGTGGAAGTTGATCTTCTGCCTGTTTCCCATGTTCGTCGTAACCAACCATACTTACGCTTTTTAAAGCTATTAACAGGATGTGCAAAGAAGGCACATTTAATATGTAGACGAATGTTAATGGTGAACTACGTACTGATTCCTGAAAAAAAATCGGGTCAAACAGTGAAGAACCAACAGGCAAGGATCAGTAGAGAGATCAATTTGTCACGCAGGAACCTGAGTGATTTATAGATATGGGTTTCTACTGTTCTTACGGAGATGTTCATTTCTTCGGCGATAGCACTATGTTTCTCTCCATCCAGATAGGCTCTCTTGAAGATATCCCTGCTTTTGGGTGGCAATGCCTCGATAGTATGATAAACGGCTTCTATCCTTTGTGGGTATAAAAATTCAGCTGAAGAGCTGTAATAGGCCAGTTCTTCCATCTTTTACTGATGCACAGCCTTCCCCATGAATGTGTCGGAAATGGTCTGATGCTTTAAATGATCATAGCAGGCATTCCTGGTCATGGATAAAAGATAACTTCTTGCTGTCTCATCAGCAACCACCGTCAGCTTTTTATCCCAGATCTTCACAAAGAGATTGTGAACAATATCTTCTGCTGTTTGACGATCCACAAACTTCCGTGCAAAAAACATCAATTCACCTGCATACCTCTCGTATAGTGATTTGAATTTTTCTGTGAACAGTCTGTTATCTTCTTTTCTCCCAACCATGAAGAACAGTAAAGATTTGAATATTGAACATCCATTCTTAAAAATAGATGCAGCATGACGCTGATTTTTATACTTGTATTCTCACACCCCCCCGTCATTTGATTGACAGCATCATTACTCCGTACTGCATGAAAAACAAATCAAACAGGGGAATGTTTCAGTTATTTCCTGATGAACTACCGCCCCGTGCCACTTTCAGTAATAAAATTCAGCCGGAAGGTATGAGTACCGGCCTTTAATATTTTCCGGTTCTCCCCTTTCACATAATCGGGAAGAGTGAGCGTGGCACTGCTGTTAGCTGGAACTGTAACCTCATAAATGATCTCTCCCTTATCCCGATACCAGTGAGAGACGAGAGTGCCGAAAGGAGAGTCGAATGAGGCGGTGAAGAATTCCAGTTCTTTCGTGAAATTGGGTTTCAAGATCACATTTTTGAAACCCGGTTTATCCGGATCGGGGAAGATGCCACCCATTCCTTTGAAAAACCAGGCACCTATCTCACCGAACATCATGTGATTGTCTGAAATATCCCGCTCAGCTTCCAGATCCCAGTTCTCAAGCAGCGTGGTGGCACCATTCACAATCCACCATCCCCAGGAGGGATATCGATCCTGTGTGGCCACTTTGTAAGCGGTCTCAAAATGACCGTTCTCACTCAGGGCATTCAGGATTGCCTTGGCGCCGAGCACCCCCACATCGAGATGAAACCCGTTTTCTTCAACCTTCTTCGCAAGGTTCGCACTCACTTTTGTGATCAGCTCCTCCGGCACCACCTTCCACTGCAGAGGCACACTCAACTCCGTCTGAGTACCACTGGCATAGATCCCTCTATCGCGGTCCAGGTATCTGTTGTTGATAGCCTCTCTGATATTTTTGGCCAGCTCTGCATAGTAATGATGGTCCACATCAAAGCCGAGCAGCCTGGCTGTTTCGGACAGAATGACTGCATCCACGTAGAAATAAACCGATGAGGTCAACTCCAGGTTAGAGCGCGATCGAACAGGCACCCAGTCGCCACGACCCCATGAGGTGAGGTGCTCCGGACTGTTCCGGTCTACATAATCCACATACTTTTTGATATTTTCATAATTGTCGGCCAATGGCTTGAGATCACCATAAAAGAGATAGAGGTTCCAGGGGATGATGGCGATGGTGCTGGTCCAGTCCAGTCCGTTATCCTTCCCATATCCCCAGCCGCCGGTGGGGATGATATCCGGCAGCACCCCATTCGGCTGTTGTTCATCACGGTGGTCGGCCAACCACTTCTCATATACCGTGAACCCATCAAAATTATAGAGGGCAGTCTCAATGGCAAAATGGCCATCACCGGTCCACCCGTTTTTCTCCCGCTGCGGACAATCGGTCGGGTACCCCATCAGATTCGAGAGATAGGCATTATTGGTAGCTGTCCACAGTTGGTTGATCAACTCACTGGAAGTCTCAATCCGGCCAACAGGTTGCACATCACTGTGCATAAAGAAGGCTGTGAGGCTGTTCCTATCCAGCTCAAGAGGCTCAGAGGCAGACACTTCCACGTAACGGAAACCCTTGTAATTGAAACGTGTTGTATACTCATCCTCTCCATTGCCGCTTAACCATAGTATATCGGTCTGGAACGGTTCACGCTCCTTATCTCCACGGTAATAGACATCAATGTTGGAGAGATCAAGACGGCCCTTTTCATCGAGACGCTCGCCATGTCCGATCCGTACCTCTGTACCCTTAAGACCGCCTACCTTGATACGGGTGACACCTGACATATTCTGTCCGAAATCATAAAGCCATCTGTTTTCACCTATCTTATGAAAAGATTGTGCCGGGAAGGTTCGTACATGACGAATGGGCGTAATCTGCTGAGAAGTGATGTGGGTTGAAGGAGCCGATCGATAGGTTACCCCCTGCCATTCGGCATCATCGAAACCAGGGTTGCACCATCCGTCCAGTTCCAGACGGGCATCATAATGTTCACCGGTATAAATGCTGTTGAACAGGAGTGGACCTTCAGATTTTTTCCAACTCAGGTCGGATGAAAAGGTCTCGTTTGTACCATCGCTGTAGGTGATACGCAGATCGATGCAAAAAGCAGGTCGATTGCGCCAGGGGGCACGATCGAAATCCCACACTGCCTTCGACTGGTGGTTGTACCAGCCATTGCCCAAAAGAATTCCAACAGCGTTCTCACCCTGCTGCAGGGCAGTGGTCACATCATGCGTCACATAGAGGGTACGCCGATCAAAGCGGGTATACATAGGATTCAAACGTTGATCGCCTACCCTCTCACCGTTAATGTACAACTCGTACAAACCAGCCACGGCGATGTATGCCCTGGCAGTGAGTATCTCCTTTTCAGTAGTAAAAGCCTTCCTGAAATAAGTGGCCGGTTTGAAATGGATATCATGTCCGTCACCAATCCAGGAACCCTGCCAGTTAGCTGAATCCATCATTCCGGTTTCAAAGTAATCGATGTATGAGTTGTAACTCACCTCATCACGGTCCCAGATAGTCACTGTCCAATAGTAACGTGTGAAAGGATCCAGTTGCTTACCGGCATAGGTGATCAGCCTGTTGTCACTGTGAATCTTACCGGTGTCCCAAAAATCGCCTTTACCCTTTACCACAGCGAGAGAATCACTACCCACGACAATGCGATATGCCATTTGTCGTGCGCCTGCCCTGTTGTCTTCCATCTGCCACATGAATCGCGGTGAAGGATTGTCAATACCTATGGGATGTTCAAGGTGGTCGGTCTTCAAACCCGTTGGACGTACACCTGAAACTGCAATTATCTGCATGGTGTTTAACAGGTAAAGCAATATCAGTGTAAATGCAAATCTGTTCATCTCTTTCGTCTGTTTTTTTGTTCAACGTCGCAGAGGTTTCTCTCCCGGCATCGTTGTGTCAATAAAAAAAAGACAATGATGCTGGATTACACCCAAAAAAAAATGCGAAGGACAAAGGTAAAAATTTTCGGAATAAATGTGTTGATAATGTCATTGGCATTGAACAAACCCGTCATGAGAATAAACAAAAGCTACGGTCTGTTTGTTTTATTAGATTGTAAAAAAAGAAAATGGAAGCAGAAAAGATGAAAGTGGAAGTATGGACCGACATCATGTGTCCATATTGTTATATAGGCAAAATGCATTATGAGAAAGCAGTGCAACAATTCGAACATGCCGATGAGGTAGAACTGGAGTGGAAAGCATTTCAACTCAACCCTGATCTGCCGGACAACGGTGCAGGATACCCTGTTACTGAATATCTGATGCAAACTGCAGGTATCACGGAAGAGAAGATGAATCAGATGTTTGCCGGGGTGAAACAGCTGGCAGATGATGCCGGCGTGGGATTCAATCTGCCAAATGCAATTGCAGCCAACACGCACGATGCTCACCGGTTAATCAAGTTGGCAGCCACCATCGGTAAAGACTCTGAAGTATTGCGTCGTCTCTCCAAGACCTATTTTGAGGAGGGAAAAGATTACAGCGACCGGGAGTTGCTGATATCTATCGGAATGGATGCAGGACTGGATGAGCTGACAATCCGCTCGATGTTCGATAGCGATGACTACCGCTACGACATCAAACAGGATATCCAGGAGATGGCCAACCTGGGTTTTGATACTGTCCCCACCTTTCTGATGGACCGTCGACAGGCCATTGTCGGTTCAGAACCCGTTGATCTCTTTCTCAAGGTGCTCAGAAAAGCACACAACCACTGGAAGAAGCGTACAGACAAGGAGAAAAAGATGACAGTAACCAGGGGCAAATCCTGCACTGTCGACGGCATATGTGAGATTTAAGTTTTACCGGAATGGAATTTTTCAGAATTGACCCCAAAGAACAGGAACGATGGCAGAGTGTCTGGAGACTCTATGAGGAGAGTTTCCCGGTAGCAGAACGGAGAAAAATGGAGGATCATCTCCTGGCATGTACCGATGAGCGTTTCTATCCGTTATCGTCGTGGGAGGGGAACAGGCTTACCGGTCTGCTATTCTTCTGGGAGTGGGATAATTACCGCTACCTGGAACATCTGGCAGTCGTACCGCAGCTCCGCGGTCAGGGTTATGGTTCTGAGATGCTCCGCTATCTCCGTGACAGTGAGCATACCATTATCTTAGAAATTGATCCGCTGGTCAATGAACTGTCGGTACGCAGACTCCAGTTTTACGAGAGGGCAGGGTTCACGCTTACCCCCTATCGTTTCCTGCATCTCCCCTATCGCCTCGAAGCGCAGCCCCAGGAGCTGCTGATCCTGAGCTATCCCCATATGATCACGAAAGAAGCGCACCATGATTTTCTCCGTTTTGTAAACGAGGAGGTGATCCGCTACTGCGAACAACCGGGCGAGTAAGCTCCCTATTGATTCACTTCTGTTCAGTCGTTTATGGTCGTAACCCCGTTATTGAGTACAGAGGCCATAACCCGCAGCAATTGCGTAAGCATCAGCTCCTCGCGTTTGGATTTGGAATAAATTGGATAGACAATGACCTCCACTGTTCCTTCTTGATCCATATGGATATATCCTCCCACTCCCCAGGACATCATTCTCGCATCGGTCCTGAATTTCAGCACTCTGTTTGCGCGATCTGAATAAGAGATGATCCACTGACGGTCCACACGTTGCATCACCTCATCAAATGGATTACGGGTTCTTGGGTGAAAGGTGAAACGGGCTTTCTTTTGTCCCGTAAAGGTGGGCGGATCGAGTTTTTCTGTTTCCATGTATTCCAACCGTCGGAAGAAATAGGCTGTAATCAGCGCAGGAGGAATGACTCCCACCAGAAAAAAAACCAAGGCAAGTTGCCAGAATTCAATGTGCAATTGCCAGAAGAGGTAGACAACCCCTATCACAGCCAGGTAAAAGATCAAAAAAACAGAAACCCAGAAAAGAAAAAGTCGGACTGTAAATCGCATATGTATGTCTTGCTGTTTGGTATTTGGTATTCGAAATGTAAAGAAAAAATGTCAAATAAAACGACTAAAAAACCAACTACAGGCTGAAAACTTAACGCAGCTGCGGTATCACAAGTTGTTCACTGATACGGATCTCACGAAATCCCATCTCACTCAACAATGAACGAAGCACCATTTTGGCCTGATCTGTCGACTCATCCAAAATACCCTGTTTCAGTGCGTCATTCACCATTACCTGCTTCTCACGGATCAGGGCTTCATTATAATCAGTGATCCGTATAGGGTTAAATGCATTGTCGCTTTCGTTATAGACCTCAATAGAGTTTTCATCAATCACCGTTTCGAGGATGCGGGGTTTGGGAAGTGTCACTGAGATGGTGGTGTCATTCACCAGTTGAGTTGTGATCTGGTTAAAGTCGACACCAGCCTTGATGTAACCATGGTATTTTAGTAAGAAGTACTTATCGGTGAGCGGAACGTTCAGATTCAGGATCTTCATGTAATCCTTATAGCTGATCACACCCGTGTAATTGTGTTTCACCAGTGCCAGCTCCTGAAGATAAGTGATCCTGTTCATCACCGATGAACTGTTGTAACCTCTCTCTTTCTCTCTGTTGTCATTGTTCACCCACAATAAGATGGCCAGAATCAGAGTAGTGAGAAAGAAGAAAAGTGTTGAAACCGAAATCTTTTTTGAAGGAATCTCCACAATCTTAAAATTGCATTTCTTAATGACTCGAATGACAAATATAGCAAATTTGTGATTAGGTTCGTTGATTTCAGCAATTTTTAGAGACTCACCATCATTTCATCATAGAAATCATGATTCCGAATCATCTTTTCTGTACTCACCGGGGGTTTGGCTGTACCGCTTCTGAAACTCCCTGTAAAAATACGCTTTGTTGCTGAATCCGGAAGCGTACATGATCTCCTTGACACTACCGTGAGTAGTTTTCAACAGCTTGGCGGCATGTGTCAGTCTGACCGACCGGATGAATTCGGTTGGTGTCTTTCCGGTGATCTGCTTCATCTTGCGGTAAAGCTGAATCTTACTGATGGTGGTCTCTTTGGCGATAAAATCGATGCAGAGATCTTCGTTGCTGAGATGATCGTAGATCACATGCAGAATACTTTCGATCTGTTGTTTGTCTTCTTTGTGTATCAGGGTCCCTTCATACTGATCAAGTGCGTAATAGGAGGAATTACTGTAATCTTCCAGAATCGTTTTTTTCTGCAACAGACTCTGCACCAGCACCTCCAGGTGCCTGATGTTGAATGGTTTGCCAATATAGGCGTCGGCACCCGATTCAAATCCTTCAATCTGGTTTTCGATTGATTTCTGTGAGGAGAGTAGAATGATGGGGATGTGTCGGGTTGACTCGGCATGCTTCATCTGTTTCACAAGCTCTACTCCATTCATTACCGGCATCAGGATATCACTGATCACCAGTTTTGGTCTCTGTCTGTCACACAATTCCAATGCCTCCTTCCCATTCGATGCCTCCACCACACGATAATCTGTACGAAGGAGATCGCTGATCATGGAACGGATCTCAGGATCATCCTCTACCACCAGGATGTACGCTTCGCCGGGATTGGTGAAAGGATCCTGTTCCACCTGCCGATTCACGGTGGTCGATTCCTGCAGGGAGAGATCTGTAACCCGGGCAACGCCCTGCTTCCCCGGGGGTATCTGCAGCGCAGTCTCGCCGGATGATGCCGCAGCCATTTCCGGCAAGGTCACCACAAAGGTGGTAAACGTTACTCCGTCACTCTGCAGGATGATATCTCCCTTCAGCACCTGCACGATACTCCTGCACAAAGCCAGTCCGATCCCGTGGCGGGAACGCCGGGGTGTCGTCAGCTCCTTCTCAAACTGATTCAACACCTCAAACCTGTCGAAGAGTCGTTCGGAACACTCCGGGGAGATGCCCACCCCGCTGTTGGTAACCGTGATCGTCAACCGATCGCCTTCCCGGGCAAGCATCACATTGATTTGTTCCTCCTCGGGAGTGTATTTGACGGCGTTCGAGAGCAGATTGAAAACAATCTTCTCGACGCTCTCCCGGTCGGTCCGCCAGATTATCTGCTCCGGCAAGGAGGTGAAAGTACATTCAATTTTTTTCTGTTCCAGTATCTCCAGGAAGTGGTCGATCGCGTAACGAAACAATTCGGGGAGATCCACGCTTTCCGGCACAAGCTGCAGGTGACCCGTTTCCGCTTTTCTAAACTCCACCAACTGCTCGATAAGCTTCTGCATCCGTTGGGCGTTCGAGCGTATTACCTGCAGATATTTCCGGGTCAGATAACTGCCCCTGTTCTCCTCGATCAGTTTTTCACAGGGGCCGTAGATGAGCGTCAGCGAGTTGGAAAATTCATGCGCTATGTTGGTGAAGAAGCTGAGTTTTCCCTGATGGATCTCCTCCATCGCACGATTCTCCATCTCCTTCATCTTCAGATCATCTGCCACCTTCATTCGATAGAGGGTAATCTTCCTGACCAGATAGAGTATACCCGCTGTGAGAAGAACATACATCAGATAGGCGACCCTGCTGTCCCACCATGGAGGAGTGATCACTACCGGCAGGGTGAAAAGTGCTCCTCCCCATATCTTGTTGGCGTTGCTGCTTCTCACTTTCAACAGATAACTTCCTTTGGGAAGATGGGTAAAAACCGCCGTATTGGATGTCCCAATGTTCACCCATTCACGATGATACCCCTCCAGCATATAAGAAATCTCACACTTGCTGGATGCCAGATAGTCGATGGGAACAAAGGAAAAACCGAATGATTTGATCCCATGCGACAGGGTCAGACATTTTTCACCTTTCCTATCCTCCAGGTAATAGGCAAGGGTCGATTCCATGTTATCCACATAAAATGCATCCATCCATATGGAGGGCATATACTCGCTATGACTGATCTCCAACGGATTAAATCTGCTGAAACCGCTAATCCCACCGAAATAGAAGTAACGGGAATAACGAGATTGATAGGAGGCTCCGTCAGAAAATTCATTGTTCTGTAGCCCGTCATCAGCGAAGTAAGAGATAATCCTGTAAGAGCCGTTCTCGGGTATCAACTTGGCCAATCCGTTGTTGGTGCTCACCCACAGATTCTCACCATCATCCATCAGCATGCCATGGATGGTGTTGTTGGGCAATCCATCCTCTTCCGTGAACCTGTTCACCTCCGGGGGATTATCGTCATCCTTAAGGCTAAAACGGTTTAACCCCATGCTGGTTCCTGCCCAGAGATTATTCTCACCATCGTGAAACAGTGAAATCACATCATCCCGTCCGTAATAGCCGGCGTTTCCCTCCGAAAGACGAAGCTGTTCAAAAATGCCGCTTCGCAGATCAAAACGATTGACGCCACCGCCACGGGTTCCGATCCAGAGATGATCATCGCCTCCTGAGATAATGGAATAGACTATGTTGTTGCTAAGTGACGGCTCACCTTCCCTGAAAAGATATTGCCGGTAATCGGTGACACGATATGGATGGGATGACGGGTCAATCACCAGTCGGAACATTCCCTGGCCGCTGGTGCCGATCCATAACACGTGATCTGCAAGAGGCTGGATGGCATATACCGACGAGAACGAGAGAGCGGCAGGCAGCCCCAATTGTTGAAAGTGCCCGCTAACAGGGTCGAAGTAGTTCAATCCCTCACCATCGGTCCCCACCCAATATATTCCTCCTGTTCCCTCCGCCATCGCGTACACGGCGTTGCTCGCCAACCCGTCGGCAGTGGTGAACTGTTGCTTGTATTCTACTGTTCCGGTATGCTCGTTTTCAGTAAAACGAAATATCCCGGAACCCTTGGTACCCACCCAAAGGGTGGAAGCATCTGTTTCCAGAAACGTTCTGACCGCTCCGATGCTCTGATCCTCGCCATCTGCAATCTCCTCCAGTAAGGTTGTCTGAAACTTCTCGCTGTGAGGCACCACCTTCCATACTCCTTTCATATCGGTTCCCGCCCAGATGATCTCCTGTGTGCCAATATATATATCCAGTATGTTTGACCCGGTGATCACAGGCTGCACCTTATCACCCACTTCGTAACGGAATAGGCCCTTCGAAGTGGCCAGGTATACCGAGCCCTCCAGTAAGCCGATATCATTCAGGTAACCGGTATTATTGTCTGTCTGTAGTGGACGCATCACCTGTAGGAGGTCATCATATTGATAAACCTGCTGATCTGAGGTCTGCACCAGCAACTCGCAGGAGGAGCAGGTGAAAATCTGCACCACATCCTGCTGCAATATAAAGGGAGTGGTTTTGACGATGGCAGGATGCTGATTCACCATCCTGATATCCATCCGGTAGAGCCGTTTCTCATTTGTCAGCACCCAGAGCTGATCACGCTCTCCCAGGATGATCTTCCTGATGTTGAGCTGTTGATCGGTATAGAGGGGTTCAAAACGGTGCAGCGCACGGTTGAAGAGATAAATCCCCTGCTGATAAACTGATGCAACAATCTCCCCCCGGCTGTTACCCGCAATAAGATAGGAGTGCTCGTTGGTGATCTCACGGTACAGTGAATCCACAAAAAAACGTTCAAACGTACCTTCCCTGACATTCATCCTGTTGATTCCCCAGTCAGTGGCAATCCAGAGATAGTCCTTTTCTTCTTCGATAATATCGCGGATGATGTTGTTGCTGATACTCCGGTCATCGCCTGCCACCGGTTTGTATATCCGGAACTCTTTCCCGTTGTAACGGTTCAGACCGTCCCAGGTACCAAACCACATCAGTTCGTTCGAATCCTGAAATACCACGTTCACGGAACTGTTCGACAACCCATCCTTGTTGCTCAGCACCCTGATATCGTAGTTACCCGAAAAGAGAGTAGCCGTACAGGACAAAAAAAATATAGACAACAACTTCTTCATTTCTTACAAATCGTCCCTCAAATATACGATAAAATTCCGGTTATGGAGTTGCAATCACTCACTGTATATGAACCAAATAGCTTCCATTTCGCACCTTGTTCATTTTGTATACTCATTTGAAACAATAGTATACCCCCGATCGCGACGATTGCCTAATTTTGGTCTGAACAAACATTATTATCATGGATATCGCAACACGTTTTAAAGAAAATCCTTTGCTCAGACCAGCTGATCTGCAGCCGGGCATAGAAGGAATGGAGATCACCTGCCTGCTCAACCCGGGTGTATGCAGAATGAACGGAAAGAGCTGGCTGTTACTGAGAGTTGCTGAGAGGCCCAAACAGCAGGAAGGAATGATCAGTTTCCCGCTATACAATGATAGAGGAGAGATAGAAATCATGCATTTCAACCAGGATGATCCACGCCTGGACGCATCTGATCCGCGTGTGATACGCTATCGCGGTCAGGACTACCTCACCACTCTCTCCTATCTGCGGTGGGTATATAGTGAGGATGACATCCATTTTCAGGAGGACCCGGCCTATCCACCCATTTACGGGAAAGGGGCACTCGAATCATTTGGAATCGAGGACTGCCGTATTGCCACCATGGATGATGGCTTCTACCTCACCTATACCGAAGTATCACCGGTGGCAGTTGGTGTGGGAATGATCATCACCCGCGATGGTCGTGAGCTCCGGCGAAAAGGGATGATCTTCCCTCCACACAACAAGGATTGTGCCCTCTTCGAGGAGAAGATCAACAACCACTATTACGCCCTGCATCGTCCAAGCAGTCCTGAACTGGGTGGTAACTATATATGGATTGCGGAGTCACCCGACAGGATCCACTGGGGCAACCACAGGTGCATTGCAGTCACCCGCGAAGGATCATGGGACTCGGCACGTGTGGGTGCCGGGGGCCCGCCCATCAAAACCGATGAGGGATGGCTGGAGATCTACCATGGTGCGGATAGTGACCATCGCTATTGCCTGGGGGCGTTGCTACTCGATTTGCAGGATCCCTCAAAGGTGCTGGCAAGAAGCGTGGATCCGATCATGGAGCCGACGGCGCCCTACGAACAGACCGGTTTCTTCGGCAATGTGGTATTCACCAACGGTCACCATCGCGATGGCGATCGGTTGACAATCTACTATGGGGCCAGTGATGAGGTGATCTGCGGTGCCCGCTTTTCAATCAGTGAGATACTCAATAGCCTGACATAACCAGATGCTGAAGAATATTTTCGGGGAATACCGGTTTTTCCGCTCCCAACCGCTGAACATACGGACACTTCTGGCAACCAACATGCTTTATGCGCTGCTGCTGCCCATCATCGAGATCTTCGTCGGGGCTTACATCATGCGCAATACGGGCAGTCCGGCCTATGTGGCTATTTACCAGTTGTGCATGTACCTGGGAGTGGTGGTCACTTCAGTATTGAACGGGGTCATGCTCAGGAAGTTCGGCTCTGCCCTGTTGTACGGCTTCGGCATCATCATCTCAGCCATCGTCCTGATGGTGATGATGTTTGTCTCATCCATCGGCATCCTGGAACTGGGTTTCACCGGTTTCATCCTTGGTGCATCCACCGGTTTTTTCTGGACCAACCGTTACCTGCTTACGCTGAATGCAACCAACGATGAAAACCGAAACTATTTTTTCGGACTGGAATCCTTCTTCTTCTCGCTCTGGAGCATCACGGTACCCTTGATTGTAGGAGCCTTCCTTGCCACCATCGAGGGGAAGTATCTCTTTGGTTCGGTGCTGGAGGTGAACAACGGCTACCAGATCATCACATTGTTTAGCCTGCTGATCGCTATCTCGGCATGCCTAGTACTGTCGAAAGGCAAATTCAGCAATCCCGTGCAGCGGAAATTCTTCTATCTCCGCTTTCATCCACTCTGGCGCAAGCTGCTGACATTGGCTGCCCTGAAGGGGATGGTACAGGGATTCCTGGTCACAGCACCGGCTATCCTGGTGATGCGGCTGGTGGGCGATGAGGGATCACTGGGATTGATTCAGGGTGTGGGAGGCGCCATCACCGCCATCCTGGTCTATACGCTGGGACGGATCGCTAAACCGAAACACCGTATGGCCATCTTCGGTTTCGGGTTGATTGTTTTCTTCCTGGGTACCCTGTTCAATGCCCTCCTTTTCTCTGCTGTGGGGGTGATCCTCTTCGTGCTCTGCAAGGTGCTCTTCCAGCCATTGCATGACCTGGCCTACTTCCCCACCATGATGAAAACCATTGATGCGGTGAAAGCCATTGAACAGCGAAACGAGTATGCCTACATCCTGAGTCACGAGATCGGTCTGTTTTTTGGAAGGGCTTTTGGCATGGCACTCTTCATCTCGTTTGTCTACCTCATTTCCGAAGATTTCGCCCTCAAATATGCATTGGTGATCGTGGGAGCCGTGCAGTTGCTCTCACTGCCGCTGGCAAAGAACATCATCCGTGAGATAGACCATGATCTTGTCTCCTTAGAACGTGAATGATTAACAATATAAAGAACAAAAAACAATGATTCGACACATTAAAACACTTTTATTGCTCTTCTGCCTGCTCCACATCTTCTCCTGTAGCAATGATCCGGATTATGGACAGAGAGTAACACAAACAACCATAGAAAGAATTGAGCTGATGCCGGGAGATCCGCAGCCCTATAAGATCATCAACTGGAAAGAAAAAGCAGTTGCCTTTGATGCCTATCTCTTCGATTTCCATGCTGATCTGCCGGCAGGAGCGTTGATCTGGCTGGATCACAACCAGCGGAACTTCCCCCAGGTGACGTTTGGCCTCTATACCGCACTGCATGATGTGCGACAGGGACCCGACAACAACAACGGCGAGTTTCATGAGAGCCTCAACTCGTTGGCTGTACTGCTGGGAGGAAGCCTGGTAGGTATTGACAAGACGAATCAACAGGGTTACAACTTCGTCAAGATGATTCAAAACTATTTCAACTCCAGTAACGGGTGGAACATCATGATGAACAACACCACTCCCGAGGTGGCACTCCTGGGTGGAGGCTACGGGCGTGACTGGTGGTACGACCTGTTTCCCAACGTGCTCTACTATAACCTGTGTGACCTTTACCCCGACGTGGAGAACAGTGAATTTATCCAGCGCAGTATCGCGGAACAGTTCTGCAAGGCCGACTCTATCTTGAATGGCAACTACGATTACTCCTACTTCGATTACGCGGAGATGAAAGGTATGGTGAACCAGATACCCCTGCAGCAGGATGCTGCCGGTGGACATGGCTACGTGCTCTATGCAGCCTACAAGAAGTTCGGGGATGAGCGCTACCTGACCCACGCAAAAAACGCCATTGAAGCGTTGAACAAACAACAGGAGAGTCGTTTCTACGAGATCCTGCTGCCCATGGGAGCCTACACGGCTGCCCGGCTGAACGCCGAGGAGGGCACGAGCTATGATGTGACACGCATGCTGGAGTGGATCTTTGAGGGTGCAAAGAACCCGGAGGGACGGACCGGCTGGGGGGTCATCGTCGACAAATGGGGTGATTATGATGTGAGCGGTCTCCAGGGCAGCATCACCGACGGAGGAGGGTATGCATTCATGATGAACAGCATCAAGCTGGCCATGCCGTTGGTCCCCATGGTAAAATATGAACCCCGCTTTGCCAGGGCCATCGGCAGATGGATGCTCAACAATGTGAATGCCTGCCGTCTCTTCTTCCCTGATGAGATACCTGACGAGCACCAATGGTTACCGGGCATGCAGGAGTTCACCCGTTCACTGATTGCCTACGAAGGATTGCGGTATGCAGACGATTATCAAAAGCCGGAACTTGAAGGGGTGCATCCGGTGGCTATCGGTGACGGACCCAAGTGGCACCCCGACAACCCGGTTGAATCGATGTTCAGTGTCTACAGCACTGCCCCCGTGGGCATCCTGGGTGCCATGGTAGAGACAACCAACGTGGAGAGAATCCTCAAGTTGGATTGCAATGTGACCGATTTTTATGCGAAGAAACCGTTTCCCTGTTACCTGATCTATAATCCTCATACCGAACAAAAGAAAATTGTCTACGAGACCCGGGGAGAAGAGACAGACCTCTTCGACATCCTGACGAAAAGTTACCTCGCTAAGTCAGTAAACAAGAGCAGTACCATTACCCTTCCGGCCGACGAGGCTGTGTTGGTCATGGAGCTGCCATCGGGAACGAAGATCCGCAAAGAGGGTGATCGTCTGCTCGCAGGAGATAAAATTGTATCATTTCAATAAATTCAATCTATATTCACATGAAAAAAGTACTATTCATTTTATTATCAATCAGCTTTGCCTTCGCATTGAAGGCACAGAGCTACGTGGATGTCACGGGTACCGTACGGGATGCCGTGACCGACGAGGAGCTGATCGGTGTGACAATCCTGGTTACAGGCACGGAGATAGGCACTGTGACCGATCTCAACGGAGCCTTTACACTCTCTGTTCCTGTAAACAGTACCCTGAGAATATCCTACGTGGGGTATAGCAGCCAGGAGATCAGCGTCACCGGCACAGTCACCCTCGATATCAGACTACAGCCGGAGACACAACTCATGGATGAGCTGGTAGTGGTGGGATACACCGTTCAGAAGAAATCGACCCTCACCGGAGCGGTAGCACCGGTAAGCATGGGAGATATGGAGAGACGAAGGGTGCCCGATGTACGACAGGCCCTCCAGGGCCAGGTGGCGGGTGTGCAGGTGACACAGAGCACGGGAGCCCCCGGTGACGAGATCGATATCCGCATCCGCGGTGAGGGAACCATCGGCAACAACAATCCCCTCTACATCATTGATGGGGTGCCCACACGCGAGCTCTCATTCATCAATCCGGCCGATATCGAATCGATGACGGTGCTGAAAGATGCCTCCGCGGCAGCCATCTACGGATCGAGAGCCTCAGCGGGTGTGATCGTGATCACCACCAAAAGCGGTGTCAAGGGAAAAACCAAACTGGATATCAACTATTACGCCGGGGTACAACAGGTGAGCAACCTGCCCACGATGCTGAATGCGACACAATACATGAACGTGGTGGAGAAGGCATGGCACAATGCCGGCTATTCGGGCACCAATCCCTACACGGGCGATAAGGGAAGGAGCGGGTTTGCCAATACCGACTGGCTCGATGAGATATTTGAGCCGGGATATGCCCAAAACATACAGATGACCGCCAGCGGGGGGAGTGACCAGCTGCAATACCTGTTATCGGCGGGATATGTCAACCAGAACGGCATCGTGGTATACGACAACGACAAGTACCAGCGCTTCAACTTCCGTACCAACATCAACGCGAAGCTGTCGAAAAGAATCAGCGTGGGCACCAACATGCAGCTCTCCTACGCGGTAC
This sequence comes from Bacteroidales bacterium, assembly GCA_012837345.1. Lineage (GTDB taxonomy): Bacteria > Bacteroidota > Bacteroidia > Bacteroidales > Dysgonomonadaceae > Proteiniphilum. The sequence continues at coordinate 17,751 of DURL01000171.1, forward strand.
AGGATAAGCTCTCTTCGAAGGGAGATGCTCCCGGCATCATCCGTCACGCGATGCTGCGACCGCCGGTGATCGCGGTTTTCAAATCACCCGATGATCCCACCTATTCGGAAAGGGATCCTTTCACCGACCTTCCCTTTTACCTACATAACAACAGAGATACAGGCGGATGGGAGAGTGACAAGTATGAATGGACACAGAACCCGATTGCACTGGCATACTTTACAGACGACACCCGCTCACACTTCAAGACTTTCGGCAACCTATTTGGAGAGGTATCGTTTCTTCCGGAGAATGAGCTCAAGTTCAGAACAAACGTGGGGATCGACCTCAACTACCGACACAACAAGGCATTCTATCCCAACTTCGGTGATGATGACGGGGGTGGCAGTGAGATCGACCGTGGACTGGGACGGCAGAACAGACCCAATGGATTGGATGAATCGCGCGACGAAGAGCTGACCTTCACCTGGAACAACACCCTGAGTTACGACAAATTATTGGATCTTCATTCAATCAATGCGTTGGTGGGGAGTGAGTTCATCAACAACTACGGATCAGGTGTCAGTGCTTCCCGCAGAAGATATGAATATGATTCACCCAGTTTCCGGTATATCGATTTCGGCAGCACCGAACAGGATCTTTGGAACGGGGGCAGTGGCTCGGAGTGGGCACTGATGTCCTACTTCGCCTCATTGACCTATGTCTATGACCTGAAGTATATGCTGACCGCCAACTTCAGGGCGGATGCCTCCTCCCGCTTCGCGAAAAACAACCAGTGGGGTTACTTCCCTTCACTGTCGGCGGGTTGGAAACTGAACGAAGAAGCCTTTATGAAGCAGTATGACTGGCTCTCGGACCTAAAGCTGCGGGGCAGTGTGGGACAGCTGGGCAACCAGGAGATCGACAACTATGCCTACCTCACCCTGATCCGCAAGGAGGGTGACAAATATCTGATCTCCCGCTACGGGAACCCGGATCTGAAGTGGGAGACCACCACACAGTACAACATGGGGCTGGATGCAGGATTACTGAAGAACAGGATCTACCTGAGCATCGACTATTTCCGGAAATATACCACCGATATCCTGCTGCCCATCAGCCTGCCCGGTATCGTGGGAGACGTACAACCTACCATTGTCAACGCCGGCGAAGTGAGCAACCGCGGCTGGGAATTCGGGCTGGTGCTGCGCAACAGCGAGAACGCCTTCAAGTACAACATCAACGCCAACCTGGCAACAGTACAAAACCGGGTAGAGAAACTACACCCCAACCTGCCCAGCCTGATCGGCCAGGTGACCCGAACAGAAGCGGGACACCCCCTAAATGCCTACTACGGATATGTTTTTGAGGGGATCTACCAAAACACGCAGGAGATAAGCTCACAGCTCTTTGCAACCACCAATCCGACCGTGGTGCCGGGTGATATCCGCTTCAAGGACCTGAACAATGACGGCCGCATCGATGACAACGACCGCGATTTTATTGGTGACCCCAACCCGGGTCTGCTCTATGGTCTCAACTTATCAGGTTCCTACAGGGCGTTTGACCTCTCAGTCATGTTCCAGGGTGTGGGAAAGGTAGAGCGATACAACGACTCGAAGAAGATCGTGGATTACGACACGCGTCCCTTCAACTACACCACCCGCGTGTTGGGAGCGTGGGACGGGGAGGGATCTACAAATGCGATCCCACGGGTCAGCTTTACCGACAACGGTAGCAGTCGTACATCGAGCATCTTTGTAGAGGATGCCTCCTACTTCCGACTGAAAAATGTGGAGCTGGGGTATACGATTAACCGGTTTAAGAGTGCCGGCATCAGCAACCTGAGGCTCTATGTTTCTGCACAGAACCTCTTCACCCTGACCAACTACACCGGTCTGGATGCAGAATCGACCGATCTGATGGACATGGGTACCTATCCACAATCAAGAATGTTTGTCTGTGGCGTTAATCTATCATTTTAAACCATTCAAATCATAACAACAATGAATAATTATCACAAGCTCCTGATACCGGGTCTCTTCCTCCTGCTGATTGCAGGATGTGACGATTACCTGTCGAAAGACCCCATAGGCCTGCTCACACCCGAACAGGTGGACATGCAACCCACCAAGACAACCATACAGTATGCAGTGAGTTCATCTTACCAACTGCTCTCCGGCACTCTGAATATCATCGGTGAATGGGGGTGGGACGACGGCACGGTGACCCGCAATGATTTCATACTGCAGGATATCGCTTCGGATGACATGCAGAAGAAGTGGAACCCCGACGGAGACCAAGCCTGGATGGATGAGTTCAACAACTTCAGCTTCATTGCTTCCAACGGTGGATTCAACGGACAGTGGGCCTACAACTACGAAGGTATCTCAAGGGTCAATACTGCCATCGATTATCTCACCAACGAAGAGATGATGACGAAGCTCAATTTCGATGCTGTCGAGAAGAACAGGCTCCTGGGCGAGTCCTACTTCCTGCGTGCCTTTTACTATTTCGATCTGGTAACCAACTTCGGGGGTGTCCCCCTCCTGATCAAACCCCTGGAGTCGTTCAACGAGGCCTATGAGATTGCGGTGAGGGCTACGGCCGATGAGGTATGGCAACAGATCAACGAGGATCTGGCCAGTGCCCGCACGCTGCTTCCCGATGCGAAATACGCCCACCCGACCGAAAAATGGAGAGTATCAAAGGGGGCTGTGATCGCGATGCAGGCCAAGACAGCGCTCTTCAACGAGAACTGGCAGGAGGTGATCACTCATGTTAACAGCGTGGAGGCTACCCACTTTTACGACCTCAATGAAAACTACTTCGACAGTTTTGATGTAGAAAAAGAATTTACTGAGGAGGAGGTGATCTTCTGCTATGACCACCAGTCGGCACAAACACCAAGAAGGGGGAACGGATTGTGTGCCCTCCTGGGATGGGGTTTCGTGGCACCGGAAAGCTCCTTTATCGAAGCCTTCGAGGAGAATGATCCGCGACTGTTTTACACGGTAGACACGGAGATGAAAAACGTGAATAAGATCCTGGGAACACTCAACGGTGAATATAAGGGTGATGACGATGCGCCGGCCAACAAGATCTACATCCGCTATGCCGATCTGTTGCTATGGAAGGCAGAAGCATTGCTGAATAGCGGTAACCCCGGAGAAGCAATTTCGATCATCAACCGGATCAGGGCAAGAGCACGCAACAGTATCACCGTCAACGGCGTTTTACCACCGGCAGGAACGCTTCCCGACAGGGAGATAGAGGAAACAAGCATCACCTTGATTACCGGATGGTTACAACACGAGCGCAGAGTGGAGCTGGGCTTTGAGTCACATCGATTCCGTGATCTCAAGCGATGGGGCATTGCCGGCGAGGTGCTGGGCAGTCGCGGTTTTCAGCAACTCCATCACATCTACCCCATCCCACAGCGTGAGATCGACAAATCGGGGGGTAGCATCATACAGACAGAAGGGTACTAGACCATTGTAAATGAATGACATAATCATTTGAAAGGATTGAAATCGAATTTTCAATCCTTTCGTTTGTTTCATTCATTTAAACGAGAAAACCAAATATTATTGGTAATTTTGCAATGGGGTAGAGGAATTCAAAAGACTCAACCCTCTCCTGATATAGAAATAACCTGCTCTGTAAGATCTGGAACAAAAAAAGCATAACACTACATCATGGAACAACAAAAGAAAAAAACAGAACCGGAACGGTTGCGATCGCTCGATGCACTAAGGGGATTCGACATGTTCTGGATCATGGGTGCAGAAGAGATCTTCATCCTGCTCGGCTCACTCACAGGATTGCCGGCATTGCAATGGTGGGCCGGGCAAATGTCGCACGTTGAATGGCACGGATTCCATGCCTATGACATGATCTTTCCACTATTTCTATTCATTGCCGGTGTCTCCTTCCCCTTCTCCGCGGCTAAACGAATGCAGGGTGAAGATGGTCGCACGTCACTCTACCGACATATCTTTAAAAGGGGGCTCCTGCTGGTGTTCATCGGTATCATTTACAACAACGGCATCAGCTTCGACTTTGAAAACATGCGTTATGCCAGCGTGCTGGGAAGAATCGGCCTGGCATGGATGTTCGCCGCACTGATCTTCATGCATACCAGAAACTGGAAAAGCAGGGTGATCTGGTTCTGGGGACTGTTGTTTTCCTACTGGCTACTTTTTGTGCTTTTCAGTGCACCCGACCTGGGTGATCCGGATCGTTATTCCATGCAAGGCAACATCGCCAGCTACGTCGACCGGCTGCTACTGCCGGGACGTTTCTGCTGTTTTGAATATGGGGAGAACGAAGGGTTACTGGCTTTGATCCCCGCTATCGGAACCGGATTGCTGGGGATGCTGACCGGAGAGCTGTTGATGACAGAGAGGAAACCCATGCACAAGGTACTCTGGATGGTTGTGGCAGGCATCCTGATGATGATCGTCGGCAAAATCTGGGACCTCACCTTCCCGATCAACAAAATCCTATGGTCCAGCTCTTTCGTTTGTTGGGTGGGCGGTTTGAGTTTACTGCTCCTGGCACTCTTCTACCTGATCATCGACATATGGAAGCTGCGGAAGTGGGCATTCTTCTTCGTGGTAATCGGCATGAACCCTATCACCATCTACCTGGCCAACCGGATCATTCAATGGCACAACGCCAATGAGTTTTTCTTTGGTGGGTTTGCTGCCCTGTTCCCTGAAAACGGGAGACCACTGGTGCTCGCCATCGGGTATGTCGCCATTGGCTGGCTCTTCCTCTATTTCTTGTACAGGAAAAAAATTTTCCTGAAAGTATAATTTCACGTCACGACCCATCATTGACTTGCTAAACGACACTGACAA